>CAJTPP010000044.1:5228-15544 GCA_910578235.1 uncultured Clostridia bacterium | reverse complement strand
TTACATTTACTTTGTCTTGCCCTTTTTGTTTGGGCTCATCAACGCGCCTCTTTCAATCACTGACATTGCCGTTTGTGGGTGCCGAAATTGTCTACAAGGGTTGCGTTCCCGTCAGGGATAAGAGAGAAAATCGCACAGTGTGAATTGTCCGCTATTATTGTGTTTTTCACCAGTACAGCGTATATGCCGGCGAATAGAATAATATTTTAGCAAATAAATAACGGCAAAATCTCCAGAAAGTTTTTACTTATAAAATTGTTATTCCTCGTCAAACAATGCTTTTGCAAAATCGTCAGGATTAAACTCCTGCAAATCGTCAATTCCCTCTCCTACTCCTACAAATTTTACAGGCAGATTTTGCTCTTTCGCAATTGATATAACAATTCCGCCTTTTGCCGTCCCGTCAAGCTTTGTAAGAATAATGCCTGTTATATCGGCAACCTCGGCAAACAGCTTCGCCTGACTGACAGCATTTTGTCCTGTTGTCGCGTCAAGCACAAGCAATGTTTCCCGCGGCGCGTCAGGAATCTCTCTTTCAATAACACGATTTATCTTTGCGAGCTCCGCCATAAGATTTTTTTTATTATGCAGTCTTCCCGCCGTATCACAAATCAGGATATCCGCGCCTCTCGCCTTTGCGGCAGCGCAGGCGTCAAACACAACCGCGGCCGGATCACTGTTTTCCTGATGCTTTATAATATCGCAGCCGCTTCTCTGCGCCCATATGTCAAGCTGATCTATTGCGGCAGCTCTGAATGTATCAGCTGCTCCAAGCAGCACCTTCTTTCCCTGAGACTTATAATGTGACGCAATTTTGCCTATACTTGTCGTTTTACCTACTCCATTCACGCCTATAACGAGTATCACTGACGGATTTCCGGATATATTAACCTCACTGCTTTGTCCGCTTAATATATCGCTTATAATATTTTTTAATTCTGTTTTTACTTCATTACCGTCTGTAATATGTTTACGCTTCACGTTATCTCTTAATGTTTCTATAATATATTCTGAGGTTTCTACTCCTATATCCGCCATTATAAGAGCTTCCTCAAGATTTTCAAATAATTCCTCGTCCACCTGTACAAAAACACTAAATACATTATTCACCTGTTCGGCAATAGACTCCCGCGTTTTTGTCAGTCCTTTTTTTAATTTGTCAAAAAAACCCATAATTTTACTCCTATCTTACCATATCACCGGCCACATCGTCAATATGCAATGACAGCAGCTTTGAAACGCCTTTTTCCTGCATTGTCACTCCATACAGAATATTAGCCGCTTCCATTGAACCGCGTCTGTGCGTTATTACTATAAACTGTGTCTGTTCAATATAGTTTTTCAAATATGTAGCAAATCTTGAAACATTTACATCATCAAGCGCCGCGTCAATTTCGTCCAGAATACAGAAAGGAGCCGGCTTTACCCGCAATATTGCAAATAAAAGCGCTATCGCTATAAAAGACTTCTCTCCTCCTGAGTATAAATTAATATTCTGCAAGCCCTTGCCAGGCAGCTGAACCTCAATTTCAATACCGCTTTCAAGAATATTATCTGGCTCTGACATATACAGCTTGGCCTTACCTCCGCCAAACAATTCCCTGAATACCATTGAAAAGCTCTCGTTAATATCTGCAAACTGCTTACCGAAATGTTCCTCCATAAGCTCCTCCATTGACGATATAATATCATTCAGATCGGCTTTTGATTTGTCCAGATCATTCTTCTGTTCTGTCAGAAATTTAAATCTTTCCTCAACTGATAAATATTCCTCAATGGAGTCAATATTAACGCTTCCCAACGCTTTAATCTCCGCTTTAAGCTCCGCGAGTCTCGCAAAGGCCGCCTTTTCGTCCTCTACCTCTGTCTGTATCTCCAAAGCTGTTGAATACGTAAGCTCATAATTATCCCACAATTTGCCAATAATATTTTCCGTATCGGAATTCAGCTTCTCACGTCTGTTATCCAGTCTTGAAAGTTCCTGCTGAAGCTTCAGAAGCCTGTCCGTAAGATCTTTATTCTCATTCTGTATACTTTGCAGACTTTCGAGCAGACGTTTTTTATCCTCCTCCAGCTTTATAATACTCTGCATTATTTCTTCGGAGTTATTCTCGATATCTTCAGTCATCTTTTTCTTTTCATTTATTTTACCGTACAACTCGTCATTTTCAAGACAAATACGTTCTTTATCCTGTTCACGCCGTTCAATATCTTCAACGGCATTTTGTATTTCTGATTTTATATTTTCTATTGATGTCTTTATAACATTAATATCCTTTTCCAGACCTGCGAGAAGCATGGTTTTATCCATAATGCTTTGTGATTTTTCATCTTTCTCAGATGTAATTCTGTCAAGCTCACCGCTCATTTCTTCAGCTTTATCCCGCATAGACTGGGCTTCTTTTTCAAGATTTCTTATGCTTTGCAGAAGCATCGCAATATCATCGGAGGACTCGGCTAACTGCTGCTCTATCTGCTCAAGCTCTGACTTATGATTTTTCTCTGTATCCGCGTCCAGTTCGAGAGACTGTTCCAGATGTTTCAGCGTATTTTCAAGACGCAGTATTTCATCCTCATACTCGCGCACAAGCGGAATATAAGAGGATAACTGATTTTCAATTCTTTGTATATCGCCCTCCGCATCCCGCTTTTTATCGCTTAAAGCCCGTATATTGACATTTAGCTCTTTTAGCTCAGCGCTGAGAGTCTTTATTTCCGATGACCTTGACAAAAATCCGCTCTGCTTGTTAACGCTTCCGCCTGACATAGATCCGCCCGCATTAAGCACATCGCCCTCAAGAGTGACAATACGGAATTTATATCCGAATTGACGGCTCATAGAAATCGCATTATCCACGTTATCAACTACCACAACACGTCCCAAAAGACTTTTAATAATTTCCTCATATTTTCTGTCTACATTTACAAGCGTATTTGCTACGCCTATAAAACCGGCACATTTACTTACATCATTAATATTGTCCATACCTCTGCCCCATACAGATGTTACCGGCAGAAAAGTCGCCCGTCCTGCGTTATTTTTTCTTAAAAACGCAATAGCCTGCTTTGCGTCCTCCTCGCTTTCTACGATGATATTCTGCAAAGCTCCGCCAAGAGCCGTTTCTATCGCTGTAACATACTCCTTCTGCACATCGACAAGTCCAGATACTGTGCCGTAAATCGCCAGACGCTTCAATTCGTCAGCCTTAAGCACCAGCTTAACGCTTTTAGCATAGCCCGCGTAATCATTTTCCATGCCCTCAAGTATTTTTTTCTTTGACGCCTTTGAATTGTATTCCACCTGTATTGAATTTAACGCCCCAACCGCTTTATCATATTCCATGCGGGCCTTATTCACATCAGTATTGTGACGCTCTACTGTCGCCTTCATCTTAGACAGCTTTTCGGATTTTTGCGCTATATCCTGTCTGCACTTTTCAATATCCTCTCTCGTGTTAGTCACACCCTCGTTAAAGCTACTTATTTCCGCTTCAACAACTTCACGGCGTTCGATAAAACTTCCTCGCAACGCTTCCAGCCCGCTCATTTGCGCTTTTTTGGAAGATATTTCATTTAATTTTTCCATCATAATACTTCTCAAAGACTCTATTTTTGAGGACAGCGTATCTTTTCTGGTTGTCACTTCCTCCTGTTCGTCTTTAAGCAAATCAAACTCCGCAAGAATATCCTGCGCAGCCGTTTCCTTAGCCTTAATATCATCGTCGGCTTTTTCTATAGCCTTCTCACGTTCTGTGTTTTTATTCTTTATCGAATTAATCTCACTTTCAATTCTCGCAAGCATTGAATGATTGTTCTTTATATTATTTTCAGCAATAGTGATTTCATTTTTGGTCTGGTGACCTTTTTCCTGAACCTCGCGAAGCTGTCTGTTTTTCTCCGCAATATTCTCATCTTTTTCCTTACTCTCATCATACAGCGCGCTCACCTTCTGTTCCGCTTCCGATTCGGAGGCGCGAAGCTCCGTAAGCTCCTCGTCAACATTTTTATACAGCGTTTCTGTTTCTTCAAGCGATATTTTATTTTTATCTATCGTAACAAGACTGAGATTTACATCCAGTCCCTTATACTCCTCATAAAAAGTCAAATATTTTCTTGCCTTCTCAGACTGACGTTTAAGAGGCGCTCTCTGTCCTTCAAGTTCCGATGTTATATCGCCTATACGGACAAGATTTTCTTCAACGCCTTTTAATTTTCTCTCTGCCTCTTCTTTTCTGTATTTATATTTTGATATGCCGGCTGCTTCCTCAAACAAACTTCTTCTGTCCTCAGCCTTCGTCGAAAGTATTTGTGACACATTGCCTTGTCCTATTATAGAATATCCGTCACGTCCGAGACCTGTGTCCATAAACAGCTCATGAATATCCTTCAAACGGCAGTTTGAGCGGTTAATCTGATAAACGCTTTCACCGCTTCTGAACAGCCGCCTTGTTACAATCACCTCGTCAAAATCTATATTAAACATATGCGTACTGTTATCCAGCACAAGGCTTACCTCCGCAAAATTAACCGGCTTACGGGTTTCCGTTCCCGCAAAGATAACATCCTGCATATTGGAGCCGCGCAAGGTTTTCGCGCTCATTTCTCCGATGACCCATCGGATTGCGTCGGAAATATTACTTTTACCGCTTCCGTTAGGACCCACAACCGCCGTCGAGCCTTCGACAAATTCAAGCACCGTTTTGTCCGCAAAGGATTTAAACCCCTGCAATTCAAGTCTTTTTAACAGCAAACACATCTCACCTCTCTTTTATTAAGTTCTTTATCCGGATAAATTTTTATTTCTATCCCAAGTTCATTTTTTATCTTATTTATATTATGTCTCTTATTACCTACAGCCTTTGATACTTCTTTCGGATTTACAAAAACATCCGCTTTTTTGTATTTCCCGCCGTTCAGCTTCTCCGTTATAATATCATAGTAAATACTGCTTTCTACCATTTCCCTAAACGAGCTGTGCACAGGCCCCGCTACAACGCTGCCGTTTTCGCTTATTTCGTCCGTAGACTGCAGCCCCACTCGTATAACCTTAATATTACGCTCCTCGAATTTAAGCAGAAGCCGCTTTGATAATTCCACAGCAGCGTCAAGCGTTTGCGGCGTATACTTTCCCTCTTTATACATCTTTTCCAAAAATGTATCCTTTATTGTCAGAGTGGGATAAATCCGTACAATATCCGGACTTAATTTTATTATTTCATCAGCGGTATACAGTGATTTCTCATTTGTATCAGACGGCAGCCCCGTCATCATTTGTAATCCAAGTACAAACGGATACCGACGTATCAGTTCTGCCGCGGCTATAACATCCTCTCTTGTATGTCCGCGGTTAGAATTTCTCAGCACCGTATTATCCATTGACTGCACGCCAAGTTCAATAGTCGTAACATCGTATTTAAACAGGTTGTCAAGAATGTCCCTGTTTATATAATCCGGTCTCGTAGATACCCGTATGCCGTCTATCAAGCCCTTTTTTACATACCAATCAGCAGTGGCAAGCAAACTGCTTTGTTCAGCAAAAGGTATTCCTGTAAAACTTCCGCCGAAAAATGCCGCCTCAATATGCCTGTCCTTTAACGGCAAAGTTTCAAGATGATTTTCTATTGTATAGCGCACATCATCAGCCGTAACCTCCGTCTGCATGCCTGTAATACGCTTCTGATTACAAAAAACGCAGTCAAAAGGGCAGCCTCTGTGCGGTACAAATATGGGTATATTATATGTTTTCATGATACCTTGCCTATATTTTTCAGCACAGTATGCGCCGCGTTTTGCTCCGCTTCTTTTTTGTTGTGACCAATCCCTCTCGCTTTTGGTATATCATCCACAAGCACCTCTACCTCAAAGGTTTTATTATGATCAAGTCCTGTTTCGGAAACAGTCCTGTAAGTAACCTTACCCGATGTTCCCGTCTGGAAAACCTCCTGAAGCATTGTTTTATAATCCGCGTATCCGTGACCGGAAATAACCGTTTCAATTGCGTCAAGCATTAAATTTATAACCCAGCCTCTTACGAATTCTATACCCGCGTCAATATAAATAGCCGCGATCAGCGCTTCAAAAGCGTCCGATACAATAGACGCTCTTTCGCGTCCTCCTGTCATTTCCTCGCCTCTGCCGAGCCTAATAAATGTACTGAGCTTAATTTTCTTTGACACCTCATTTAAAGACTGTTCGCACACAAGAGTAGCGCGGTATTTAGACAGCCATCCTTCATTAATATTTTCAAGTTTTTTAAAGAGATAATCGCTCATTATAATACTAAGCACAGAGTCGCCGAGAAATTCAAGCCGCTCATTACTTTCCTTTTTGTATTCATTAGCGTATGAGCTGTGCGTAAGAGCTGTTTCAAGCAGTTTTTTATTCTTAAATGTATAGCCTATTTCCTTTTCAATATCTTTCATCATCATAATCCTTTCCGATATGAACTGCTCCAAACAGTGAAATATTTTCGCTTTTTGGAGCAATACATATAAACGGCATTAGAGGGTGCCCAAAAGGCATCCTCTAATACTGCAAATATTAAAATATTAGTCCTCATACTTTTTCATGACAATAGTAGCGTTATGTCCTCCGAAGCCAAGCGAATTAGACATTGCCGTCTTAACCTCCCGCTGTCTGCCTTCATTCGGCACAATATCAAGATCACACTCCGGATCCGGCGTTGTATAATTTATTGTCGGCGGAATATACCCCTCCTTAATAGCGAGCGAACATATTATAGCCTCCACACCGCCCGCCGCGCCTAACAGGTGTCCTGTCATAGACTTTGTCGAGCTTACCGCAACAGTCTTCGCAGCGTCTCCAAGCACGCTTTTTATAGCCTGAGTTTCAAAAGAATCATTATACTTTGTTGATGTTCCGTGCGCGTTAATATAAGTAATATCCTTCGGCTCAAGTCCGGCGTCCTTAATCGCAAGCTCCATAGCCTTTGCGCCGCCCTCACCTCCGGGAACAGGACTTGTTATGTGATAAGCATCATCAGTTGCTCCATAGCCGACAAGCTCGCAGTAAATACGCGCCCCCCGCTTCTTTGCATGCTCAAGTTCTTCAAGCACAACAAATCCTGCGCCCTCGCTGAGCACAAAACCGTCACGATCAGCGTCAAACGGTCTTGACGCCGTCTGAGGATCGTCATTTCTTGTAGACATAGCCTTCATTGTGCAAAATCCCGCAAATGCAAGAGGGCTTACAGCAGCCTCGGCTCCGCCCGCAATAATAACATCATTATTTCCATACTGAATATGACGCATTGCGTCACCAATAGCATTTGTACTTGAAGCGCAGGCTGTAACAACATTTTCGTTAATACCTTTCGCCTTAAATTTAATCGCAATCTGAGCCGCCCCCATATTTCCTATCATCATAGGTATAAAAAATGGGCTGACACGTCCCGGACCTCTGTCAAGAAGCATTTTATGCTGTTCTTCAAGCGTTTTAATACCACCGATACCGCTTCCGGTAATAACGCCGACACGCCACGGATTTTCCTTCTCCATGTCAAGAGCCGAATCAGCTACCGCCTCGCTTGCGGCCACCATTGCAAACTGTGTATACCTGTCCATTTTTCTGGCGTCTTTTTTATCCATATAATCGGCAGGCTCAAAATTTTTAACCTCACCCGCAATCTGTGTTTTAAACTCCGACGCGTCAAAATGTGTCACCTTGTCTATGCCGCACTTTCCGGCCCGTATAGCTTCCCAGAACGATTTTACATCATTCCCCAGCGGAGTAACTGCTCCCAAACCGGTTACAACAACTCGTCTCATTTCTTTGCCTCCTGTTTTATTTTTAATAGGTATATATAAATATAATTATTTTCTAATCAAAAGCTTATGCCCTGCATCAAATCAGCTTTGAAGCAGGGCTCTAAACCGCTGTATCTTACGCATGATTTTTGATATATTCAACTGCGTCGCCAACTGTGCTGATTTTTTCAGCGTCCTCATCAGGGATTTCGATATCAAACTCTGTTTCCAAACCCATGATAAGCTCAACCACGTCCAATGAGTCAGCACCCAAATCGTCAACAAATGATGCTTCAAGTGTTACTTCTTCCGCATCAACACTAAGCTGGTCAACGATAACGTTTTTCACTCTTTCAAATTCCTCCATTATTATCCTGCACCCCCTTTCAGTGATGTATATATAAATTCTTAATGAATTATATAACTATTATATTACATTACAAGTCCGCCGTCAACATTTATTACCTGTCCTGTCACATATTGTGACATATCCGACGCGAGAAACGCTACAACATCAGCAATATTTTCTGTTTCACCAAATTTACCGAGCGGGATCGCGTCAAAATACTGCTTTTTCACTTCATCCGAAAGCACATCTGTCATTGCGCTGCGTATAAAACCGGGCGCAACCGCGTTGCATCTGATACCTCTTGTCGCAAATTCCTTTGCGGTTGTCTTTGTAAGTCCTATCAATCCCGCCTTTGACGCAACATAGTTTGCCTGACCGGGATTACCCATAACCCCTACAATAGACGCGATATTTATAATAGCGCCGCTTCTCTGTTTCATCATAGGTCTCGCAACCGCTTTAATACAGTTAAACGCGCCTTTAAGGTTTATATCCATCACAAGATCCCAGTCCTCTTCCGACATTCTTATCATAAGACCGTCTCTTGTAATGCCTGCGTTATTGACAAATATATCAATCTTTCCGAAATGCTCAATTGTTCCCGATATAAGCCTATCTACATCCTCTTTATTTCTAACGTCACCCTTTATTACTATGCTGTCAACACCCATAGATTTTATTTCCTCACAGGTTTTATCAGCGTCCTCAGAGGAAGGGATATCATTTATCACTACATTAGCTCCGTATGAAGCAAGCTTCATAGCAATAGATTTTCCTATACCTCTCCCCGAACCAGTAATAACCGCAGTTCTTCCTTTTAACATATATTTTTCTCCCCTCTCTTATGCTTCAAGACCGTTCAGTGTCTTTTCAAGCGAGACCATATCCTCAACGTTAAACACATTTACGTCTCTCGAAACCTTCTTTATAAATCCGCTCAGCGCTTTTCCCGGCCCAACCTCTACAAAGGTGTCCACGCCGTCAGCGATCATTCTCCTTATCGTGTCCTCCCATTTTACAGAAGACGACACCTGACTGATAAGCAGCGGTTTAATATCCTCCTTAGAAGATATATAATCAGCAGTTACATTTGTTATTACAGGAATTTTCATATCCTTAACTTCAACATTCTCAAGTTCCTTCGCCAGTTTTTCTCCTGCGCCGATAAGCATTTCACAGTGGAACGGAGCAGATACGGGAAGCTTCATAGCTCTTTTCGCACCCTTTTCCTTTGCGATCTCACAGCATTTTTCAACCGCGTCTGTTTCTCCCGACACAACAATCTGTCCCGGGCAGTTAAAGTTGGCTGGCGAGCACACCCCAAGCTTTGACGCCTCCTCACAGCATGCTATTACTTCTTCACTACTCAAAGCAATAATTGCGGCCATAGCGCCCTCGCCTACCGGCACTTCTTCCTGCATATATTTACCGCGTTTTTTTACAAGCCTTACTCCATCTGAAAAATCTATAGAGCCTGAAGCGATATGCGCTGTATATTCTCCTAAACTTAGTCCTGCGACAACATCGGGCTTTATCCCCTTTTCCTCAAGTACGCGAAGCGCGGCTACACTCATGGTCACTATTGTAGGCTGCGTATTCTCTGTTATCATAAGTGTTTCACTGTCACCGTTCCAAATCATTTCCTTTATGTCAAAACCAAGAGCCTCACTTGCTTCGTCAAAAGCTTTATCGGCCACAGGAAAATTCTCAGCCAGTTCCTTTCCCATTCCAACAGCCTGGGCTCCCTGTCCCGCAAATACGAATGCTAACTTACCCATTCTTATATTCTCCTTATTAGTTTAATTTTGAATTTATCGCTTCAATTACCGTTTTTGTATCCTCAAAATAACTTTTTATAATATCAGCACACGACTCCAGCTTGTTCACCATCGCAGCCGACTGTCCCGCCATAAGCGAGCCTGTTTGAACATCGCCTTCCTCAAACGCGCGCCTCAAACCGCCGACACCGAGAGCCTCGATTTCCTCAAAAGAAGCGCCCGCCTTTTCAAGCTTGTCATATTCGCGTGTAAGCTTGTTTTTTAGCGCCCTTACAGGAGCGCCTGTGCTTCTTCCTGTAACAACGGCGTCTCTATCCTTCGCCTTAAGCACAGCCTGCTTGTAATTATCATGCACAATACATTCCGTTGAACAAATAAAACGTGTTCCAACCTGTATACCGTCAGCGCCGAGCGCAAATGCGG
>CAJTPP010000044.1:0-5214 GCA_910578235.1 uncultured Clostridia bacterium | reverse complement strand
GCTGTCCGCAATTCCTCCCGCCGCTATTACAGGAATTGACACAGCGTCAGCTACCTGAGGCACAAGTACCATGGTAGTAAGCTCGCCTATATGTCCGCCCGCTTCAGTGCCTTCGGCAATAACAGCGTCAGCGCCGTCTTTTTCCATCTTCTTTGCCATTGCGACACTTGCCACAACCGGCATAACCTTTATTCCCGCTTCTTTAAGCAGCGGTATGTACTTTCCCGGATTACCAGCGCCTGTCGCTACTGCCGCAGGCTTTTCCTCTATAATAACCCGCATCACTTCCTCAACAAAAGGAGACATCATCATTACATTTACGCCAAACGGCTTATCTGTAAGACTCTTTGCTTTGCGGATCTGCTCTCTTACCACCTCAGCAGGAGCATTGCCGGCCGCGATGATACCTATTCCGCCGCCGTTTGATACTGCCGCGGCAAGCTCGGCTGTAGCAATCCACGCCATTCCGCCCTGAATAATCGGATATTCAATTCCAAGCAATTCACATAATCTCGTTTTCATAATATTTATCCTTTCCGCGCAGCGCGCTTATATATTTTTTTAACCCTTACCATTCAAGCAGCGCCGCTCCCCATGTCAGACCGCCGCCAAAACCGACAAGAATGATTTTATCTCCCTTCTTTATTCTTCCCTGCTCAACTGCCTGTGAAAGAGACACAGGTATGCATGACGCGGAAGTGTTTCCGTACCACTCCAGATTAAGAAATACCTTATCCTTTTCTATGCCCATACGCTTTATCGCGCTGTCCACTATTCTGTAATTAGCCTGATGCGGAACAACAAGCGCTATATCATCCCATGTAAGTCCCGCTTCCTTAAGCACCTTTTCACTTGCGTCAGCCATGGCTTTAACCGCGAATTTCATAACCGCCTGACCTGCCATCCATATGGTATCCTTACGCCGGCTTACTCTCTTTTCTGTTTCTTCATCATCGTCTCTGTATGCGAGACTTGTTATAGCAAGACCGCTTGCTCCGTCCGCTCCGATATCTGTTGAAATTATTCCTGTTTCCCCGCTTGCTGATACAACAGCCGCGCCCGCGGCATCACCAAACAGAACACACGTCGCTCTGTCTTTATAGTCCGTCGCTTTACTTAAAACATCCGCGCAAACTACCAAAACATGCTTATAGGTTCCTGTCTGAATAAACTGTTTCGCAATTGTCAAACCCGTAACAAAACCGGAGCACGCCGCATTATAATCAAATGCCGCCGCCTTAACCGCGCCGATATTTGCCTGAACAATACACGCGCACGCAGGGGTGAAATAATCCGGCGTAACCGTTCCGAGAAGAATAAGATCAATATCTTCCGCCGTAAGCCCCGCGTTTTCTATCGCGCCCTTAGCGGCAATAGACGCCATATCTGTTGTATATTCGTTATCCGCTGATATATGTCTTTCTTTTATACCTGTGCGTCTCGTTATCCATTCATCATTTGTGTCAACAATACTCTCCATATACGCATTATCATACACCTTTTCGGGAATATATCTTCCTACTCCTGTTATCTTAGCATTAATCATTACCTTTATCCTCCATAGAATTAATATTTTTCACTATTTCATCTGTCACATTTGTCTCAACAAACTTTTTCGCCTGATAAATCGCAGAAAATACTGCTTTAGCGTCAGATGATCCATGTCCCTTTATAACAGGTCTCTTTGTTCCGAGCAGCGGAGCGCCTCCGTATTCACGGTAATCCATTGTCTGTTTGAATTCATTAAGTCCTTTCATAACAAATAACGCCGCCAGCCTGGAAATAATTCCGCGCATGAACATTCCCTTTACCTTGCTGCTAACTACATGCCCCATGCCTTCAACGGTTTTCAGTATCACATTCCCGACAAATCCATCACATGTTATGACATCCGCCGTTCCTTCCATAACATCTCTTCCCTCTATGTTGCCTATAAAATTAACAGGCGCGTTTTTGAGCTTCGGAAACGTCTCCTTTGTAAGTTCATCACCCTTGCCTTCTTCCTCGCCGTTTGACATAAGTCCGACAGTCGGATTTTCTATAGCAAGAACATTTTTCATATAAATACTGCCCATAATGGCAAACTGCACAAGATTATCACTTTTACAGTTTGTATTAGCCCCCGCGTCTATGAGCATCTTAGGCCCCTTTGCACTTGGAAGCAATGTGGCAAGAGCCGGTCTGAGTATTCCCTTTATTCGTCCTACTATAAGCAGCCCGGCAGTAAGAAGCGCGCCCCTGTTGCCCATTGACAGCATGGCGTCTCCTTCTCCGTTTTTAAGCATATTGGCCGCAACAACAACCGACGCGCCTCTCTTGCTTCTTACAGCCTTTGCCGGCTCCTCATGGTTTGATATTACATCATCCGCATGAACAATGGTCATTCTATCCCTGTCACAATTATATTTCGATAACTCCTTTTCAATAACATCTGTTTTTCCTACAAGCGTTATATATACATCAAGTTCCTTTGAGGCTTTAACCGCCGCTTCAACAGGAGCCTGCGGAGCATTGTCTCCGCCCATAGCATCAATAATTATTTTCATCTATTCCTCCGAACCTTCCGCGTCTGTCACCAACAAACTGAATTTCCCTCTGAAAACCTCGTTCATGTTAGCCTTAATAACAACGCGTACTATAAATTCTTCTTCTTTTACTCTCATAACATCCGACTTCGCTATAAGCGTGTCACCCGTATGAGCCTCATGCATATATTTTACATTTGCAAATTTAACAAGCGCCGCCTTTGCGTCAATAACACTCAGCACTAAATTTTCAGCAAACGCATATATGCACTGCCCTTTCACAATATCAGTCCCCTCAAACGCCATCGTGCTATCTGTCTTTAATACTGAAATTCCGTCACGAAACAAATTAAGATCAAGCACCTCGCCCGAAGCATCATTTGTATTCATACCTTCCACGGCGGCTGACTTTACTCTTTCACGATACTCCGCAATCCCAAGCTCCGCCCTGTCAAATCTTATCGTAGACACGCTCACATTACATGCTTTTGCAAGATCTTCGTCTTTCAAAAACGGATTTTTCCTTATTTCTCTCAGCAAAAATTCATGACGCTGTTTTTTTAGCACAGTCCTCGTCATTATTGAGCGCTCCCTTCCCCCTGAATTCGACATTTAACAATTATTATTAGTAGCTGGTACTAAAACACTAATCACACTGATTATATACCATTAAACAATCTATTGCAATATTTTCTTTCCGATTACTGTAAACATTGTTAAATTTGTTTAAAGTTTTATCACCCAATATGGCTATTTTTACCTCAATACATACAAAATATGGTGTCGGCAAACAGTTTTACAACCTGATACCAACACCATATTGTATTAATATTTCCGCATGATTATTCTCCGTGATCTTCACTGCATCTGTCACAGCAGCCGTCACACGTACTTCCGAGCGGCGCCTCGCCTCTGCGCTGTCTATAATCGTTAATAGCTGAATGAATAGCCTCCTCCGCAAGAACAGAACAATGTATCTTTTCCTTAGGGAGTCCGTCAAGCGCCTCCATAACAGCTTTATTTGTAAGAGCCAGCGCCTCGTCCACAGTCTTGCCCTTTACCATTTCAGTAGCCATTGAGCTTGTCGCAATAGCCGCGCCGCAGCCAAATGTTTTAAATTTCACGTCTTTTATGACATTATCCTCAATATCCATATACATCTTCATTATATCACCGCATTTAGCGTTTCCGACTTCGCCTACCGCGTTAGCATTTTCAATTTCGCCGACATTTCTCGGATTTGCGAAATGATCCATTACCTTTTCACTGTACATAATAGCACACCCTTTCTATTACTTACCTTTCAACACCCTCATAAAGAGGTGACATATCTCTTAATCTCTGGATTATAGATGGAAGAACATCTATAACATAGTCAACATCAGCCTCTGTAGTCTCCTCACCAACACTCAGTCTCAAAGATCCGTGCGCAATTTCATGCGGCAGGCCTATCGCCATAAGCACATGAGACGGATCAAGCGAGCCTGACGCGCACGCGCTTCCGCTTGACGCGGCGACACCGTTCATATCAAGCATCATAAGTATTGACTCACCCTCTACATACTGAAATGAAAAATTCACATTATTACACATTCTTCCGTTATTTTCGGGCCCGTTCAGCCTGCAATAAGGAATACTTTTCCTAATCCCGTCAATCAGTCTGTCACGCATCTTCTCACAATGCTTCATATTTCTGTCAAGATTTTTTACCGCAATTTCAAGCGCCTTATCCATTCCGGCAATACCCGCAAGATTTTCCGTAGCGGCTCTCTTTCCTCTTTCCTGACCTCCACCATGAACAAGATTATCAACTCTCACACCATTTCTTATATACAGTGCTCCCACACCCTTAGGTCCGTGAAACTTATGCGCCGACAGTGAAAGCATATCAACTCCAAGTTCCCGCACATTTATCGGCATATGTCCTATAGCCTGAACAGCATCCGTATGAAATATAACTTTATGCGCGCGGGCTATATCCGCAATTTCTTTTATAGGTTCTATTGTTCCTATCTCATTATTCGCTGTCATAACCGAAACAAGAATTGTTTTATCGGTAATCGCTTCCTCAACGGATTTCGGATTTACAAATCCATTTTCATCAACATCAAGATATGTCACTTCAAAGCCGTGTTTTTCAAGGTACTCGCACGTATTGAGCACCGCGTGATGTTCAATTTTACTTGTTATAATATGATTGCCTTTCTTTTGATTTGCAAACGCGGCCCCTTTTATCGCCCAGTTATCCGCTTCACAGCCTGAGCCTGTAAAATATACCTCATTGGCATTGGCCGCGCCTATATTTTTGGCAACACTTTCTCTCATTTTATAAAGAGCCTGCTCGGCGTCTCTGCCTATTTTATAAAATTTCGATGAGGCATTCCCGTATATATCTGTGTAATATGGCATCATAGCGTCAAGAGCTTCTTTTTTCAAAGCCGTTGTCGCATTATTATCCATATATACTGATCGCATATTATCATCTCCTGTGTGCAAATATATCTGAACACTTATTCAAATGTTCAGATATATTTTACTTTATATTTCCTACTTTGTCAATAGACTTTACATATTTAATAAAAATATTCCGACAAATATATGTATATTTTTATCTCTGTGACCGTCAAATATTCAAAATTATTACTATACATTTTACCAAATATAGTATATAATAAATATATTATAATGC
>CAJTPP010000043.1:14056-21249 GCA_910578235.1 uncultured Clostridia bacterium | reverse complement strand
AAACTGTTGGATTTGATAGATATATCAGAAGATTACAGCATAGCTGACTGTATTGTTCCGAAGGCATGGGTGGGTAAGTCTCTTGCTGAATTGTCCGTGCGCAGAAAATATAAGGTTAATATAGTTGCTGTTAAAAATGAAACTGACGGAGATAAAAGTACCGTAAATATTTCACCGGGAGCGGATTATGTTTTTAAGGAGACAGATGTAGCTATATTAATAGGAGACACAAATGCGATACAGCATCTTAACAATATTTAACATACAAAAAGTACAGAATTTGCAATAAGGATACACAAAATAACGGTATGTTTGTTATAAGAAGATACCGTAGAGGGAACGGAAATGAAAAATAATAAATCGGGATTTATATAGGAGGTTATCATGCTTGATATAATACCTGACACAGAACAAATAACAGCTTTGGTCGGAAAATCTTTATATGAGATATGGAATAAATTATGCGCTTTAATTGATGAAAAATATGATATGGACTGTTTGTGGGATAAAGGTGGAAAAGCATGGACATATGAATATAAATACCGCCGAGGTGGTAAAACACTATGTGCATTATATGCCAGAGAAAGTTGTTTAGGGTTTATGATTATTTTAGGAAGAGACGAACGCTTAAAATTTGAAAACGATAGAGAAAATTACTCAAAGGAAGTTCAAAGAATTTATGATGAAGCTAAAACTTATCATGATGGGAAATGGATGATGTTTGAGCCAGTAGATACTTCTTTGTTTGATGATTTTATCAGATTGTTGAGAATTAAGAGAAAACCAAACAGAAAATAGATAATTAATCATTTTTGGTTTGCAGGGGCAGTCAACGGTAAAATGAACGGCACCTTCACGAATATTTCAATTTTGAGAGAGAAACAGCCCTGCCTATAGAGCGTATAGCGCACTATATTGTGCTTAGTGGAGTAACGTGGCGGATCACACTTTTGGCTTTTTTGCAATAACAGGCGCTATGCCGTCCTTTTGGGAGCATAGCGCCTGTTATTGTCAGCAGACCATTTCACGGTCTGCGTGGAGTTCCTTGTAAATTGATCTAAGCTGTTTTTGGAAAACAGCTTTTTTGTATCTTTATTTGTTTTTCGATATGTATTTCTTAAAGGCCTCACTGTTTGCGATCATTGCGCCGAAGGCTTCTTCAAATGAGTATTTTTTTGTTTCTATAACTGCGTTAAAACAGAAACCGAGTATAGCAAATAATGTGCGTTCCAGTTGTTCATCATTTTGTGTATTTGTTATCAGGCTGATATAATCCCGAATTAAGTCGACAGCTTTCTCAGGATCTTCAACACTTGTTCCGGATACAAGCATATCTATTACTTCACCTACTGATATTTTAAGGTGTTCGCTGTGCTTTGTTAATTCTTCTTCTGTTTTTTTTGTGACCGTGGCTTTGATTTCTTTAAATAATTCTGTGTTCATTAATATTCTCCTTTTTGATTGAATTTTGCACAAAAACGTGCGCCACTGAATGAATATAAAAACGCGTGAGAAAAGATATGTGTGCGGTATGTTGTAATGCTCGCAGGAGATACGGCAGCAGAGTCGGGAGTTTTACCGATATCAAGCGTTGAGCATAGTGTATACCACAGCTACATTCTATCACGTTTAGATATTTTTGTAAAGGTTTTTTTGACATATGCTGTATTTTTTGGCAGAATATTAAAATATAATGTAAAAATATAGTTATACTACAAACCAAAAAATATTATGGTGCCGGTACATTATTTATATATAATAAACAAATAATAAAAAATAACGAAAAATCTATTGACAAAAGTTTAACAATCGCATATAATACAACATAAAGATTGATAAATAATTAACGATAAAAATTTAACGATTATTTATCCGAAAGAACAGGAGGAGATTATTATGGCAGAGATTAATGTAAATGAGATGATAGACGGCTATGTTGCGAAAGCGCAGAAAGCTCTTGGCGAGTTTGCGTCGTTTGATCAGGAAAAGATTGACAATATTGTCAAGGCAATGACTCTTGCAGGTCTTGATAAGCATATGGAGCTTGCAAAAATGGCCGTTGAAGAAACAGGCAGAGGTGTTTATGAAGATAAGATAACAAAAAATATGTTTGCGACTGAGTATGTTTATCATTCGATTAAAAATGAAAAGACAGTTGGTGTTATAGCTGAGAATGATCTGGAGGATTATGAAATCATAGCTGAACCTGTAGGTGTTGTCTGCGGTGTTACACCTGTAACAAACCCGACTTCAACTACGCTTTTCAAGGCTCTTATATGTATTAAATCAAGAAATCCTGTTATATTCGGTTTCCATCCTGCGGCGCAGGAGTGCAGTGTTGCGGCTGCGAGAGTTGTATATGATGCGGCGGTAGCGGCAGGGGCGCCTGAAAATTGTATTCAGTGGATTGAATATCCGTCAATTGACGCTACAAATGCTCTGATGAACCATCCTGGCGTAGCTACGGTTCTTGCTACAGGAGGAAGCGGTATGGTAAAGGCCGCGTATTCTACAGGTAAGCCGGCATTGGGCGTTGGACCCGGTAATGTGCCGTGTTATATTCATAAAAGCGCGGATCTTGAGCAGGCGGTTAATGATCTTATTCTTTCAAAGACATTTGATAACGGTATGATTTGCGCGTCTGAACAGGCGGCAATTGTAGATAAGGAAATAGCGTCGGAATTTGAAAAACTTATGAAAAAATATGGCTGCTATTTTGTAAAGGGAAATGAGATTAAAAAGTTGAGCGATTACTGCATAAACAGTGAAAAGGGTGCGGTAAATCCTGATATAGTTGGTAAGAGCGCTTCATGGATTGCGGAAAATGCAGGAATAAAGGTTCCGGAGGGAACAAAAATACTTCTTGCAAAACTTGACGGTGTCGGACCGGAATATCCGCTGTCAAGAGAAAAGCTTAGTCCTGTTCTGGCTTATTTTGTTGTTGACAGTACCGAGGCCGGTATTGACAGAGCCGAGGAAATGGTTATGTTTCATGGTATGGGACACAGCGCGGTTATACATGCGAAGGACGAAGACGTTATATCGAAATTTGCGGATACAATGAAAGCAAGCCGTCTTATTGTAAATTCACCGTCATCACACGGCGCGATTGGTGATATATATAATACGAATATGCCTTCGCTGACTCTTGGCTGCGGAAGTTACGGCGGCAACAGTGTCAGCGGCAATGTTACAACGATTAACCTTATAAATCAGAAGCGAGTGGCAAACAGGAGAGTAAATATGCAGTGGTTTAAAGTTCCCGACAAGATTTATTTTGAAAAAGATTCAATTCAGTATCTTGAAAAAATGCCTGATATTTCAAGAGCGTTTATCGTGACAGATCCGGGTATGGTCTCGCTGGGGTATGTGGATAAAATCCTGTACTATTTGAGAAAGCGTACAGAGCATGTTCATTGTGAGATATTCTCAGATGTAGAACCTGATCCGTCGATTGAAACGGTACAGCGCGGCGCGTCAATGATGAACGAATTTAAGCCTGACGTGATTATTGCGCTTGGCGGAGGAAGCGCTATGGATGCCGCAAAGGGAATGTGGCTGTTCTATGAGCATCCTGATGTGGACTTTAATTCACTCAGACTTCGTTTCCTTGATATAAGAAAACGCGCGTTTAAGTTCCCGAAAATGCGTAATAAGGCACAGCTTGTCGCAATTCCAACAACCTCGGGCACGGGAAGCGAGGTTACAAGCTTCGCGGTTATTTCCGACAAGAAAAATAATATGAAATATCCGCTGGCTGACTATGAGCTTACGCCGAATGTTGCTATTATTGATCCTCAGTTTGTAATGACTCTGCCGAAATCTGCAACGGCTGATACGGGACTTGATGTTCTTACACACGCTATAGAAGCGTATGTGTCAGTTATGGCGTCTGATTATACGGACGGTCTTGCAATGAAGGCTATTCAGCTTGTATTCAAATATTTGCCGAGGGCATATAAAAACGGCGCCGCTGACGAAGAAGCAAGGGAAAAGATGCATAACGCAAGCTGTATGGCAGGTATGGCGTTTACAAACGCGTTCCTTGGATTAAACCACTCTATAGCGCATAAGATTGGCGGAGAGTATCACGTGCCTCATGGACGCGCAAATGCTGTTCTGCTGCCGCATGTTATAAGATATAACGCTCAGACGCCTTCAAAGTTTGTGTCATTCCCTAAATATAAGAAGTTTATTGCTGATGAAAAATATGCTGAAATAGCGGCATTCCTTGGACTTCCGGCAAAAACAACAGAGGAGGGGGTTGAAAGCCTTATTAATGCTGTTGTTGAACTTATGAAAGAGGTTAATGAACCGCTTTCATTCTCAGAGTGTGGAATTGATGAGGAAACTTATATGAAGAATATTTCCGATCTTGCGAATAAGGCTTTTGAGGATCAGTGTACAACCGCAAATCCGAAATTGCCGCTTGTAACGGAAATTGAAGATATTATGAAAAAAGCTTATAAATAAAACTAATGATTATCTTTGCAATAAAAAGCGGATACCCAATGGTATCCGCTTTTTATAATCTGTAATGTACTGAAACATAAATATAATGAAAATGTCATAGAAAATTGACATATTATATGATATAATGTAAATAATCTATAAAATTGAGCATAATAGTATAAAGGAGGACGAAAAACATGGAAGAAGTATTTGACAAGCTGAAAGAGCAAGCAAGCAAAGCTAAAGACGGCGCTCTTAAACTTACAAAAACTGTAATAGGCAAGACAAATAATGTTGTAAGTCAGACAAAGCTAAAGTTTGCAATCAGTGACACAGAAGATAAAATTAAAGAAATTTATACTGAGATGGGTAAATCAATATATGACTGCTATAAAGCGACAGGTGACGCGGATAATTCTTTGATTGAAAAGTGTGGTAAAATTGACGCGCTTATGATAGAGGTTGCTGAGTTTAAAGAACAGCTTGCTGAATTGAAGGAAACTGTAAAATGTGATGAATGCGGCGCTTATAATCATTCGGAGGACGTTTATTGCTCAAAATGCGGAGCAAAACTGTTAAAAGACAGCGGGTTCTCTTCTGAGGATGATGACAATGTTGTTACAATAAATCCGACAAGACCTGAAGCAGATAGAGACTAATTACAGTTTGAGATAGAATTCATAAGAAAAGGGTGAATTTATGGACAAAAAGAATATGAACATAGAGTCATATGACGAACAGGACGCGTTTTATGCCGGGAGTGACGAAGAATATGAGGAATTTCTTAGAAATGCCGATATAAAGCTTAATGACGGAGAAAGAGCGGAGTCTGTTGCCAATACGCAGAGAATCAATTTGAATGAAACAATAAATATTCAAAGTGTTATTGATAAATTTAAAAAAACTGCGGGTGGTATTGAAAACAGTGCGAGAAAGTTTAAGGATACTGTTGTTAATACAATGGATATGTTCAAAACAAAAAATGAAGATGCTGCCGAGGATGACGAGCAAAGCGCTCAGAAAAACAGGGACGGCGGGATTGAATTAAAGTCTGAGTCAGAAGTTTCTGAGGCAAAAGAAAATGACAATAAAGTGAATGTGGAAAACACATTCGGCGCTAATACAGATATTTCTTTTGTTAAGGAGGAAATAGGTAAAGTATCGGCAGATATTTCCACATTATCAGAAAAAATTGAAAATCTTGAAGATAGAGTTAAAAATGCGGAGCTTAAGAACAGAGAGTGGTCAATTGAGCAGCAGAGCTTTTATGATGATTTGCGCCGTACTATGAATGATGTTGTGTCCGGTATGGCCGAGGTAAAGCAGGCTGTGGGCTCAGTTTCTAAGGTCAATGACAGTATATTTGATTTAAAAAATACACAGCATAATACCAAAAATGCTCTTGTCAATCTGGAAACAGCAATCAGCAGATTAAAGAAAAAATGTGTTTTGGGAGTGACTGTACTGAGCATACTGAGTGCAATTGTAATAGCCCTTGAAATACTTTTGATGCTTTCATAGCACGAATAGGAAATGAGTGTGTTTTACACTCATTTTTTTATGCAATAAAAAATCCGCCCGTTTACCGATATGCTCCCAAATATTCAGATGCGGCGGGAGCATATCGGTACGGATGGAGTTTTATTGTTCAGACGGCCAAATATCTTTTGGCGTCATATCTTTCGTCCACATAAATACTCTGTCGGGAGTAAAGGGCAGATCGCTGAATGTGTTTTTGTACTGCTTAGTGGGGATAAGCTTTTCTATTTTTTCGAGTATATTGTTATTGTACTTTGCAGCATATATAATTATATTATCAGTTTCTGGGGTATTGACTTTTACGGTATTTTCTTCTACAGACAAAATTTTATAATCCTGTGAATTAACAGTGCCGTTTAATGTTATATCCTTAACTTGCGTTTCGGCATATACAGCCAAATTCTCCAAAGCAAAGCCGACATCTTCTGCCGTCACATCAATAACATAGCGTCCTGTAGGAAGTGTAATAACAGCCTGGCCTTTTTCATTTGTAGAAGCTTTGTAATTATTATCGATTGTTATATCCGCATTGCTTACCGGCGTCCCCTCGTTGTCTGTGACATTTATAGTCAGTGTAGACAACAGCGGAGCTGTGAGACTGATGTTGTCGAGACATATGTAGTTTGAGCCTGTAGTTTCGGTATTAACTGGGAAATATATATATTTGACGGCTTTGTTTTCGTTATAGTCTAAAATATCGCATTGTATTATTTTGTTATCGATACTATCTGTTATAGTTTGTGTATATATGCCATCTTTGTATTCCAAGTAATAGTGATACCACTTATCATATAATAATTTATCAGAGCTTGCGGAACATGTGCTAATGGTTTTATTATCTTCGTCCTTTAATAAAATTGATAACCCTTTTTTGTTATATTCAATTAAGAAGTCCATTGACAGTTCATATTGATTAACTTTTGAAAGGTCAGGAATATTATCAAATGTGATATACGGTTCTCTGTTTGAAGTTGTAAATCGGCCGATATTTATTTGCAGATATGGATTATCGGTATTTGATTTCATTATAAAAGAAGTTTCCCCATTGTTTTTGCCTCTTGCGTAATATGTAATAGGGGGAATGGATTTGTTATTAATAGCACCTTCTTCTGAGGAATACTGCAGAAGAATAAGTGAAGAGGAATATTCGTCCTCATCAAAGGTGACATCGGCATACACTTTGTCAGCGCTTATAAGTTCGT
>CAJTPP010000043.1:6874-14028 GCA_910578235.1 uncultured Clostridia bacterium | reverse complement strand
TTTTCAAAGCAATGCACAGTAATTCCTCCGGGAAATGTGCCGTCGTCTATCTTGATATCATTGTAAATGTAAACATCTTTGACAGGAGTGTCAGCAAAAATATTATCATCAATGCCCTTTACGGGAATACCGTCTACATATTCGGGAATTATAACGCTTTCGTCGCTGCCGTAGTAGCCGGTGATAAAACCATATCTGTTGATTGTAAAGGCTGAAAGTACTTCTATTTCAAAAGAAACAGTTTTGTCATGATAGGTGACGGTAATCGTCTGTTTGCCGTCTTTGTATGGATTATGACCTGTGATTTGACAGCCCTTGATGTCAACTGTTTCGCTTGTGCCGTTGGCATATAATGCTGTCACAGTACAG
The DNA here is from genome assembly GCA_910578235.1 of uncultured Clostridia bacterium. Lineage (GTDB taxonomy): Bacteria > Bacillota > Clostridia > UBA1381 > UBA1381 > Hominilimicola. The sequence goes on along the minus strand of CAJTPP010000043.1, from coordinate 13,659 downwards.
TCTGACAAATCAAGATTTTCACCAATTTTATATTTGTCTTTTGACGGAGACGTTATGCTGATTTCAGTTACACCGCCCTTCAGTATTTCCTCGTCCATATAAAAGCCTATATGAGGCGGCTGGTTATATGCCGTCTGTTCCGCCGCGACGCCGCTTCGGTAAACGGGATCGTGCATCAGAGTTTTCATTTTGTATTCTGTCGGTATGGCAGTGGTGAATACTCTTAAAGCATTGTTGTCCGCAGTAGGGTATATGATCTCCTCGCGCCAGTCGCCAAATAAATCAGCTTGCAGTGCCGGGTTAGATTTTGTTCCGTTAATGGAAACACATCCATATTCAGCAGAATTAAAAACAGAATTCATCCATCTGCCGTTCCATGAGGTTATATTTGTACCGTCCAATAATTCGTCATATAAATCACCGTCCCAGAATATACGGAAATTATTACTGAACGGCGTACTTTTCATATCAGTAAAGTCTGATCCGCCGTTTGCTATATGCGCGGTGACTTGATTCCCAGCGTTAACCTGATAATAACCTCCGGCCCCGACATTTGCCATCATACCTCTGCCGGTGTCTTTTGCGGCAGTCCAATGTTTTATTATTTTGCCTGTTTCGGCGTCAATGACGGACATTCCAAAATTGATTTCAACAACTTTGTCACTTTGGGTATTGGGACCTGCATCTTCATGAACGGTAAAGAATTCCAAGCCTTTATGTGTAGGATCATAGTCTCCTATATGCAGAGCGTCACCGTGTTCCATGAAAGTGCACCATTTTGGTTTCAGAATATTATTATCAAGCTCATAGCACAGAGCGCCTGTTATAACCTCATCTTTTCCGTCATTGTCCACATCGGCGACAGTGCAGTTGTGATTGCCCTGGCCGACATAAATTTCATTTTTTTCTCTGTATCCGTTAACGCCCTTGTAATTGCCGTTTGTATCGTAGCTGTCGGAATTTGCTTTGTAGCTATAGCTGTTTACATCATATGTGTCAAAACTGTAATCACAGCTTAACTGTGAGCCGTCGAAGGAAACCGCGCATGCGGCCTGACGCTCGCTGTTTCTGCCGTTTTGGCGCATATAGTATCCGCGCATATATACGGCATATGGTTTTACACCGTCCATATAGGCAACATCAGCCGTAAATCTGTCAACGCGTCCGCCGTAGGTATCTCCCCATACATCTGCGTTTAAACGCTGATTGGGATAATAGATGGTATCGATTGCTTCTCCTGTTTGACCGTTAAAAATAGTGAAAAATTCATCACCGTTTAAAATGTATCCTCCATCATCTCTGTAGTCTGTGTTATTAATCTCATCGCTTGCGGATTTAATATTTTCAATATGGCTTGCTTTTGTAACATATTGGCCAATGCCGTCCTTTGAACCGGGAGCTGTTTTACAGGTTATCTCTGCCTTTCCGTCTCCGTCAAAGTCATATACAAGGAATTGTGTATAATGAGCGCCGGCTCTGATGTTTTTGCCTAAATCAATGCGCCATAAAAATGTTCCGTCCATTTTGTACGCGTCAAGCAGCACGTTTCCGGTGACACCGTTAAATGAGTTATCCTGAGCGCCGCAGTCCCATTTTATGATGATTTCATATTCTCCGTCGTTGTCAATATCTCCGCAGGAGCAGTCGCCTATTGTATATTCCACATCCCTATATGCGACATTTTCATCTCTCCATGATACGGCGATTTTATTGCCTTTGTTATCGAGTATGTATTCTCCGTTACTGTCTTTCTTATAGAGGATATCTCCGTTACTGTCTGTGAAATAGTTCCATTTGCTTACAGTTCTGTAAGATGGCAGTGAAGCGGGAGAGGGTTTATGCTGTGATAAATCAATATCAAAATAGCTATTATCTGTAACTGATACATCAGTGCATTTTTCGCCTTCAACGCCGTCAATCACTGGAGCTACGGAATAGCGGGAACCAAAGACTTTGTCTGTATAATTTGTTTTTGTTGCAACAGTGTCGATTTTCTGATCGCCGCGATAGATATTGAATGAAACATTTTTTTCAGAACTGCCGAAAACTGCGTCTTCGCTGTCAAGCAGACGCCAGCTCAGATATACGCCGTCGCTTGTGCGTATTGCGATAAGACCGCGGCCGAGTTTTTCCATTTCCCGTGTGTAAGTTTTCGCGTTTCCGGCGGAATATGTGTAGCTGACGGTTTCGGTCGGCTTTTCATCATTGTTTGCCGCGTGTACAGGCAACGCGTACGCTGATAACAGCATGACGGCTGACAGCGCCATACTTAAAAATTTCTTCATTATATCTCTCTCCTTTTGTTCAATAAAAACCCATTATTAATCATAATATCACAAACAGAGTAAAAAGACAATAAAATAACAGACGTTTTAGTATAATTTATCGGCAAATTTAATGAAAGCAATAAAATTAACAAAAAAGACATATTTTATTACTAAATAGTGGTTGAAAAAAGGAGGTGAAGTGTGGTATAATAATAAATTGATATAGAATGTTTGATTAATATTCAGAAAGGGTTTATATAAATGAAGAAACGGATTATAGCGGCTTTATGCGCGGTGATGCTGCTTCCTACATTTAGCGTGTATGTAAATGCCGAATATAAGGAAAGCGATTTAAAAAACGCTGTGAATAAGGCGATTGAATGGAAGGACAGAAATGACAGCCCGCATTACAGTATTGGTACGAATAATTCAAACCTGTATATAACAGCCCTGAAAAGAATGGGTAAAAAATATGAATACAACACATATTTGCTCGGACTGGATGATGTTGCAGCGGGATACAACGAGGAAAATGACGCATCGGATATGCAGAGAACAGCTCTCGCCACGCTCGCTTCGGGCGGAGAACCGAGAAATGTCGGCGGCAGAGATCTTATTGCGGACAGCACATATTACAGAGACGCGGCGGCGCCGATTGACAAAGAGGGTGTAAACGGATATTCTTGGGCGCTCATAACGCTTGACTCAAAGCAGTACGCTGTGCCTGACTGGGCGGCGAAGAACAGGAATGATATAATTGTAGGGATACTGTCTCACCAGAATACGGACGGCAGTTTTGACGGAAGCGTTTATGCGACGGCTTCAGCGATAGTAGCGCTTACTCCGTATGCTGCGACGAGCGGATCATATACAATAACTCAGATTGAGACAGGAGATACATTTGATATCAGCCCGAGGACTGCGGTACACAAAGCGCTTGATTACTTATCTGCCGAGCAGCTTAAAGACGGCGACTGGGGCGAGCTTCGGGCCACTGCCATGGCAATTATTGCGCTGGACACGGTTGGTATTGACGCCGATGGAGATGATCGTTTTACGGCGAATAAAGGAACCGCCCTTGAGGGTCTTATGTCGTATCAGGGACGAAACGGCGGTTTTTCCGCAAACGGACACAACGCGGATGGTGAAGCTACTTCCATTGCGCTGTGCGCTCTTACAAGTCATTTGCGTAAAATGCAGGGAAAGGCGAGATTTTTTGACTTTACCGTTGAGGATAGTATAACACTGGCAGATCCGACGCCAACACCGAAAGCGACTGCCACGGCTAAACCAAAGACTACTACTAAGCCTTCGTCGAAAGTTACGTCGAAACCTCGGGCTACGGTGAAGCCTTCGACAAAATCCACGTCAAAGCCATCCGGGACATTGAAGCCTACCAAGACCGCGTCACCGCAGTCTGACGCTGACAAACTGATGCCTTCATTTATACCGAGAGCAACAAGACGTCCCGCGCTCGTAGGACCTGTTGAAATGATTGGTCCGATACAGTCGCTGGAGCCGACCGAACCGCCATCGGAAAGAGCTGACGCTCCTGATGCTGAAAAGAATAATGCTGTGCCGGCAGTTATCGTGACGGCTGCGATTTTGCTAATGCTGTGTGCGGCGGCTATTGTGTGGTATTTGAATAAGAAGGGCAGAATTCCGGATAACAATATATTAAAAAGACTGATTGATAATTTCGGCAGAAAATCCGCAGATGAGCCATACAAGGCAAAACGTCATAGAAAAACGGAAGAGTACAGACATTATGAAGAGCGTGAACGCTATAATCAGAGAAGAAAATATGATAAGCGCAGAAGAAAGTAATATTTAATAAAAAGCTTGCTTAACGCTTCGATAAAAATACGGCTATACATTTGAATGATATACAGCCGTATTTTTGTGCAAACATGGTGGATAATTGTCATTTGTTATGATATACTGATTCTGCGACAATTCATAAAACTTAAAATTTTTTGCAGATAAGTATATAGATAAGTAAAAAACGCTGTATGCTTTGTTTGTCATTACTATATTTGTGAAAAATAGTTTTATGAATGTGTCGCAGCATTTACCAAAGCAGGCGTTTTTATTGTGCCGCTAAGGTTTATGCCGCGGCACATTTTTTGTGAGTGAAATGTGAATAGGGAAGGTTTATTTTTCTTGCAATATTACAGATATTGTGATATACTTATTTTGCGACAATTTCAACTTAATATATAATTAAAATGTGTATAGTTATGCAAAAAACGCTGTATGCTTTGTTTGTCACACCTAATGAATTATATATTAGAAAGTTGAAATGTGTCGCAGCATTTGACAAAGCAGGCGTTTTTATTGTGCCGCTTGGTTTATGCCGCGGCACATTTTTTGTGCGTGGAAACACTTTACAAATCATATCTAATATGATAAAATGAGTTTGCGGCATGAAATATGAATAGAAATAATCTACAAAGTGGACTTGTAAAAAGTGCATTCTCTGTTTTGATACTCTTTTGTAGATTATCATATTTTGTGTCGCAGCAAAAGGAGCAATGCATTTTTATGCGTTGCTTCGGCAGCGCATTTTTTGTGCGCGGAAGATGCGGGAAAGGAGGGGAAAATATGAGCGCGATTGAAGAAATATACATAAATACTGTTAAGCCGTCTGAAAACAGTATGAAACGTGACAGGGCGTATATACGGGCAAAAAATCAGACAAATCAGTATTATAAGCATTTATGTGAATTGCTGACGGAATATCAAATAATATTGCTTGACAAGCTTGTAGCGAGTTACAGCGCAAAAACAGAGAGACAAAATATTCATTGCTTTATAAACGGATTTAAGACAGGTCATTCGGTTGCCTTGCAGGCAATGGAATAATATATTCTCATTTATCTGCATGCAGCATAAAACCCGGCGGTATTCCGCCGGGTTTTGTATATTTTGTTATATTTGTGTTATCTTACCAAGCTTTTAAGCAATTTTTTTATATAAGCGCATGACGATGGCTTTGCCTGATATACCTTTTTGCGGTTGTTCATAAGCCTGTACGCAGCGTTACGGGCAGTAGTTACAGCATATTCCTCTGCAAATACGGTGCTGTTGTCGCTGTCTGCAAAATCTCCTGAAACTGCCATATTATCAATGCCTGTAGGAATAATTTCCAACTTTGACGCAACCGGTGACAAATATGATTTATCATATTTTCTGTGGCAGGGAATAACATTGACAACCGTTTTTCTGATGTCATCCCATGCCTCGGCAAGATTAAAGCAGGAAATAAGCTCATACAGTATTTCTGATCCGCTGCATTCCGTCATAGGTTTTTCACAGTATTCGCCGTCACAGTTGAAGCGGGACGCGGTTCCCCAAAGGAGTACGGTATCATCGTCCTGATTTTTAAAATGTGTCTGCGGAACGGCGCAGACTGTCAGTTTCCAGCTTGAATTATCCAGAAGTATAACGCCGTCCGTACCGAGCGCGCCGCAGGTCACTTTGTCAATAAGTTCGGGCAGAAGGCTGTTTGAAAGAGTGACGGTAAATTCCACAGACATATCTCCGTCAAACTCATCAAAAAATACGGAAGGATCCTTGAATGCGGGATGCTTCTGAGAAAGTTTTTCCCACAATTCGTACGGAGATGAAAACGTCTTTGGCACACACTCGTTAAAGCTGCCAAAGGCTTCGCATTGAGCCATTTCATCAGTAGGGAATATGCATATATCCCCTTCGTTGAGATACACTGTTTTGCGTATATTGCGGTCTGTAAAATGTATTGCGTCCGCTTTGCCGTTATTAAAGTCAATATCAGTAACGGATGCGTTTTCTTTTAAATCCGCATTACATTTTATAAGATGCGCCCTGAGCGGTTCGATTATTTCCTCATGACGGTCAAAATCACCCGGGAGTGTTCCTGACAGTATGTCGTTTATATATGATATACAGCTTATAAACTCAAACGCGTTGGAATCAGCGCTGAAATCATATGCTGTACGGAAAAGTTTCCAGAAATGTGTTTCAAAGAAATCATGCGGCAGAGCATCGCACAGTGAAATGCTTTGCAGTTTTTCTTTTTTCAGCTGCATGAGTGAAAGCACTGCTTTTCTGTGCTCTTTTTCAAGCTTTATTTGTGATATGTCAATCACATTGCTATCATCGTCTATAAAGGTGATATTTCTCATGGAAGGGTTTGCGCGGTAAATGTTAAGAATTTCATCCGCTACTGTCAGGTCGGGAATATCAATGGAATTTACATCGCTCATCAGCTCAAAGAAATTCATGCTGTTAATACTGCTTATAATTTTTCCTCTGCGGCAGATATAACCTGTTTTTTCGTTGCCCCGCATATATTCACCGCCGGTAAAGATATGCACATGCGACGGCGTAAAGCCGCAGTCGCGTATAAGATACAGAGCTGAAGCGAGCGCGGAAAGCCCTCCGCCGGTAATATACGCGTGCTTGTTTGCAAGGGCAAGCTCTTCCTCACGTACGGACTTCTGATGTTTACGATATTTGCTTACGGCGATAGCCGTT
>CAJTPP010000043.1:0-6770 GCA_910578235.1 uncultured Clostridia bacterium | reverse complement strand
ATAAGTATATCACAAAAAAAACATTTTGTACATAAAAATATTTCCATTACGCAAGTTTTTGTTGAAATTGCTGTCAAAATATGCTATACTAAAATAAGTAGTACAATTAAAGGAGAATGAAATATGAAAAAACTAAAGCTTGTCCTTGCGGCGTCAATGGCTCTAACAACGATATTTTCAATGGCGTCTGTAAAGGCGGATGATATTTCTATTGTCGTAAACGGACAGAAAATAGAAACGGAAACCCCGGCGGTTATTGTTAATGACAGAACTCTTGTGCCGCTGAGAGCGGTAAGCGAGGCGCTCGGATGTGACGTCTCATGGAACGAAGATACAAAAGGTATAACTCTTACGGACGGAACGAGCCTTTATTTCACATGGATAGGCCGTGACCATGTTTTTAAGACTACATCGAAAGAGCTTGAGGATACGGCTGTATTGGATGCTCTGCTTTGAGGTTATCATGAATGACTTTACAATGGTGCCGCTGCGCGCGATATCTGAAATGTTCGGAGCGCAGGTGGACTGGAAGGCGGAGACATCAACGGTAAGCGTAAGCTATCCGAAAAAAGAGGTGGAGAAAGGTCTGGCGGGTAAATTCCTTACATATGAGCAGGAAATGGATAAAAATTATGACGCCTACAAGGGCTATGCCGACGGTACGGGCAATGTCGTAAACGCCGAAATTCAGCTTGAAAGCGGCGGTACGGTGACTTTGGAGCTATATCCCGATATTGCACCTATAACAGTGAATAACTTTGTAAAGCTCGCAAATCAGAAGTTTTATGACGGGCTTATTTTTCACCGTGTTATAAGTGGCTTTATGATTCAGGGAGGCGGTTTTGACACGGATATGCAGCAGAAAAAGGCAAACAATATCAGAGGAGAGTTTATTGTAAACGGATATTTTAATCTTATCCCGCACAAAAGGGGTGTAATTTCAATGGCAAGAACAATGGCCAGTAATGATACTGCTTCAAGCCAGTTCTTTATAATGCATAAGGACAGTCCATCGCTGAACGGACAATACGCGGCTTTCGGCAAGGTGACGGGCGGTATGGAGTATGTTGACTCCATTGCGGAAACCGAAACAAAAACCATTGAGGAAACGGGTATGGAGGATGTTCCTGTAGAAAGTCAGATTATAAAAACTGTCGTTATCAAATAGGAGAGAATGTTGTGACTGAAATGTCAGTTCAGTATTTTTACTCCGTTTAATATCAGCTTTTCTGTAAGCGCCGCCATTTCGGGCGGCGTTTCTTTCATGCCCGTTATAAGCCACGAGCTGCAAATACCTATACAGCCTGAGACAATATAATGATAGAAATAGTTAAATTCAGTGTTATCTGTAATATTAAATATTTTCTGGATGTCAGCGAAGCATTTTTCACGGATAATTTGTTTCAGCTTGTCTACAAAGGCGGCGTCACCGTTCTTTCCGATAAGTACTTTTGCGAGTCCCGCGTTTTCGGAGAGCAGATTGAAAAGTTCCACAAGCATGGGGAAAAGCTCGTCTGTTCCGTGCTTTGGCCTGAAAGTGCCTGTTATATGATGACTGTCTACTATATCATTGAATTTTTCAAAAATTTCATTTTGAAGCTGCTCCACCATATCATATACATCCCGGTAGTGCAGATAAAAGGTTCCTCGGTTTATGTCGGCAAGCTCGGCAATTTCTCTGACGCTTATGTTTTTGAGCGGTTTTTCCAGAAGCAGCGAGGCCAATGCGTTTGTCATGGCCTTTTTTGTTTTTCTTATCCGTCTGTCCTCAGATAGTGCCATAATTTTTCCTCCTAAAATTAACAGTTTTAAGTATAAGTGTTGATTAATAGTCAAAATACGGAAGTTTGCATATTGTATTATCAGACTATAGTATATATAATGTATTATAATCGCTTAATCAACAATTGTCAATAATTAATTCGGGAGGGATTTGATGAGTGAAAATAAGCCGGCAATGCTGGAAAAAGTCGCCGCGTTTATTGTTGATAAACGTAAGGGCATTTATCTTATATATATTCTTCTTGCCGTATTCAGTATATTTTCATCAAAATGGGTATCTGTAAACAACAATATAACCGACTATCTGTCGGAGGAAACTGAGACACGCCAGGGACTTACTCTTATGGAGGATGAGTTTATAACCTATGCTACGGCGGATATTATGATAGACAACATAGCGTTTGCGGACGCTGAAAGTCTCTGCGGAGAGCTTGAGGAGATTGAGGGCGTCAAAGAGATTGCCTTTGACGATACAACAAGTCATTATACAAACGCGTCAGCGCTGTTTTCTATAACATTTGACGGTGAGTCTGACGATGAGATATGTGAGAGCGCGCTAAGGGAAATAGAGGATAAAACAAAGGATTACGATGTGTATGTTTCAGCAACGCTTGGCAATACAAGCGCTGAGACAACCGAAAAAGAAATGAACCTTGTCATGATTATCGCGTGCGTGATAATTTTGTCGGTGCTGCTTTTTACGTCACGTACATATATGGAGGTGCCTGTGCAGATTTTAACTTTCGGTATGGCGGCAATACTGAATAAAGGCACAAATTACATGTTCGAAACAATATCTTTTATTTCTAATTCCATCGCGGTAGTTTTGCAGCTTGCGCTCGCGATTGACTATGCTATTATTCTTTGTCACAGATACACAGAGGAAAGAGAAGATAAAAACGCCAGGGAAGCGGTTATTACAGCTTTGTGCAAGGCTATTCCAGAGATATCGGGAAGCTGTCTAACCACGCTTTCGGGACTGGCTGCAATGAGCTTTATGAAATTTCAGATAGGCTTTGATATGAGTATTGTGCTTATAAAGGCGATTATTATAAGCATTATAACAGTATTCACGCTTATGCCGGGACTTTTGATGTCATTTTCGAGTCTTATAGATAAAACGCATCATAAGAATTTTGTTCCGAAAATTACGGCGTGGAGCAATGCGGTTATAAGGGTGCGATTTATTACGCCATGTATTTTTGCGGCCTTTGTGGCCGGAGCGTTTTTTCTGTCAAATCATTGTCCTTATGCCTACAGTCAGACCAATCTTTCGACAATATCAAAAAATGAGGCGCAGATTGCGAGAGAAATGATAAGGGATACGTTCAGCACGTCCAATGTGCTGGCGGTACTGGTACCGTCGGGAGATTATGAAAAGGAACAGTCGCTTTTGTCGGAATTGGAGCAGTACCGGGAGGTTGACAGCGTTACGGGACTGGCGGCGGTAGAAGCTATTGACGGATATTCTATAGGTGACAGGCTTACGCCGCGTGAATTTTCCGAGCTTACGGATATTGATATTGAAATGGTTCGGCTGATATATTCGGCTTATGCCGCGGAGGATGAAAGCTATGGAAGAATTATCGGAGGAATAGAGGATTATAAAATCGCGCTGATAGATATGTTTGATTTTGTATATGACGCGGTGGACGAAGGGTATGTCGCTCTTGACGACGACGCTCAGGAAAAGCTTGACGAGTTGAATGATATGCTTATAGACGGAAGGGATCAGCTTCGGAGCGATGCGCATACTCGTCTTGTAATGAATTTGAATATACCGGAGGAAAGTGAGGAAACTTTTGCGTTTTTGGACACGGTGCGTGAATGCGCTCAGAAGTATTACGGAGATGATGTTATGCTTGTGGGCAATTCTACAAGTGATTTTGATCTGTCCGCAACATTCGGCAAGGATAATCTTATGATAAGTATTCTTTCGATTTTGTTTGTGCTGATTGTTTTGTTCTTTACATTTCAATCCGCGGGAATACCTATTATACTGATTTTAGTTATTCAGGGAAGTATATGGCTGAATTTCTCGTTTCCTACCATTCAGAATAAACCGCTGTTTTTCCTGAGTTATCTTGTTGTAAGCTCAATTCAGATGGGCGCGAATATAGATTACGCTATAGTAATCACCAATAGATATACTGAATTCAGGCGGGAAATGAATAAGTTTGAGGCTGTTAAAAAATCTTTGGATTTAGCTTTTCCGACTATTTTCACTTCAGGTACCATACTTGCGTTCGCGGGAATAGCAATAGGGTTTCTGTCGTCTGAGCCGGCAATTTCATCTATAGGAATTTGTCTCGGCCGCGGCACGATCATTTCTATTGTGCTTGTTATGGGGATATTGCCGCAGCTTCTGGTGCTGGGAGACTACATTATAGAAAAGACATCGTTTAATATAAATGATTATATCAGAATAGGGGGGCATCGTGATGAGAAAGCATAAAATCTGCGCGGGTATTCTCATTCTGTCAATATTAATGTATCTGACTGCGCCTGTATTTTCTGACGGTGATACCGTAACAATTTCTAATGCGGAAGATTTTATCAGATTTTCTAAAAATTGTACGCTTGATACATGGTCTCAGAAGAAAACAATATTGTTAACAGCCGATATTGATATGGGAAATAAAGATTTTACTCCGGTTCCTACTTTCGGCGGTATATTTAACGGGAACGGTTATAAGCTGTCAGGAGTAAAGCTGACGGCTGACGGCTCTGATATGGGAATATTTCGTTATATACAAAAGAGCGGCAAGATTACTGATTTAAAGGTAGAGGCGCAGATTATACCCGGAGGCTCAAAGAGTGTGGCGGGGGGAATAGCAGGTGAAAATTCGGGTATCATAGAACGGTGCAGTTTTGACGGGAGTGTAAAAGGAGAGAAAAGTATAGGAGGTATAGCCGGAAGAAATACATACAGCGGTCAGATTATTTCCTGCTATTCTTACGGAAATGTAAGCGGTGAAAGCTTTACGGGCGGTATTGCGGGTGAAAATGCGGGACTGATTTTAAGCTCTGTAAACAATGCCGAAGTAAATACAATGTACGAGGAAAAGAAAAGGGATATATCCGATATTGATACTGACGCGGGAGCGTTAGTTGATAATTATAAAAACGAAAAGGAGGATGGCAGAGACAATGAGGAGAAAAACATTCTGGGACACAGCGATACCGGAGGCATTGCCGGCTATACCTCCGGTGTCGTGCAGGGCTGTGAGAATAGGGCAAGCGTGGGTTACAAGCATATAGGCTATAATGTAGGCGGTATTGCGGGCAGACAGTCAGGATATATGCTGAGCTGTGAAAACAGCGGATTTGTACAGGGCAGAAAGGATGTCGGCGGTATCGCGGGACAGGTGGAACCATATATGATACTGGACGCTCCGGAAGGGAAAATGGAGGATATACGTCAGGAGCTTGATATTCTCCATGAAATGGTGAGTGATTTTATATCGGATACAGAAGGATTTGGAGATGATACGGAGCGTCATTTTGACAGGGTTTCCGGATTTGTAAAGACCGCCCGGGATAATGCGCGGATCATGCTTGATGAGGGGACGGATTTTATTGATGATAATTTAGATGAGATAAATGTTCAGACTGCTATTTTATCTGATACTATTGATAAACTGATACCTGTTTTTGATAATGCCGAGCAGGGAAGTGAGGACTTGTCAAAAGCGCTGGACACATTTGTGTCTGCGTTGGATAGCGTTGAGCTTTACGCCCCTGAAATAAGTGAGGAAATAGACAGAATAAAGCCCGCGTTGGATAATATTTCAAAGGCGGAGAACAGTTTCAACAGCGCGGCGGCAAAACTGAGGAGAGCGTCAGACGCTTTGAGTCAGGCTGTCAGAGCGAATAATACGGCACAGATAAAAAGCGCTCTGTCAGCATTATCATCAGCGGTTAAAGATATGATAAGCGCTAAAACGGAAATCAAAAGCTCGCTTGAAAAAATAGAGACAGTATTAAAGGACGGCAATATTCAGAATATAGCAGATAACGCGCAGGAGATACTGAAAAATATTGCGTCAATAAGAGAAAACATCTTAAAAAGTATATCCGCAATGCAGGCGGTAGTTAAAAGTATTGATACTATTATACAAAACACATCTGTTGACTTTTCGGAATTTCGCTCTATGACTGATAATATAGGATATTCTCTTGATTATCTTGAAAGCGCGATGTTTTATGTGACTTCAGGAATTACGGGCTTGGGGAACGCTGTAAGTGATATGCTGACAAAGCTGGATGATTATGCTCAGGATATGAGCGGCCGTTTTAATGACGCGAAGGACGAGATGTCAGAGGCTGTTACCGCTGTGTCTGACGCTGCGGACGATATAAAAGCCGCTGTTACAGATATGAAACAAATTCTCTCGGATTTGTCTGATGAAAAAACTATGGAGTTTGTAAAGACAAGCGATGCTTTTCATGATGCGAGTGGGAATTTGTTCGCGTCTCTGTCGGATATATCAAATGAACTCAGCGGAATGAAAAATACAGTTTCCGTGGAAAGAAACAGTATGACGGATAATTTAAACAAAATAAGCAGTCAGTTTAATGTTGTTATGAATTTAATGGCAGACGGTGTCGATGAATTAAAAGATAGTACAAAGAGTCTGTCAGAGAGATTTCTTGACGTTTCCGATGAGGATATAGAGAATACGAAGCAAGGTAAAATAGCCCGGTGCCGTAATGCGGGAAAGATTGAAGCGGATAGGAATATAGGCGGTATTGCGGGGGCTATGGCGGTTGAGTATTCAAAAGACCCCGAGGACGATATAGAGAAACCTGATACGTTTAATTTTACATATATAACGAAGGCGGTTTTACAGGCATGCGTAAATGAGGGCGAAGTGAGCGGTAAAAAAGACTGCGCGGGAGGTATTGCGGGACTTTCCGAAATAGGAATAATTTATAATTGTGAGAATTACGGCAGTGTTGAGAGTACAGGCGGTAATTATGTCGGC
>CAJTPP010000042.1:19271-22656 GCA_910578235.1 uncultured Clostridia bacterium | reverse complement strand
ATTATATGGCGGGATTATGTCTGTAAAGTAAATCATATCCACATTCGGATATAAGCTCATAATTATTGTTTATAATATTAAGAAATTGTCTGCTTTCTATTATGTCAATATTATGGATAACGACCCATTTTGGCGGTGTATCCAGCATCATCTGGTTAATTTCACGTCCGAATTCGGGATAATGTCCTGACCAGCTTTCTTGCAGCGTAAACAGTCTGTAGCACGGCATAATACCTGTCTGTAGAAACCACGCCGCCGATATGTTGTATCCGAACACGCTGTCACGTTCATTTTCCGGAATATGCGATGTAAGTTCGGTGGCGCTGTAATAAATATCTGTATGAATATCTTTGTAAACTGTCGGGTTATTCTGCTTATAAAGTTTGTTAGCGTAATGATGCACATTAGAAGGAAGCGTAATAAAGTAACTGTACAGCGGCAGCGCCATTACAATACATAGCAGGACTGATAAAAATGTTATCTTTCTGCACCCTATAAAGAAAAATACAGACGTATAAATAAGAATAATCGGTATTAACGAGGTGTAATAGTGTGTATAGCTGAAACCGAGAAGCACTGGTATCAGTGAAAAAACAGAGATAGTTGTAATGAGCGACGCAATTCTCGGATTAAGTCTTTTGGAAAATACCGTTGTTATAAATATAAGAACCAGTACGGGCAGCGCCCATTGCAGGAGCAGAGTGACCGCGGAGCCTGTTTTTTCGGCAGAGCCTTCTGACGCGTAAAGCAGATTAAAAGTGAAAGTTGCGAAAATCATATCTGAAAGTGTGCCTTTTATAAGGAAGAAAAGGCAAATAGGCGCAAAGACCGCGGCTATTCCAAGCATAAAGAACAACAGATTTTTCAGTGACGCGTATGCGTGATCGTTTGTAAAGTCTGTAACAAGTGTTACAAGCACAATACCGCCGATCATAATACCATTGTTTATGCGTATAAAGGCGCACACAGCAAAGCATACGCCGTATATGAACATATAACATCTTCTGTGCGGAGCATCCGCATTTTTTGTGATATGCTTAATTGAAAGATAAATGGGTATCATACAAAACAGCAGACAATACTCCTCGCTCAGGTTACCGTCGCTTATAGTTGAAGCAAAGGCGAGCAGGGAAAAAATAACGCATATAAGCGATCGGAAGGTTTTTGTAAAAATACGCGCTGTTTTATACATAAAAACAGATGTGAGCCACATCATAAAGCATTGTATAATAAATACTCCTGTTTTTGTGCCTGTAATCATATAGCCAAGAGCGTTAATATAAAAAAGTATAGGCCCCTTGTGGTCAAAGTAATCGGTATACACATTTTTACCCATTGATATAGCTTTGCCGATAAGCATAAAAATACTGGAGTCACCATCGCAGTAATCCGTGTATAACGGGCTTGTTGAGGCTGACAGAAGAAGCATAAACGCTGTCACAAAAAAGGCTAAAAAAATGTATATAATTGTACGTCTTATCAGGTATTTTTTATATGCCGGATCACGCAGCCTTGAAAAATCGGGTTTGCGGAAAAAGCGTTTCCTGTCCTGTGAAACAAACTCCCGTATTTTGTCCATACTGACCTGATATGTGATTTGTTTTTTTGCCATTGCTTATCCTCCGATAATATATTAAGTTATATCATATCATGAATTAATATTATATACAATTTATAGTATGTTACAGTTTTCTAAAAATAGGATAACAAAATATTTACTGTTCTATATATCGGATAAAATAAAAACCGTGTAAACACTTGATTTTCAAGTATCTACACGGTTTTTGTATATGGTGACTCGTGCGGGAATCGAACCCGCGTTGCCGGCGTGAGAGGCCGGAGTCTTAACCGCTTGACCAACGAGCCATACAGCTTTTATATATTATCATAAATTCATTTGTTTGTCAAGAGAAAAAAAGCGGATTTTGAAAAAAACTCAAAATCCGCTGTACCGTATAAATTATTTATATAGAGGATATTTGTCACAAAGAGCCTTAACTCTTGTTTTAACCTCATTCTTACTGCCCTCGAAATCTTTTATGGTCAGAGCGATAAGTTTTCCTACTTCAATCATATCATCTTCCTTAAATCCGCGTGACGTTGAAGCGGGAGTTCCTATTCTGATACCGCTTGTAATAAACGGGCTTTTAGTGTCAAATGGGATAGCGTTTTTATTGACGGTTATACCAACCTCGTCAAGCATTTTTTCGGCGTCCTTGCCTGTGACGTCCATTGCTGTAAGATCGACAAGCATCAGATGATTGTCTGTGCCGCCTGAAACCAGACGAAAGCCTTCGCTCATGAGTGTATCGGCAAGTACCGACGCGTTTTTGACAACCTGCTCCGCGTATTCTTTAAAGCTCGGATCAAGAGCCTCTTTAAAGCAAACAGCCTTTGCGGCAATAGTGTGCATAAGAGGACCGCCCTGAATACCCGGGAATATAGCCTTGTTGATTTTTTTTGCAAGTTCTTCATTGTTTGTAAGGATAAGACCGCCTCTGGGGCCTCTCAGTGTTTTGTGAGTGGTAGTTGTGACAACATCCGCATACGGCATTGGAGACTGGTGGCAGCCGGCCGCTACAAGACCCGCGATATGAGCCATATCAACCATGAAGTATGCTCCCACCTCGCTGGCGATCTCTGCGAATTTTGCGAAATCTATTTCTCTTGGATAAGCCGAAGCGCCGGCAAGTATAAGTTTTGGTTTACATTCAAGCGCAATGCGTCTTACTTCATCATAATCTATTGTATTGGTATCCTCTGTGACGCCGTATGGTACGATGTTGAAGTATTTACCCGACATATTGACAGGCGAGCCGTGACTCAGATGTCCGCCGTGTGCAAGGCTCATTGAAAGAACTGTGTCACCGGGTGTCAGCAGGGCAAAGAAAACAGCCATATTAGCCTGAGCTCCCGAATGGGGCTGCACATTGGCATAGCTTGCTCCAAAAAGTTCCTTGGCTCTCTCTATAGCGAGATTTTCGACAACATCCACATGCTCGCATCCGCCGTAATAACGTTTGCCCGGATATCCTTCCGCATATTTATTTGTAAGTGGTGATCCGTTTGCTTCCATAACTCTTTCGGAAACAAAATTTTCCGAGGCTATAAGCTCGATTTTATTTTGCTGACGATTTGTTTCGTCCTGAATAGCGGCGTAAATTTCAGCGTCAAATGACTTCATTTTCTCATATTTTTCCATTTCTAAAATTCCTTTCCATAAAAAATTGTAATATAAATCTATTATATAATTTTTTGAGAAAAAGCGCAAGTCTTTTGTTGCAAATTTTCGGGAAAAATTGTATAATATATGTAATTGATGACAAGGAGGGATTTTTTTGACTAAAAAAGAACGGGTAGAGAAAATCAGAGAGCTTTTGGACGA
>CAJTPP010000042.1:5282-19250 GCA_910578235.1 uncultured Clostridia bacterium | reverse complement strand
TAAAATGCTCGCTTAATTATACAACACCGGTAGAAATGCTTATCGCTACACAGCTTTCAGCGCAGTGTACTGACGCGCGTGTGAATATCGTAACAGAGACACTGTTTAAAAAATACAAAAGTGTGGAGGATTTTGCCGCGGCAGATTACGGGGAATTGTGCGAGGATATAAAGTCGGCGGGTTTTTACAGAAACAAGGCTAAAAATATAATTCTTTGCTGTAAGCGTCTTATAGATGTGTACGGAGGAGAAGTACCTGATACAATGGAGGATTTGACAAGTCTTGCGGGAACAGGACGAAAAACGGCTAATCTGGTTCTCGGGGATATATTCGGCAAGCCGGCTGTGGTGGTGGATACACACTGTAAACGAATAGCAAAAAGAATAGGTCTGACTGTTAATGATGATCCGACTAAGGTAGAAATGGATTTGAAAAAAATAGTACCGCCTGATTATCAGCTGCGTATGTGTCACCAGTTTGTTGCTCACGGACGCGCTGTGTGTACCGCACGCAGGCCCAAATGCGCTGTATGTCCTATAGCGGGAGTTTGTAAAAGCGCGGGAAAATGCTGAAAAATTCGGTATAAAAAGGACTGCCCACTGTTGTAAAATGAGCAGTCCTTTTTATCATTAATTTACTTTATAAAGTTTTATATTATCTTTATCATATACTTTTTCTAATGTTTCAAAGGCTGAAAGATTAACCGTCATATTAGATTGCTCATTGCCGCTTAAGACTATATAATCTATATTATATTTATCAGCTGTCTGCTTTAATTGGTCAGTGTTTGGTGCGTTATACAGATCAGCCAAAACATTCTTTCTCTCAGCTGCGATTTTACCGTAACCGTGGGAATATATCCATAGGTCACCGCCGTAAAACATTTGTCTTCCGGCAAGAACCGCTGTGGGATTAAGATGATTGTAATATGAAGCAAAGACAGCGTCTTTCTCGGTATTATCCTCGATATATTCAGCGTATTCTATATCGGCTTTTGAAAATGTCTGGTATATGGCTCCCGAATGATATTCGCGTCCTATTGTCAGAGCTCCTGAAAGAGTAGCCGCAATGATAATAATAACCGCAAAATAATATCTGCCTTTAACATTTTTAAATTTTTCAAAAAGCATAGTCAGATATTCGCTGATTACAATTAATATGAGCATATACGAAAGGAAAAACAGCTTGTTGTTATCATATTCGTTAGGCTGGAATAATACTAATTCCGCAAGAGCAAATATTACAGCGCCGCCAAGCAGAATAATTTTATTTCTTTTGGATGTATACATTACAGCCGGAGCCGCGAACAGCGCTGCTATACCCCAGTTCTTCAGCCAGAACCATAGATATGGATCATCATTGTTTACCCAGTTGAATTTGAATTTCACAAATCCTTCCATACCAGCCTGAGAGAATGTCCATAAAAATAGCTGAGGCACAGAAAGCGCGACGGCTATTAGGGCGTAGATCATCCATAGTTTAAAATCCTTTGCCTTATCATGAGAAACAGTCAAGTCGTATATAAATACAACGGCGGATATAATTCCAACGCCCATGAATGAATGGGTATGAATCATCGGCATACAGCCCGCAACTATTCCGAGAATTATGAATATGCGTTTTTCTTTTGTTTTCAACGCGTCAAGCAAAAGATAAAGGGCAAACGGGAAATATGTCCAGCCCGCCATAGTTGTTCGCTGAGGTATAATCATATCGCAAATTGAATTCGCCCACCGTATATTTTCCTCATTGTAATTTGTGGGAGTCTGATAATATTCTGTAAAGATTTTTGTAAAAGAAGCGGGATCCGCTTTTGCTCCTTCAAAGAAATAAGCAAAGCCAAAGCCTCCTCCGATAAAGAAGAACACTGTCGCGAGTACCGAAGCGTTTCTTTTCCCCGTAAGCTTATGAGCGAGGAAATAAAAGCCCATAGTAAGAAGCAGACAGAGCGTATAGCTTGGAAGAAGTATGGCGGTTCGCAAGCCAGTCTTAAGTAAATACAGACTTGAAGAAAGAGTGTCAACCAAAAACGGATATCCCAGCCGGAAACCGTCGAGAAGGTTATGCTGGGGCGGGAAAACACCTCTGTCAGCAACGCTTGTTATTATACCCATATGCATGGCGAGATCACCATAAGTAGACTGACCTGACGCTACCGCGCCGTCAGCATACGGAGCAAGTATATGATTTGTAAGAAGCGCCCACATAATAATTGTTATCGGTAAAATAAGCGTAATAAATATTGTGTTAGTCATTGCCGGATTTTTTTCCGGTTTCTGTACAAGCTGTTTATAAAAATCCTTTTCTATACGTCCTGAGACATACAGAAATATTATAGGAGCAATAAACAGAACCAATAATATAATGTGTGCTATAAGTGAAAATCCGAAAATAAATCCTATCGGAATAATTCCACACATGAGCGCGAGATTTCCGATAAGTCCTCCCGACCATATTTTAAAATAAAGCTCTTTTTCACGGAATATCAGCATACTATAGATAACTCCTATGAGTAAAAACATCAGATAGTAAACAATTCCCAGCAATTTAATCACCTCGTAATTTTTTGTTTATATGTTGTAAATGATATCTCAGGTAAAGAAGTTTGTACAGCCAATTAAATTCAAAGCAAATCCCATGAAAAACAGCGGATAATGAATTACGGATAATTTACTTTTTTGGGGTAAAAGCGATGCTAAACCCAGAAATATAACTGGAAGTATATCATTCATATATCTGTTCCCGAAATGAGCGCCTCCCATTGTTTTGTGGGCTGTTATAAGTAAAACTTCAATAACAGTTATTGAAGATATGATAATATTTATATTATCATATCTGTCTTTTTTAATTACCGAACGAATTAGATAAATAATATATGATATTAATATCGGACTTATCATAAATACACACATACCATCGCCTGCGGGATAGTTTAGTTTACCATTGGATATACCCGGGAGTCTGATAAGCGAGTAAAGATTTTTTGGTATATAACATATGTTGAACTGTCCCTCTTCAACGCGCATAAATTCAGGTAAATAATTATGCCCGAATTCCGTAATGCTGCCGAAGCGCATATAATTTAATATCATATATGACAATGCGATAATGCACGGCGCGATAAGACATAGATATTTTTTCTTTACAATATCAATTAATTTATCTTTGGGATTTTCTGTCATGTGTTTTTTATATAAAATATATATAATTACAGGAATATACAGTATTTGCATGGGACGGCATCCGACAGCGCATGCCCAGAAGGAAAGAGACAAGCCCGCTTTGTTTTTAAGCGCATAGTATATAGCCATAAGACTGAGCGTAAACGCCATGTTTTGCGCTATAAACCATACCCACGCATTTTGAGAGGTCATGAGCCAGTTTGAGCCTACTGTCAGAAACAGGGTGAAAAATATTGATTTGTTGCTTTCAATATTGAAATGTCTGAGTATTTTATAGGCATATACCGCGCCCGCAAGCGAAGCCGCAAAAGCGATCATGCTGTCGCAGGCATCCCATCCGATAAGCACAAACGGAAGCATAACATATGATGGAAACGGCGGAAAACTTACAAAATATTTGCCATCGAAAATTGCCAGCTCTAAGTGGGAATAATTCTGTCCCAGATCAAGTCTGCCTTCCAGCCATGACTGTACCTGCAAAATATACGAATTGTACGGCTGGCCTTTCCACGGCCACTGGCCGGTAAAAGTCCAGATAATAAATAATACCGCGGTGACGCAAAGACATAATAATATTATGTTAAAATCAAATGTTTTTGCGTTTAATGATTTAGAACTGTTTTTATTATTCATTGTTTACCTCCGCTTTATAAAATTTGTTTCCATGTCAGGTAACCTGTAAGATATATTCCCAGTCCTATTGCCATGACAGCGGTAATAACCGGTTCTGTCCATTTATGACGTTCTGAAAAATCAGAAAGGAACAAAAATGCGGGAATTGCGCAGGTCATATATCTCGCGACACTTATAGGCCATTTAAATCCTGTATTGATGATGATATATACGACAAGAAATGCGCTGTACATATTTCTGTTTCGTCTCAAACCATAGATAAGCATTATTACAACGAACAATATTGACGCCGCCTCGGGAATCCATAAAGCGAATTTATTTGAAAAATCATTGGAAAACGCGTTGTTGAAAATAAGAGCTATACCCTTTCCAAAATAACATGAACCATTATTCCATATTGTGTTCTGATATTCGAGAAATTTAAGCCAGTCGCCTGTGATCTTATAATTACAGAAAAGATATATTCCTGTACCGGTCAGCATTAAAAATATCCATAATCCTTTGCGGTAAAAAAGTTCCCATACGCTTTTAAATTGTTTGTTTTTAAGTTTTTCAAGTATTCTGTATTCTTCAAGCCATTCAATTGCCGCGGGAACAGCAAGCAGTATTCCGGCCATTCTTGATAAGGCGGCAAGAGCGCCGAAGATACTGGCAAGCTGCCACTTGTGTTTTCTTATATAATAAAGTGTTGCTGCGGAGGTAAATAAAAGCATGCTTTCATTCATCATTGTTCCGAAAAACAATGCATGAGGGAAAACCGACATATAGACTATTGCCCGTACAGCCGTATTCTTGTTATAGTCAATTGTAAATAATTTATAAAGGAAAACGCATGAAGCAGAATAGAGTATGAATGAAAGTATCATTGCGCTTATTCGTAAATCTCTGAATATAAAACTAAAAAGTTTTATAAGCCAGGGATAAAGAGGAAAAAATGCGAGAGTAGTAAAATTGCCGTTTTCAGTGTGATAAGTATATCCGCCCGTTGCAATTCGTATATAGTTATTTGCGTCCCATTTCATATACTGGTCTAAAATGTCGTTTACATTGTGTATATTATCATTGAACATATAAATGGTGCACAGTGATAAAATGAATACAAGAACACGAAAAGCAAAAGCAAGAGCAAATACAGCAAGCAGCTCTTTTGTTGTTGTGCTGCTGTAGTTTTGTCCAAGCGGCTTGTCAGACAGCAAAACAGCTGTATATTTGTTATTTGGTATAACCACGCCTGATTTATAAATAATTCTTAATATTAAGACAAGCACGGCGCTCCATATTATTATACTTGATATAATTGAAATAATCATTTAGTATTTCCCCCTTTGTTACTTTCACGCACTATATAAATCGGGCGTTTTTTAGTTTCAAGATATGTTTTTGCAAGGTATTGACCAACTATACCGACACAGAAAGTCTGTATACCTGACACAAGGAAGATTATACATACAAGCGACGGATATCCGGCGACAGGATCACCGAATATCAGCGTTTTGGATATCATTATTAATATAAGGATAAAAGCCATAATGCAGAACAGCATACCTATAACTGACGCAATTGCGAGAGGCATTGTTGAAAAAGCGATTATTCCGTCCAGCGAATAAAGGAACAGCTTCCGGAAGGACCATTTTGTCTCTCCGGCAACACGTTCGGTATTCTCAAATTCAAGCCATTTTGTTTTAAAGCCGACCCAGCCGAATATACCCTTTGAAAAACGGTTGTATTCCTTCATATCAATTATCGCGTCTACCATCTGACGTGTCATCAGACGATAATCACGCGCCCCGTCGACTATGTCGGCGTTTGATATTTTGTTGATAAGCTTGTAAAAGCAGCGCGCAAAAAAGGAGCGTACCGGAGGCTCGCCTTTGCGTGTTACGCGCCGGGTGGCGGCGCAGTCGCAGCCGTCTTTTACTATGCTTTCATACATGGATGAAAGCATATACGGAGGATCCTGCAGATCCGCGTCCATAATGGCAATATAATCTCCGATCGCATATTCCAGTCCGGCGTACATAGCCGCTTCTTTGCCGAAATTGCGTGAAAAAGAGATGTATTTTACGCGGTTATCATGATCGGCGTATGATTTAATTATATTAAGAGTGTTGTCCCGTGAACCGTCGTCAATAAAAATATATTCAAAATCAATATCATATTTTGTTTTCATATTTTTCGACTGATCGGTTATAGCGTCATAGAAGCAGGGAATAGCATCTTCTTCATTATAGCAAGGGACAATAATACTAATTATGTTACTCATAGGTATTACCTCATTAAACATTAAATCTGAACAGAACTATGTCTCCGTCCTTCATAATATATTCTTTTCCCTCGCTGCGCACAAGGCCTTTTTCTTTTGCGGCGGTCATAGAGCCGCATGTCATAAGATCGTCATAATGCACGACTTCCGCGCGGATAAAGCCGCGTTCAAAATCAGTATGGATTTTACCTGCCGCCTGCGGGGCTTTTGTGCCTTTTGTTATTGTCCATGCCCGTACTTCCGGCTCGCCCGCTGTGAGGTAGCTGATAAGCCCGAGAAGAGTATAGCTTGCTTTGATAAGCCTGTCCAGACCCGATTCACTCATGTTAAGCTCTTCAAGGAACATTTGTTTTTCCTCGCCGTCAAGCTGTGCTATTTCTTCTTCTATTCTCGCGCTTACGGGCATTACCTGCGAGCCTTCCTTTTCTGCCAGTTCTTTTACGCGGCTGACATATTCGTTATTTTCAATACCTTTTGAGAAATCATCCTCGGCGACATTAGCCGCATAAATTACGGGTTTCATGGAAATCAGGGCAATTTCC
This sequence comes from uncultured Clostridia bacterium, assembly GCA_910578235.1. Taxonomy (GTDB): domain Bacteria; phylum Bacillota; class Clostridia; order UBA1381; family UBA1381; genus Hominilimicola. Next base: position 12,630 of record CAJTPP010000042.1, on the reverse strand, counting down.
TTCATAATAACCATTTCGTCATCTGTATAATCAAGGCTTCTTGCAGGTATTCCGTCTTCAAGCGCTGTTTTTACGCGTTCTAAGAGCGCAAGCTCCGAAGCGAGCGACTTGTCGCCTTTCATGGCTTTTTTTGTACGGTCAATGCGTCTGTCTATCATTTCAACATCGGAGAAGATAAGCTCAAGACTGATTGTTTCAATGTCCCGTATAGGATCAATAGAGCCGTCTACATGAGTGATGTTGGTATCTTCAAAACAGCGCACAACATGGACAATGGCGTCAACCTCGCGTATATGTGAAAGAAATTTGTTGCCGAGACCCTCACCCTTTGAAGCGCCTTTTACAAGTCCCGCAATATCGACAAATTCAATATACGCGTGAGTGACTTTTTTAGGGCTATACATTTCAGCGAGCTTGTCCAAACGCTCGTCTGGCACGTCAACGATGCCGACATTCGGCTCAATAGTACAAAACGGATAGTTGGCCGATTCTGCTCCTGCCTGTGTTATGGCATTAAATAGGGTTGATTTGCCGACATTCGGCAATCCTACAATTCCTAATTTCATCTTTTCTCATATCTCCTTTGTTTTGTATAGTTTCAGGCGTTTTAACAGTGTAATTTACACCATTTTTACGCCATTTGCTCAATTAAATTTTGCTAAAACTGATTTACAGCGTTTTTCACCGTTGGGTTTGTTACTTAATATATGTGCCTTATTTTTCTCTTTGAAAAAGTAAATATATTATATCACATTGGTAATTTTTTTTCAATAGCGATATTTTAAGTTGTCAGCTTATGGCGTTCTTTTACAAATGTTGATGAAAGCTTATCGAGTATCACAATTACGGATAGTGTAACATCTATTGGTTTATAATACAACTTAATTTATAATGGCGAAAACAATTAGGAAAACGGTGTTCTTTATATTAGGAAAGTGTTTTTGATATCCGCGAAAAATTAATTTGTAAAAATTCAAAATTTCAATTGACATTATATGATAATGTGCTATAATAACCTCTATGCAATAAATGTTAAAGTTAAAAGCAAAAGGAGAAATTTATAGTGTTTTACGATATGACGAGGGGCAATCCTCTTAAACTAATATTATCTTTTTCCGTGCCTATGCTTATAGGCAATATATTTCAGCAGGTATATAATTTTGTGGACGCGGCGGTAGTCGGCAAATTTGTCGGCGCACAGTCCCTTGCCGCCGTAGGTTCTACAGGCACAATTATTTCCGTTATGATATGTCTTATGATGGGACTGACAAACGGCGCTGGAATTATCATTTCACAATGCTTCGGATCAAGAAATTACAGTGAAATGAGAAAAACAGTTACGGGTCTTGTGTACATAGTGGCAATTCTTTCTGTTGTAACTTCTCTTGCCGGTATTGTTTTCGCGCGGCCGATACTTTTGCTTCTGAGCACGCCGAAAGACGTTGTTGACGAGGCGGTAAGATATGTTCATATAATTTTTGCGTTTACTATTTGTACCGCAATGTATAACTCGGCGGGGGCCATACTGCGTAATCTCGGAGACAGTCGGACGCCGCTTTACGCGCTGATAATATCTTCTCTTATCAACGTGGGATTAGACCTGCTTTTTGTTGTAGTATTCAAAACAGGCGTAGCCGGAGCCGCCGCCGCGACAGTAATAGCTCAAACTGTAAGCGCGGTATTTTGTGTTGTGCATATTATAAGGTACCGCGAGCAGCTTAATCTCGGAGGAATAACTTTTCGGACTTCAAGACAGTCTGTCAGAAGAATATTTCAGACAGGTGTTCCGGCCGCGCTGGAAAGCTGTCTCATCACTTTTGGAACAATGAGTGTACAGCGGCTTGTAAATTCCTTTGGAGCTATGACAATGGCGGGGTATACGGCCGCTACAAAGATTGATTCAATTGCAATAGCTCCGATTATTTCAATCGGTACGGCGCTGTCGGTATTTGCCGGACAGAACATGGGCGCGGGTAATATTGAAAGAATGAAAAAAGGACTTTATCAGACGCTTATTTCACTGACAGGCATATGCGCGTTTCTCGCGCTTGTTATTCTTATATTTCGTAATCAGCTGCTCGGCTTATTTCTGGATAAAAATGAGGCTTTTGAAGCAATCAGTATAGGAAGCAAGTATCTGATGGTTGTATGCGTGGCATATATTGTAGCCGCGGTTATGCGCAGCTACTTAAATTTGCTGCGCGGCGCGGGAGATGTAAACACATCCGCAGTATCGGGAGTGACAGAGCTTGTTGGAAGAATAGTGTTCGCGTATATTCTTGTTAATTATTTCGGTTCAACAGGGATATGGATTGCCACGCCACTCGCATGGGCAGCCGGAGCGACCGTGCCTTTAATCCGCTACTATTCGGGAAAATGGAAAACAAAAAAACTTGTGTAATGTGCTAACAGTATGCACATATATTATAAAAACAAAAACGGCAGATTATATACTGCCGTTTTTTTGTTCATTACTTTTCAAGTTATTGTTTTGCGCTGATTTCCTTTTCAACCGTTACTGTGCGCGTATCGTTATCCCATTTAACATCACTGTTCATACCCTCGGCAATCGCTCTTATAGGAACAACCGTTGACGATCCTTCAATTTTTGCGGGCACATCAAGCGTAACCGCTTTTTCTCCCACAAACATTTGATTTGCGCCGATCTGCATTGTTATGCTGACATCGCTTACAGGATCATATGAAACAATAGTTTTTGTTTCGCCGTCCCATGCGACTTCCGCGCCGAGTGCCTCAAATATTTCGCGCATAGGAACAAGTGTGCGCTCATTTTCGATAAACGGATCAAGCTCCGCAAATTTAACCTGATTATTATTCACAAGAACCTTTATTGTATCGTCCGCCAGCGCCGCTGTGAAAATAGATACCGCGGATACTGCGGCGAGAGACATAGCAATTATTTTTTTATTCATATGTACCTACCTCCATATTCGTATTAATTGCATTATAACACGAATTTAGAGTAATTTCAATAGCTGATTTGAAAATCTGCCGATATGTCAGAATGTTCCTGAATATATTTGATTAAGTCAACAATGTGCAGAAGCTCTGTCCTGAAACCAAACTTATCTTCGCCTATTCCGTCTTTGGCAAGAGACAGAACACTTTCTATATCGGCTGTCCCTTTATATTCTGAATTATTTAAAATCATACTCAGCTCCGCGAGCGAGGCGGCAAAATTAAAGTCTGTGCTTGGTGTGCCTGTTATGTCATTGTTTACAGGCATTTCAATCAGTTTGCTTTCCGTGCCGTCAGGTTCTTTATATCGTATCTTTACAGTCATAAGCTCGTCAAAATTATCAGTTGTTACAGATGTCTGATATTTAAGAGGAGCGGTATCGCTGCCGTCCGCGGGAACTATTTCATAAAACGCCGTCACAGACGCGCCGCTTCCCAATTCGCCGGCGTCTTTTTTGTCGTTTTCAAAATCATCGTTGTTCATTACGCGATTTTCATAGCCGATAAGACGGTATTCCTTTACTGTGTCAGGATTAAACTCCGTCTGTATTTTGACGTCTTTCGCTATCGTGAACAGTGTTTTTGGCATTTCGTCCACAAATATCCGCTTTGCTTCCCGCTCGTTATCAATATACGCATAATTGCCGTTACCCTTGTCAGCAAGCGTCTCCATACGGTTGTCTTTGTAATTACCCATACCAAATCCGAGCACTGTCAGGAAAATACCCTTATCACGCTTTTCAGTGATAAGCTTCTCAAGCTCTCCTGTAGAGGACTGTCCTATATTGAAATCGCCGTCTGTACATAGAATTATACGGTTATTACCTTCAATAAATGATTTTTCAGCCTGCGCGTAAGCAAGGTCAATCCCCGCCGCGCCGCTTGTGCCTCCGCCGGCTGTCAGAGCGTCAAGAGCTTCAATAATTTTGTCTTTTTGAGAAATCGGCGTACTTTCAAGAGCAACTCCTGTGCCCGAAGCGTATGTCACAATAGATACTTTGTCATTTTCATCAAGCTCGTTCAGAAGCAGTTTTAATGATTTTTTCACAAGAGGAAGCTTTTCTATAGTATACATTGAACCTGAAACATCAAGCAGAAATACAAGATTTGACGGCTGTTTTTCAGTCAGCTCATCACCCTGAACCGCTATTTTTGTCAGAAGATGCTCACTGTTCCACGGACACTGAGCCGTTTCGGCGGAGACAGAGAAGGGTGTGCCGTCAGTCGGAAGCGGATTATCATAATCAAAGTAGTTAATCAGTTCTTCGGTGCGTATAGCGCCGTTAGGAGCAAGCATTCCCAAATTAAGCACATATCTTCTGAGATTGCTGTACGAGGCGGTATCTGTGTCAATCGAGAAAGTGGACAGGGGAGAGATTTTAACGTTTTTAAATACGTTCTCATCCTCGGAGGTGTATTCTTCTGTATTAAACCAGCCGTAGCCGTAGTTGTATACGGGTATGGGCGCACTGTCGCTTGTTTCCTGCAACAATCCGCCTGCTGCTTCAACCGTAGGAGCTGCTATCATCCCCCCTGTCCCCATTGAGAGATTTGCACTGCCTCCTCCCGCGCCTTTGCCGCTGCCGCCTGACGAATACATTGTCCCGTTCCAGAGAGTTTCTTGGTATTCCTCGTCGTTTTTTTTGTTTTCCTGATAATTTATCGTATTATCGATCAGATATACCGCGTCGCCGCGTGTGATAACATCGCCGATAAGCGCGGCAACGCTGTCCGCTATACCCATATCAATAGCCTCAGCGGCGTATCCCTCGGGATATGCGTCGGGTGTAAATAGCAAATCTGCTTTTTTCAAATAACTCACAAGCATTGTCACGGCCTGCTCGTATGTCACCTTTTCCTCCGGTCTGAACGTGCCGTCTTCAAATCCGCTTATGACACTCGCTCTTACGGCTTTTGCAATATATTTTTTTCCCCAGTAGTTTTTTGGAACATCAGTAAAATTAATTTCAATTTCGGCAGTATCCTTCAAAAATGCTTCCGCAAACATTTTTGTAAACTCGGCGCGCGTTAAAGTGCTTTCCAGATGAAGCTGTCCGTCTTCATAGCCCTCTATAATCCCTTTTTCCGACAGCGTATCGGCCGGCGAGGCCGCATACGCTGAAAATACTGTTGAAAATACTGTCGCTGCGGCGGTTATTGCTAATATTCTCTTTTTCATCTTACCAGTCCTTTCATCTTAACGAATTAACGATTTCTTCAACAACGCTGATATCCGCGCCTGACGCGCTGACTGTCACGCTCATATTGTGAGAGCAGAAGGACGCGTAAATATTATCGCCGTTTACGCTGTAATAAGGTTCGCTGTCCTCGCCGCCATAACTGATTTCAACAATTATCACAGCTCCGTCCTCTGATGTGAACGTATAGCCGTTCCATGCGGCTCTTTCGCAGCGATATCCCCGCGGCACAGGCACATCACTGTCATAGAATGTGCCTATATCGACTTTTTCCGCATTGGCTATATCCTCCGCGCTGTCAGCAACAGGTGATGAGTAAAGTGACGCGTTATTTGGTGACTTTTGCGCGGTTTCCGGATCGCTTTCAGCTGTATCCTCCACAATTTGCACAAGAGCCTTTTTTTCTGCGGCCGCACCGCCGGTCTCTGCTGTGTGGTTATTTCCCGTAACATCTGACGTGCCGCTGTCCTCTGTATTATGTTCCTGTGAAACTCCGTTTGCTGTAACAGTACTCTCTGTTACATTATTTTGTGCCGCCGCATCTTCTATACTGCCATTGTCTGTATCTTTAATCTGCTTTGCCTGTATTTCGTCCGTACCATTTGCTTTCTGCGTGGGAGTATCGGCTTTTGCAGGTGTAAGCCGCGCATTTTCCGCAATTGAAGGCTTTGAAGCAGAATAATTATTATATGAATGTTTACTTGTACTCTCGTAAGACGCGGGCGGCACATTGGTGTTACCATCATCGGGCGCTGACATATTTTCGTTATCTTCGTTTGTCTGTTTAGTATCAGTTTTATCTGTCCGGGGACATGCCGTTACTGTCACAGTTTCATCTGTAATTACGCCGTCAGACTGTTTGTCGGACAGAAGCGGCATTGATATAACCGCTCCTGATACTATTATTGCTGCTGCCGCTAATGAAGCGGCATATCGGCGGTATTTTTTTACAGGTGAGAAAGCTTGCTGTTTATGAGCGTTTTCTATGACGCTGTTTAAAAATTTTTCACTTGCTTTTATGTCATCATTAGCTTCTTTATAATATTTTCTAAACAAAGTCATAACCTCCTTTCAGCTTGTCCCTGAGCATTTCTCTGCCTCTGTGAAGCTGTGATTTCACAGTATTCTCTTTTATTGAGAGACATTCGGCTATATCGTTTACACTCATATCCTCATAGTAAAACAAATGTATCACCGTGCGGTATTTGGAAGGAAGGGACTGCACAGCGAAGTATACATCGCTTTTTTCGGGGGTTTCAAAGATGAGTTCCTGTTCGAGAGGAACGGTTTTTACAAACCATGACGTTTTAAAAACACTTCTCGAACGGTTTATTGTAACTCTTATAAGCCAGGCTTTTATATGCTCGTCTGTTTCAAAATTATCCTTCTTTTGGATAAATTTTAAAAATACGTCCTGTGTGACATCCTCCGCAAAGCTTATATTGCCTGTATGCGAGAGGGCGAGACGGTATACCATATTAAAATATTTACGTATAACAGCATCAGATGAAACGTCCGTACGCGACCTTTCCTCTGCCATAAGTCCCCCTCCCTTCACTTATAATACCTTTAAACAGGTTAAAAGGTTGCAAATATTTTTATTTTTTTGAAAATTCTGAAAAGATAAATTCTTTAGATATTGTAACACAAAGAAAAATATGTTACAATATTACTCATATAAAAAATTTAAAAATGTTGAGTCTGGACAAAAACTGCCGTATCTGTTGTTTTTTAGAAAAAGCAAAATAACACGGCGATTTTCTTTCAGTCTTTATCATGAAAGGAGCAATATATAGTTATGGGAATATTTGGCGGAGGATACGATAAGCCCGGCAAGGGCGTTGATAAAAACGAACCGAAGAAGAAAGGTCTTTTCCTGTTCTTTGATATTTTAATACGTAAGTTTTCAAAAATAATAAGCGCTAACTGCCTTTATACGCTAACAAGTATAATTTGGATCGCAATTTTGTATTTTTTTGCGGGTATTATTTTCAGCGGCACAGATATTATCACAAATGTCGCTTCATCAATAAGCGAATTGGACAGTGAAATAACCATAGAGCAAATTCAGGGCAGCATAATGGTGCTCTTGCAGCTCGCTTTTGCCATGGGTATATTCAGCCTGTGGGGATCAGGTCCCGCAACGGCGGCATACGCGTACATACACCGCT
>CAJTPP010000042.1:0-5257 GCA_910578235.1 uncultured Clostridia bacterium | reverse complement strand
GAGCCGGTATGGGTAGCCAGCGACGGCTTTGATAAGTTTAAGGAAAATTTCAAGCAGGGAATGTTTGTCTTGCTTGTTGACGCGATAATTATTGTATTCGGATTGAATGCGGCGCATTTTTATTATTCTGTTTTCGTTTCGTCACATAATATGGTGTGGCTGATGCTTTGCTATATAATAGTGGTTTTATTTATTATATACTCAATGATGCATCCGTATATTTATCAGCTTATGGTTACTTTCGAGTGTAAAATAGGTACAATTTATAAAAACGCTTTGATGATAACAATAGCAAAACTGCCCGGAAACATACTTACATTGATAGCAAGTCTGGCAGTTATATTACTTTTGTTTAATATAAATCCGCTTATAGCATCGCTGTTGATCGCGGTTATCGGACTGTGTCTGACTTCTTATCCGGGACATTTTTATGCCGCGAGAGTGATTGAGCGTTCAATATTAAAGGATATGAAGAATAAGCAGTCCAAGATAGAATATATCGGGGAGGAAGAATAATGGTTCTGGGTGAATATGATATCGCTGTCATAGGCGGCGGTCACGCCGGTTGTGAGGCGGCGCTTGCCGCGGCAAGACTTGGTATGAAAACAGTAATGTTTTCTATAAGTCTTGACGCAATCGGAAATCTGCCGTGCAATCCCAGCATAGGCGGTACGGCTAAGGGACATCTTGTACGCGAGATAGACGCGCTCGGCGGGGAAATGGGCAAAGCGGCAGACGCCTCGTTTATTCAGTCCAAAATGCTCAATAAAGGCAAAGGACCCGCGGTACATTCGCTGAGAGCGCAGATTGACAGAAAAAAATATCATATTGAAATGAAAAACCGTCTTGAAAATCAAGAAAATTTACAGATCAAGCAGGCGGAAATTGTAGATATACTTACAGATGAAAATAATAATGTGTCCGGTGTGGTGACTCATATGGGCGCTCAATATAATGTAAAAGCTGCCATTATCGCCAGCGGTACTTATCTTAAAGGAAAAATACTTATTGGAAGCTATTCGCGTGAAAGCGGTCCTGACGGAATGTTTCCGTCAAATGAGCTTTCAGATAATTTGCGCCGTCTCGGTATAGAACTGAAACGTTTTAAAACAGGTACTCCGGCAAGACTGCACGCGGACACTCTTGATTATTCCAAAATGGAAGTCGAGGAGGGCGATGAAAAAATTATTCCGTTTTCATTTGAAACTGAACAAACAGGTGAAAATCTTGTGCGGTGCTATCTTGTTTACACAAATGAAAAAACACATCAAATTATACACAATAATCTGAACCGCAGCGCAATGTATGGAGGTCTGGTCGAGGGTATAGGCCCGAGATATTGTCCTTCCATTGAGGATAAAGTCGTGCGCTTCGCGGAAAAATCACGGCATCAGCTTTTTATTGAACCTATGGGTCTTGATACAAAGGAAATGTACGCGCAGGGTTTTTCCACCAGTCTTCCGGAGGATGTGCAGATTGAAATGTACAGAAGCGTGAAAGGACTGGAGAACGCTGAAATAATGCGTCCCGCGTATGCGATTGAATATGATTGCTGTGATCCTCAGCAGCTTACGGCCGCGCTGGAATTTAAAAATATAAGCGGTCTTTACGGCGCGGGACAGTTTAACGGTACCTCCGGTTACGAGGAGGCCGCCGCTCAGGGGCTTGTCGCCGGTATTAATGCGGCTCTGAAATTAAAAGGAGAAGCCGCTCTTATTCTTAAACGCTCGGACGGTTATATCGGTACTCTTATTGATGATCTTATTACAAAGGGTACAAATGAACCGTACAGGATGATGACGTCACGTTCGGAATACCGTCTTTTGCTCCGTCAGGATAACGCTGATGAACGCCTGACTCCATTCGGATATAAGATAGGTCTTATTTCTAAGGAGAGGTATGACAAATTTCTTGAAAAAATGGATATGATTGAACAGGAAATAGAAAGAGTTTCATCTGTGGTCATACCGCCAAAGAACGCTAATCCTATTTTGGAAAAATATAATTCGGCAACCGTTAAAACAGGTATATTTCTTAGTGATATGCTGAAAAGACCCGAGTTGGATTATGACAAGCTGTCGGCAGTAGACAAAGAGAGAAAACCGCTTCCTGACTCTGTTTGTGAACAGGTAGAGATTAAACTTAAATATGACGGCTATATAAAGCGTCAGATTGCTCAGGTTGATCAGTTTAAAAAAATGGAAGAAAAGCTTCTGCCTCAGGGACAGGACTATTCTGACATACACGGACTGAGACTGGAAGCGAGGCAGAAGCTTAATAAGGTTCAGCCAAAATCACTCGGACAGGCCTCCCGTATCTCAGGCGTTTCACCTTCGGATTTGTCTGTGCTGATTGTATGGCTGGAAAGTCTGAAAAGAAAGTAAATATTTATTGATGTAGTTTTATATTACTATTTTTCGTATATATTGACTGAGAATATTTTTTTAAATATATTGACAAGCTACAATAAAGCTGTTATAATAATCACATAAATCAATAATGATTACTATTATTGATTTGAGAGGTGAGTAGTATGAAGTATTCAAAACAGCGTGAAGCAATTCTGTCGCTGCTGAGAAGCACTGACTCGCATCCGTCCGCTGACTGGATTTATGAAAATCTCAGAAAAGATTTTCCCAATATCAGTCTTGGCACTGTGTACAGAAATCTTGCTCTTTTGACAGAAACGGGTGATATTATAAAAATCCAGACAACGTCAAATAAAGAGCATTTTGACGGTTGCACAGATACGCATCATCATTTTGTATGCAGCAAGTGTAGCAGAATTTTAGATGTGCGGGTAGACGGAATGGAGAATGCCAAAGCCGAGGCAGCGAAAAAATTACAAGCTGATGTAAACGATTATTCGCTTGTGTTTTACGGAGTCTGCGCAAAATGTTGTAATAACAATAAATATATGTAAACTTAAGGAGGAAAAAATTATGGCAAAGTATGTATGTCCGGTATGCGGTTATGTTCACGAGGGTAATGAGCCACCTGAGAAATGTCCTCAGTGCGGTGTTCCAGGTTCAAAGTTCACAATTATGAAGGAAGGCGCTCTTAATTTTGTTTGTGAGCATGTAATCGGTGTAGGCGCAAAGGATAAAATTGAGGCTGATGTTTATGAAGGTCTTAAGGCTAACTTTGAGGGCGAGTGCACAGAAGTTGGTATGTATATCGCTATGGCAAGACAAGCCGTAAGAGAAGGTTATCCGGAGATTGGCGAGTTCTATATGAGAGCTGCCTGGGAAGAAGCGGAGCATGCGGCAAAGTTTGCAGAGCTTCTTGGCGAGGTTGTCACACCTTCAACAAAGAAAAATCTGCAGCTCAGATCTGAAGCGGAAAGCGGAGCTACAGCGGGTAAGCTTGAAATTGCAAAGCGCGCCAAGGAGCTTGGCTACGACGCTATCCATGATACCGTTCATGAAATGGCTAAGGACGAGGCGAGACACGGAAAAGGCTTTGAGGGTATGCTAAAGAGATATTTTGGTTAATTAAATAAGCATAAGGGTTTGGAATCATTCCAAACCCTTATTTTTTTTGACAACACAAATATACTGTGTTTATAATGAGACTCAAAGTGATTGCAGATATACTGTTAGTAAATTAAGCGCAGTTTCCTTTTCTTTTGAAGAACAGTTTTTTAACTTTTCTATAATATCTATATTTGTTTGATCATCTGACTCTTCCGCTTCGGTTAAAATATCATTCGGTGATACATGAAGAGCCTGACAAATATTAAGAAATGTTTTTATTCGCATATTAACATTTCCGCGTTCTATATCCGCATAGGTTCTGTCAGACAGTTCAGCCTGTTCTGCAAGCTCCGCCTGAGTAAGTCCGGATTTTTTCCTTATGACTAACAGCTTATTACCTATTTTTCTGTAATCAAAAATAAGCACTTTGACTCCCCCTTTCATTCTTTTATAAGAATTATATTTCATAAAACTATTGACAAACAGGAGGAATAGTAGTATAATAACAGGAAGAAAAGCTCCTATAAAATATATGATATTTTTGCATAGCTGTATTTAACAATATTCATAATATCTGAACATATAAATTATTTACTTTACAGGTAATTGTTATTCAATGAATGTTGAATTTATCATGATTCTGATAAAAATTATATATTTCTGATCTCAGAATATATGGCTTGTTACCCAATAATAAGAATCTCTCTCTCTTTCTCTTATTATTTTACCATATATTCTGTGCTGAGCAATATATATTAAAAGTTTTTTAAAAAAGTAAACCTATAAAAATCATAAAAACCGCTTAAACATAGTGTTTAAGCGGTTTTATTTGTTACGGTTGTCTTTATTTGACTTATGGAAAAATTACATAAACACAAAAGTTTTGAGCAGTCAATAGACGGTATTACAAGCAAAATCAAGATATATATAAAACTCTTATGGTTTGTTTTTTATATATACATTGTATAACGGTTTTGATATAATGTATTTGTAAGGAGTTGATAAGATTGAAATATGAAAATGGAAAGGATATATTTCCAGATGATTTGCTATGCAGGATACAAAAATATATATCCGGTACATTTGTTTATATTCCATCCGCAGGCAAAAAGCGGGCATGGGGTGAAACTTCGGGCTATAAACAGTATTTAGCAGACCGTAATCATGACATTAAGACAAAGTTCCATGCAGGCGCCGGGATAGAAATTTTGGCAGATGAATATCATCTTTCTTGTGATACCATTAAAAAAATTGTTTATTCTAAAAAGGAGGAATTATCTATGCAATATAGCTGTTCACTTACTTCCGCAAAAAATTATGCTAAACATGGAAAATTGGAAGAATGGGTTCATCAGTATCTGCAATCAGACGGGCACAACAAAGACTTTTCGGACGGTCTGAAGCTTTTTGACAGATATTATATCGGACCTATAAATATGCCGCTGTCTTTATTCACGCGCTGCTGTGGTCCGGAAGAAAATATGAAATGGAGAATAGAAAGCAAATGGTTTGAGCATCACGTTTCAAAATTAGAGGAAGTCATTAGGCGTGAAAAGGATATGCCTCCGCTTATTGTCCATTATTTTATAGACGAGGATAATAAAGACGGCGCCTTTGAACTTAACGACGGCAACCATCGTTTAGAGGCATATTCTCGGCTTGGCATAAAAGGATATGATGTTATCGTTTGGATAACGGAAAAAAACGAGTATGATTTGTTTTTGTCAAAATATGAGAAATATATATAACGTTAAAATTTAATAATATATTTTATTAATTAT
>CAJTPP010000041.1:1857-22944 GCA_910578235.1 uncultured Clostridia bacterium | reverse complement strand
AGATCATAATCCTCATGTTCCGGCGCTCCCACCCCCATTTTTACACGCGGAAACACATCGGAATTAAGCCTGTAAATAATAGATTTCAGTCCGTTATGACCACCCGCGCTCCCTTTGGCGCGCACACGTATTCTGCCTGTGTCAAGTGAAATATCGTCATTAATTACAATTATATTCTCAGACGGCACCTTGTAAAACTGAGCCATTTCCGCTATAGCGTCACCGCTTAAATTCATGAATGTCTGAGGTTTTACAAGATATATCTTTTCTCCCGCTATTACCGCTTCACCATACACTGATTTAAACTTAAGCTTAGTAAGTTTTGCTCCGTATTTTTCAGCAATATAGTCTATTGTGTGAAATCCTATATTATGACGCGTCATATTATACTGCTTACCCGGATTTCCAAGTCCTGCCACAATATACATTGGTATACTCTCCCCCTTTTCGCTAACACAATCTGTAAAAAGGTTTCTGCCCTCTTTACGTCCAAAAAGGGCAGATTTTTTTATCTGCCCCCAAACATTTATAATTCCCATGTTTATTTTCTCTTATCCTTCCAGTCTTCTTTATTCACCTGACGCGATCTCGCAACAGACAGACTGTTAGCGGGAATATCCTCTGTTATCGTCGATCCCGCGGCTATATACGCACCATCGCCCACATTAATCGGAGATACAAAATTTGTGTTACATCCGACAAAACAATCATCTCCTATTGTCGTTCTGTACTTTTTCTTTCCGTCATAATTGCATGTGACAGTACCACATCCGAAATTCACGCGTTTTCCGACATCGCTGTCACCAATATATGTGAGATGCGATATCTTTGTTCCGTCATCAATTTCTGAATTTTTAATCTCAACAAAATCACCCACTTTGACATCTTCTCCAACCTTACAGTTTGGTCTGATATACGCAAAGGGGCCGACATGAGTGCCGCTGCCTACTTCGGACTGAATAATAACGGAGCTAAGCACATCAACCCTATCATGAATTACAGCTCCGTCAAGCACACTTCCTGATCCTATTATACAATCCGATCCGATTTTTGTACCGCTTTTAACAATAACATTCTGACATATTTCAGTATCGCTGCCGATCTCAACGCCATCCTCTATAAAAACGCTTTCAGGATTATGAATTGTAACTCCGTTTCTCATATGCATTTCATTGATACGCTTCTGCATTATTTGTTCAGCCTCGTCAAGCTGCACTCTGTCATTAATGCCGCGGATTTCGTCATTGTCAGATATAGCATAACCGCCAATCTTTTTTCCCGCTTCAAGTAAAATTTCAAGCGTGTCGGTAATATAATATTCACCCTGAGCGTTATTCGGAGTAAGTTTTGAAAGCGCGTATACAAGCTCACCGCTGTCAAAAACATACATTCCTGAATTTATTTCGTTAATCTTCTTTTCTTCTTCATTCGCGTCTTTATGCTCGACAATTTTTTTCACACCGCCGTCTGCCCCGCGCACTATACGTCCATAGCCGGTCGCATCATCCATAACCGCGGTGATTACTGTGGCTTGATTACCGCATGCTCTGTGATACTCAACCGCATTCTTTATTGACTCTGCCGTCACAAGCGGAATATCTCCGTTTAAAATAACAATCTCGTTCTTTGCAGACTTTATCACATCAATAGCCTGCATAACGGCATGACCGGTACCTTTCTGCTCTGCCTGTAATGCAAATTCACATATATCACCAAGCATTTCTTTTACCATATCAGCTTTATGTCCGACAATAGTGCATATCTTATCCGCGCCGGCATCTCTCGAAACATCTATAACCCAGCGGCAAAGCTCCTTGCCGCAAACCTTATGTATTACCTTAGGCATTTTTGATTTCATCCGCGTACCCATTCCGGCCGCCATAATTATGCTCGTAAATCCCATTTTATTACCTCCTATAACTCCATATCAGATGTTGTTGCAATATCTGCTCTTATCTGATTTATAAGACTGTCAACTCCGCTGAACTTCACCACATCTCTAAGACGCTTCGCAAAGCTCACACGTATATATGTATCATAAATATCCTCATTAAAATTAAGAATATGACTTTCCACCGTTAATTTTTTTGCTTCAAATGTAAGATTTTTACCAACATTTATAACACTTTTCAGGCGTTTACCATCTACATATGTAATCCCGGCGTATACGCCTTCCTTTGGCAGCGCCATGTTAGCGTCATAATCTACATTCGCCGTGGGAATACCCATTTTAGTACCATTCTGAAATCCTCTTACAACACGCCCTTCAATACAATAGCGTCTGCCAAGAAATTTTTCGGCCTGCTCCATTTCTCCCGATTTTATAAGCTGTCTTATATATGTGCTGGCAACCAGTATACCGTCAACACTTATAGCGTCTGTTACAAACACCTCAAAGCCGTACTTTTCACCAAAGTGTTTAAGCAGCTTCACATCTCCCTCTGCCTTATAACCAAAGCTGTAATCATATCCGACGCACACCGCCTTAATTTTTAGCTTATCTATAAGATATCTGACAAATTCCTCAGGAGTCTTACGCATAAAATCAGCGTCAAACTTTTCCATAAACACAAAATCAAGCTTCTCCCGTTCAAGCAGTTCAAGCTTAGCCTCATTTGGCGTGATAAGCTCAATTCCGCCCTGAGTAACGCCTTTTGTATTTTCATCAAACAACAGAACGCCACTTTTTAAATTATTTTCCGACGCATACCTTATAGCGTTTCTTATAATCGTCATGTGCGCCACATGCAGTCCGTCAAAATTACCAAGCGCCGCCACTGTGCCGTCATATCCCACACTATCGCGGATTACCTCCATTGTGTTTCTCTCCTTATTATCAATTCCAAAATGCTTTTTCGGATTTCAGCTTTCCATCCCTTATTCTACCAATGCATAAAAATCTGCCGTTTTCTTCATAAACCCTGTATAAACCGTCGGCTCTTCTATATGTCATAGCAACGCCGTTTATAACGCTTCGCACCTGCTTTGGATTAAGACTGACAGACTCATATTCCTCAAACATTCTGTCAACAGGGATAAGAACACTTTCAAGCTGTCCTGCCTCCGCCAGTCTGAGAAGCTCATCAGTGGTATGACTTTCTTCTATTGTAAACGGACCTGTACTCACTCTCCTCAAGGTATTCATATATGCGCCCACTCTTAATTTTATTCCTATATCCTCGCAAAGTGTTCTTATATATGTACCCTTTGAGCATTGCACTGTGATACTTACCCGCTCATTCTGAATTTTCAGTATATCAATTGAATGTATTGTCACAATTCTGCTTTTACGCTCAACCTCAATACCCTTTCTCGCAAGCTCGTACAGCTTTTTCCCATTTTGCTTTATTGCCGAATACATAGGCGGTATCTGTTCAATCTGACCGACAAAGCTTTCTACCGCTTCACGAATTTCTTCCTCACAGCACGTCACGGCACACTCCGTCAGCACATCTCCTTCCGCGTCCTGCGTGTCAGTCGTCATGCCCAGCACCAGTTCCGCAACGTAACATTTATCTGAAAGTGTCAGCATATCAGCAACCTTAGTAGCCGATCCAACACATACAGGCAGCACGCCTGTAGCCATCGGATCAAGCGTACCGGTATGTCCAACCTTTTTTATACCCGTTAGCCTTCTCACAAAATTCACCATATCATGAGATGTGCGTCCGGGCGGTTTATCTATTATTATAATTCCGTTCATGATATTTCCTCTAACGCGTTTTCACAGGCGGCAAGAACCATTCTCTCTGCTTCATCGCGCGAAGCCGCGCAAACTGTTGCGCCCGCCGCTTTAACATGTCCTCCGCCGCCAAGCCGTATAGCGGCCTTTGCCACATCGGCCTCTCCGTTGGATCGCAGATTGACGCGATAACCGTCGTCTGTTCTCTTTATACATACGGCTATCTCCGTATTTTCTATACGCCTCGGTATTTCAACAAGATTTGGTATATCCTCCCTGCTCATACCATATTTCTCACCTATTGCCTCATCAGCATAAACAAGGGAAATCTTTCCTTCCGCATAAGATTTTATACTCTCTGTAATCTCGGCTTTCAGCTTTGCCTGCGATAACGACTCACTGTCAAACAGCAGTCTTACTATTTCCGCATGATCAAAACCATACTCCATAAGTCCCGCAACCACTCTTAATGTATCGGGTTTTGTATTACTGTACTTGAAACAGCCGGTATCCGAACAGATAGCAGTATATAAATCCTTTGCTATATCAGCGTCTATAGGCTCTTTCATTTCTTCAAACAGTCTGAATAGTATTTCGCCGGTAGCGGAGGCTGTCCCGTCCACATAATTAGCGTCAGCAAACATAGTGTTTGTCATATGGTGATCAATATTTACCGAATTGCCTATCGCGTCAAAAATGATCTTTCTTTCTTTTATACGCTCAATGTCACCGCAATCGAGACACGCGCACAAATCATGACTGTATTTTTCATTTTTTTCATACAAAACATAATCATTTCCCATAAAATCAAGCCTTGACTCAATTCTGCCGCTCACATAAACTGTTGCTTTTTTACCCATTTTACGAAGCATTTTCGCAAAAGCAAAACACGACCCCAACGCGTCGGCATCCTCATGTATATGCGGCAATACCGCCACAGAATGGGCATTCTTTATTTTACCGATAACCTCCCGCACAGGCTGTCACCTCCTGACCATCATACTGTTTTAAAAGAGTTTTCCTCACCTCAGAAACAGGGTGAGGAATTTTCTTTTAATCCCTGCTAATATTATTAAGCAATTCTTCAATATGCGCTCCGTGCTCAATAGAATGATCAAGCTCAAATATAAACTCCGGAGTATACCTGAGATTAATCTTTTTTCCTACTTCCCGACGTATAAATCCGGCCGCGCTTTTTAGTCCCTGCATTGCTTTATTTTTTGTTTCCTCATCACCCATGACAGAAATATACGCCTTTGCATACCGAAGATCATTAGTCACATTAACAGTGACAACACTCGTCATAAGCGGAATACGCGAATCTTTAAGTTCACGTATAATACCTGCAAGCTCGCGCTTCACTTCTTCATTAATTTTGTCAATTCTTGCCATGATTTTTCCTTTCAGAAATTATTGTTTTCTTTAAACACAATACATCAAATACGCCATGCGCACTGTCATCATTCATGCCCGCATTTTATTTGCTTTAAAGTCCAAACAACAATTTATCTCTCAATTTCTTCCATCACAAAACATTCGATTATATCGCCCTCTTTGATATCATTAAAGTTTGCGACACCGAGACCGCACTCGAAATTCTCCGCCACTTCCTTGGCGTCATCCTTGAAACGTTTCAGAGAATCAATCTGTCCCTCATGGATAATTATGCCGTTACGCACAATACGAATTTCAGCATTACGCTGAATTTTACCCTGCGTAACATAACAGCCTGCTATTGTACCCACACTTGAAACCTTAAACGTCTGACGAACTTCGGCATAGCCTGTTACAACCTCTCTGTATTCAGGATCAAGCATTCCCTTCATTGCGGCTTCTATTTCCTCAATAGCCTGATAAATAACCCTGTAAAGTCTTATATCAACCTCCTGCTGTTCGGCAGATGCCACAGCGCCAGCGTCAGGCCTTACGTTAAAGCCTACAATAATAGCGTTCGACGCGTTTGCAAGCATTACGTCAGACTCATTTACAGCTCCGACGCCGCCATGAATTACTTTTACTCTTACCTCATCGTTTGAGAGTTTTTCAAGCGACTGTTTCACAGCCTCAACGCTTCCCTGAACATCGGCCTTGACGATGATAGCCAGCTCCTTCATGTTGCCCTCGTCAATCTGACTGAACAAATTATCAAGCGACACCTTGACTACCTGATTAAACTTTGTTTCCTGCATCTGCTGCCGTCTCTGTTCGGCCACATCACGCGCAAGCTTTTCATTCGCCACCACCATAAAGGTATCTCCGCCCGAAGGAGCCTCAGACAGACCAAGGATCTCAACAGGAGTTGACGGGCCGGCAGTTTTTACGCGTCTGCCCTTATCATTAATCATAGCTCGCACCCTGCCGACAGACGTGCCCGCAATCACAAAATCACCAACATTAAGCGTGCCGTTCTGTACCAATATTGTCGCGACAGGGCCGCGTCCCTTGTCAATTTCCGCTTCTATGACTGTACCCTGAGCGTCACGGTTAGGATTAGCTTTTAGTTCCTGCATATCTGCGACAAGCAGTACCATCTCAAGGAGTCCGTCTATATTAATCTTCTGTTTTGCTGAAATCTCAACACAAACAGTATCACCGCCCCATTCCTCAGGAACAAGGTCATGCTCAAACAGCATTTGTTTTACTCTGTCAGGGTTTGCGCCCTCTTTATCTATCTTATTGATTGCGACAACAATAGTAACACCGGCAGCCTTCGCATGATTGATCGCCTCAATAGTCTGGGGCATAATACCGTCGTCAGCAGCCACAACAAGTATGGCAACGTCTGTAACCTGCGCTCCGCGCGCACGCATTGTTGTAAAAGCTTCATGTCCCGGAGTATCAAGAAATGTGATAATTCTGTCTTTCAGCTTAACGCTGTACGCTCCTATATGCTGAGTTATGCCTCCCGCTTCAGTATCCGTAACGCTTGTATGACGAATAGCGTCAAGCAAAGAAGTCTTTCCGTGGTCAACGTGTCCCATGACAACGACAACCGGCGGACGAGATATAAGATCATCCGCATTGTCCTCATGCTCAGTTTCAATCATCAGTATATCTTCTTTTGTAAGTACAACTTCTCTCTTAACCTCTATTCCGAAATCATCGCCTATAAGCTGTGCCGTTTCAAAATCAATTGACTGATTTTGTGTAGCCATTGTACCAAGCATCATAAGCTTCTTCACAACTTCAGCGGCTGTTTTACCCATCTTTGACGCAAATTCGCCTACTGTAATTGTCTCGGGAATTTCAATTTCAGTTATAACCTTTGCCTTTATTTCTCTCTTTTGCTGAGCCGGTTTTTCTTTCTCTCGACGGTTTCGGCGGTCTTTCTTATTTTTAACCTTTCCGCCCTTTTTATCCATCTTTATATTGTCAGAAACCATATCCTCAATTCTTTCACGCGATTCAATGGTATCCAGCTCGACAATCGTCTGACGTGTATCAACATGACGTTTTCTTTCTTCTGTCTTTACAACATATTCCTCGTCAGTATTTGAATAATCAACATTACTCAAATCAATTTTCTGACCCGACTGCTTTTTAGCAATCTTCTTATGCTTCTCACTCTTAGCTTTTTCCTGTTTGTCTCCGTCAGGTTTATTATCTGTCTTTTTCGTTTTTTCCTTCTCAGTAACAGCTTTTTTTATCCCCTGATCACTTTCTGCCTTTACAGCTTCCTTTTCCTGCATCACTTCAGGTTTCTTGTTGCTTTCGTCAGCTTCTTTAAGAGACTCTTCTGCTTTTGCCTCCGCTTCCGCTGCGTTCTCCGTTTTGACATCAGCCGTTTTATCAGCTTTTTTTGCCTTATTCACAGCTGTCTCGCGCATTTCAAGAAGTTCTTCCTCCGTAATACTGTTTGCCTGTGTATATATATCAAGAATAAATCCCGCAATATCCTCACCAATAATACTTGACGAATTTTTAACTTCAATACCGTACTGCGCAAGCTTTGCTATTATATCTTTATTTGTAATCTTCAAACTTTTTGAAATTTCACCCAGTTTTAATGTTTCTGCCATATATGCGTCACCCTTTCTCCATGTCCCATATGGATTAGTTTAATCTATCTAAAATTGCTTTCGCAAAATTGTCGTCATTCACGGAAACTACCGCGCGGCTATCCGCGCCTGTGCAGTTTCCCAGTTCAGCTTTTGTCGCCGCCTCTATACAGCGCACATTGTAATGCTTACAGGTATCTGTTATTGATTTTTTTGTATTATCCGCCGCGTCGCACGCCACTATAACAAGTCTCGACCGTCTGTTTCGGACAGCTCTTGAGCATATATCCTCACCAGTCTGTACTCTTCCTGCGCGTTTTGCAAGACCTATCATTCCAAGCAGTTTATTATTCAAAGCAATTCCTCCGCAGCTTCATATACATTCTTCGGCACCGCGCATTTAAAATGACGTTCCAGTCCATGTCTTTTCTCAGCCTTTTTCAAACAGTCTTTATTTTTACAAATATACGCCCCCCGTCCAAAATACTTTTTATCCGGATCAAGTATAATATTGCCTGTTTCATTATCTCTGACAACCCGTATCAGATCATTCTGCGGAGACATTATCCTGCACGCTATGCACATTCTTTCAGGTATGTGCTTCATCTTTATCTTCCTTTCCGTCAACATCCGATTTATCAAAAAAATCTAACATTATTGCGCCCAAATTCTTAATTGATAAATCAGCGCACAAACTGCCTGTTATAAAAACACAAGCTCGGCGCAGTGCCATATCAGTTATCGTTATATTAATATTCTTATTTCGCGCTTATATCAATTTTCCAGCCTGTAAGCCTTGCCGCAAGGCGCACATTCTGTCCGGATTTACCGATCGCAAGCGACAGCTGGCTTTCCGGTACTGTCACCTTAGCGCTCCTTTCTTCCTCGTCAATTTCAGTTGAAAGCACCTCTGCCGGACTCAAGCTTGCGGTAATAAATTCAGCGGGATCCTCGCTCCATTTTACTATATCTATTTTTTCATCTCTCAATTCATCGCCTATGTTCTGTACTCTCATCCCCTTAGGACCAATACACGCTCCCTGAGCGTCTACATCCGGATCATTCGAATATACGGCAATTTTCGTTCTTGAACCGCCCTCTCTGGCTATATTCTTTATTTCAACTATTCCCTCGGCAATTTCCGGCACCTCTGTCTCAAACAGCCTTTTTACAAGACCGGGATGTGTTCTCGATACTATTATCTGTGTCCCCTTTGTACCGCTTCTCACCTCACTCACATAGCACTTCAGCATTTGTCCCATTTCGTAGTGTTCACCCAGCGGCTGCTCCTTTTCAGGCAGCATTGCCTCAATTTTACCGATATCTATAAATACGTTTCCTCTTTCCATTCTCTCAATCGGTCCCGAAATAATGTCATTCATTTTTTCAGTATATTCACTGTAAATTATTCCTCTCTCCGCTTCTCTTATACGCTGAGTTACAACCTGCTTCGCTGTCATTGCGCTTATTCTGCCGAAGTTTCTCGGTGTTACCTCAATATTTATAATATCGCCTATCTGATGATTGCCGTTAATAGCTCTTGCGGCGTCAAGAGAAATTTCCTCCTGATCATCCGCTACAAGCTCGACAACCTCTTTTTGCGCAAAAACCTTTACATCGCCTTTTTCTCTGTCTATAACAACTTCAACATTCTGCGCCGAATTGAAATTCTTTTTATATGCCGCGACAAGCGCCGCTTCAAGAGCGTCAAACAGTACATCCGGGCTTATGCCTTTTTCGTCACAAATCTCTGTTAAAACCTCAAATAGTCCCTTTTCCATTTTTGTTAATCTTCCTCTCTTATATTAAAACTTAAATGATAATCTTATATAAACTGCCTGCTTGACAGGTATTTCCATCTCTTTGCCGCTGACATTTATAACTGCAACAGAATTTTTATAATCCTCAAGAACTCCTGTAAATTCCTTAACACCGTTTTCCGGCTTATACAGCTTAACGTCAACCTCTCTGCCTTTATAATAAATAAATTCACGTTCTTTTGTAAGCTGTCTGTCCGCGCCGGGAGAAGACACCTCAAGAGTATAATTACTTTCTATTATGTCCTCCGCGTCAAGCACCTCTTCAACTGCTTTTGAAAACTTTTCGCACTCGTCAATACCCGTTCCTCCGTCTTTATCTATATAATAACACAGAGAATATCCGCCGTCACTCTTCCTGTAGGTTACATCAACAATATAAACTCCTTGTTCTTTAGCTGTTTCTTCAGCAATTTCAAGAGCCTTTATTTCAGTTTTATTAGCCATATTTCCTCCTGTTTCAATTTCCCTATTACAAACGAAAGAGTGGGTAAACCCACTCTTTCTGAATATAGTATATTCATCTACTTAGATAGTATATCATAAACTTATAGAAATTTCAAGACTTTTTTACAAATTTATCTTTAATCATCATTATCTTCTTCTACCGCGCTATCATCCTCATCAACGGAATATTTCTCCTCATCATCCACGTAATCACTGTCATTTGAGCTATACTGATCTTTAGAAGAATTATTTACATTTTCACCGCTATCCTCCGTCAAATTCTCCGGCTCAGCGGCAGTACCGCTGACTGTTCCCTGGCTTTTTGACGCTTCTGATGAATTTGATGACGACGTCTTTCCTGTCTGAGTATTTCCTCCAGACTTATATCCGCCCGGCTTCGACGCGTTAGAATTCTGTGTTGTGCCACCGTTTGGATTATCAATCGTAATATTATCAGCTGGATAACCGAAGACCGTCTGAACAAGTTCGCGTGTGGCTTCAAGGTCAACCTCCCACACATCAGCCTGATAACCGTCCATCATCGCTGTATCAAACGCGCCCGGAAGTTCATAGGAATGTATATTCTCACTGGAGAAGCCCGAAAGATATTTTGAATATTTTATAACATCACTTACAGTGAAATTTGTTTTAATTTCCGAGCTTATAGTTTTAAATATTGACGGTATTTTTAGTATAAGTGATGTATTTAACTTCTGGTCTACCACAGCGCTTATAAACTTCTGCTGCATTTCCACTCTGTCCTTATCACCGTTTGTATATCCCTTAAAATTACCGCTTGCGTCTTTGTTTCCGTGTCTGTATCGCATCAGCCACACTGCCTGCTGACCTGTAAGTCCGGGATAATCGCAGTCAGCGCTTTCACCGTATTTACCGGGAGGCAGATTAATGTGCAGACTCTGTACAGGATCATCATAAACCATTCCAACACCGTCGCCGTATAAGTCAGGTATTTCAAATTCAATCGGTCCCAATTCGTTAACCACATGAGCAACCGCGTCAAATGAAAAGTCTATATAATAGTTAATCGGAATACCTGTTATGCGCGTAACAGCCTCGCATGCCGCAGTCGGCCCACCAATCACTCCGTTCGTCGAATACGCGTGAGCTGCGTTTATTTTCTGATAGCGGTTACCTATATACATTCTTGTATCGCGAGGAATAGACATGATTTTTACATCCTTTGTCTCAGTATCAAAACTTCCGAGCATCATAGCGTCTGTTCTAAGCCCGTCCACATCAACCGCCATCAAAAGCACGTTTATCTTTCCATCAGCCGCCAGTACCGTTGAAGTATTATCTACCGCTTCTTCACCGTTCATACCGTTAAAATCAATTCCCATGCATACAGCCGCAGCCGCTATAACCACCGCAAGCGTTACGCCAAGCACCTGAAAGTATCTTCTGACATTAAATCTCATCTTCACTGAATAACCTCCAAAAAAATCAGATATTTATTCTGTATATATTTGTAATTATACCATTTTATTTCTTGTCCGTCAACATAAAAAGTGCTGTGAAGTATATTTTCAATATTACGTTTTTGTAACAAACTTTCTGTAAAACAGTATGCGCTTTAAATTATTAACAGTTATTTCTTATTACATACCATTATTTTCTTACAAACAGCCAATAATAAATAAAAAGACTGTGACTTCATAATAAAAATCACAATCCTTTCCGCTTGATATAATCGTTTCATCATTGCTGAAAATTATTATAAATAACGTGATATCCGTTCCGCAATAATACCTATACGTTTGTATGTAATCTTTTTACATATAAAATCTGTAAACTTTCCATATTTTCTGTAAAACAAATTAAACAGAATATATGCGGCTCTTTGTCCCTTGTTTTTAGGCATTCTCTTAAATATATTTTTTAAACTATAAATTTGTTTATATATCCATATATAACCCTCGTATAATTCTTTTTCACTCATCCCTTTTGGCTTGAAAACAACATTCGCAGCATTATACAATGATAAATCATCAGAAATTATACGATCTTCCTTTTTTAGTCTGTCATATAGCGCCGTACCCGGATAAGGAGTTAAGATGTGAGACGTTACTGTTTCTATTCTGTTTTTTACTATCCAATCAAGCGTCATATTAAAGGTCTCTGCCGTATCTCCGTCAAGCCCGAAAACAAAACTTCCATTAATCATGATTCCCCTGTCATGAATAGCTTTTATCGCCTTTTCATATTCAGCAGTACCGTTTTGCACCTTATGAACATTATTAATCGAAGCGGCATTGATACTTTCAAAACCTATAAACAGACTTTGACAGCCACTCTCTTTCATCAAATCAAGTAATTCACCATCATATGCCGCATTAATTGAAACTGCCGCATTCCATTTAATTCTCATAGGCTTAATTCTTTTTAAAAACTCCCTTGTCCATTGAAGATTACCCGCAAAATTATCATCTATAAACATAATATGTTTTGATTTCACTGCCTGTATATCCTTTAAAACATCCTCTATATTACGGTTTATATACATGTGTTCGGCCGCGCTATTATAGCAGAAATCACATTTGAACGGACATCCCCTGCTTGTATGAACTACATTACAATATAAATATTGTTTTTTGTTCAAAAAATCATAATCGGGAGAAACAATATCTTCTGATTTATATTCATTGCTGCACCTATATACTTTCTTCAATGTTCCGTTTTCATAATCTTTTACAATTTCAGTCCATGTCCCCTCGGCCGCGCCTACACAAAGAACATCAAAAGAATTGGGCGGAATAGTCTCATAAGCGGTTGTCACATGAATACCGCCCGCCACTACAACAATTCCCTGACTCCTAAATTTTTCTGCAATTTTCAAAGCATTCGGCAAAGTATCTACTGTTACAGAGATACCGACAATATCAGGTTTATCATCATAATTAATAGACTGAATATTTTCATTTTCAAGTACAACTGTATGATTTTTGTGAAGAATATTTACAATGGTTAAAAGACCAAGAGGCGGCGCCATATGAAGTTTAATATCAGTATCCATTGGTCTTTTTATCATTTTAGGCTGAATTAATTTTATGTACATTATAACTTCTACCTTATTATGTATTTTTAAATAGATTGGTACAATGATTTTATGTTCTCTTATTCTTTTTTTTCTTTACCAAGAGAATACATACCGCAATTATTGTTATGATTAAAAATCCTGTAATTACGAAACTCGTATCTGACAAAACTTTTACTTCAATTGTATCATATACTTCATTACTAACTGAAGCTTTTACAGCTGCTTTCCCTGACTTATGCCCCGTCAACAAGCCACTTTCATCAATTGTAGCTATTTCATTATTATCAACAGTCCATTTAACCGTTTTATTTGTTGTATTTTCCGGAATAAAATTAACATTCAACTGCATTGTTTCACCTTTTTTAAAGGCGGGAACATCTGTTAATTTATCATCCTGTCCTTCAATAAAAATTTCAATCGACGTCGCCTCGATCGGATTGACAGTAACCTCAAACTCATCTATTTTATCTTTATTAGATGCTGTTATCTTAGTTTTTCCTACACCTATGCCAACAATCTCTCCTGACGGAGATATTTTTGCTACGGTTTCGTCTGCCGATTTCCATTCCACCGTTTTATTTGTTGTATTTTCCGGAGTAAACACGACGTTTAATAAAACCTTTTCATCCACAAATATTTGCTCAGGTTTATTATGTATCTCTATCTTTTCAGCCATAACCTCTTTAACGGTGATAATATATTTAGATTCTGTTCCATTTGACGTTTTAGCTGTAACAGTTGCTGTTCCATTTCCGACCGCCTTCAAATTACCATTTTCATCTATAGTCACTATTGATGTATCACTTGATTCCCATGAAATATCTTTATCAACGGCGTCCTCAGGATAAACAGACCCTTTCAGCTGAACACTTTCTCCGATATTAATACTTTCAGGCACATTGGGTACATTCACTTTACTTGCATATACTTTTTTAGGAGTATTAGAATAAGATGATGAACTTCCCCCTCCCGAACTTGATGAAGTTCCAGAAGATGAACCTCCTCCGTTATGATAGTGATATTCTCCGGTTTTTCTATTGTAATGTCCTCCATTCGCATCGGTTCTTCCAGGATGCGCAAAAGTCTCTATAGATAACACACATATAAAACTCAAAAAAATCGTTATTGCTATTATTCTTTTCTTTTTCATCAATAGTACCTCTCAAATAAATCATTTATCTTTAATTAAACCGTTTAAAATTTATGATATAAACATTAAATATGTTGCTTCTCCTTATATCTCCTATTATAACACATTGTATTTAAAAAATCAATTTGCAAACAACAACACTCTTATCTCTTATCAAAATTTTTATCATATAAATTTTCTCATTCTTGTAAACAAAAAATAAGATTTATAAAACAAATATTTATATAGGCTCTGTCAAATTTTCAACTACAAATTCCGTTTTAATCAGGATATTTATAACATCCGCAAACATCTATATTGTGCCGTACTATAACCATATTCCTTCTGACAATTCCAAATTGATCCATACAATAATTTATCACTCATTCGCATTATACGAAAAACAAAAAAATCAACAATTCTCCGCTGAAAACTGTTGATTTTAAATTTGGTAGCGGTAAGTGGACTTGAACCACTGACACCACGGGTATGAACCGTGTGCTCTAGCCAGCTGAGCTATACCGCCATAGCAACAAATAGTATTATAAACGAATTTTGGATATTTGTCAAGCATTTTTTTTAGTTTTTTTATTTTCATTACCAAACAAACCTTATTATTATATATAACAACTATATATAACAACAAAAATTTTCATTACTTTCTGCCGGTTCTTCAATCAGATCGTTCAGTGTTGTTCCGTCAAGATAGTTACTTACAACATCATACAATCCTGTCCAGAACCTCACAGTGGGACAACTCGCCGCTTTCGGACATTTATTCGGCTCATCCGCAAGACAGGCTACAGGCGCCAATTCCCCCTCTGTAACACGCAAAATATCTCCGACAGTATATTCGCCAGGCGGACGAGTAAGCCTATATCCTCCCTGAGACCCTCGCTGACTATGCAAAAAACCTGCCTTACTAAGCATATTTACAATTTGCTCAAGATACTTTAACGATATATCCTGACGCTGAGCAACATCCTTTATGGATACATTCCCACCATTTGAATTCTGCGCAATATCAAGCATAAGGCGTATTGCATATCTGCCCTTTGTGGATATTTTCATTAGATATTGTCCCCCAAACCCATCTGCATTCATAGTAATCTTCTATGAATAATTATAGCATTTTTTCTTTTTTATGTCAACCGTTTTATCAGCAGAAAAGTATGAATAAATTCATAACCTTTCTAACCTGCTAAGCTTTTTAAATATATAGGATCTACATAAGGCTCACAATATCTATCCCACAAATAAACTACTGCTTCCATATTCGCCATACTTTCAGGGATTTGAAATTCAGCATACATATCAGTTATTTTCGGCACAAATAACGCCTTCAATTCTCCCGCTTCTTTTATCGCCACAAACAACATTGCGCCTCTATTCTCATAATCCGACAAATTCAGCATAATACTAAATAAATTACCCTTACACTCTATTTGAATTGGTTCAGATGTCGGTATTAATGTGGCACTCGGCACAGGCGAAGAAGTCGGTATGGATGTTGGAGTTAGTGTAGGTGCGGGACTCGGCACAGGCGGAGAAGTTGGTATGAGGGTTGGAGTTAGTGTAGGTGCAGAACTCGTCACAGGTGTAGAAGTCGGTATAGGTGTTGACGTTAGTGTAGGTACTGGACTCGTCACAGGCAGAGAAGTTGGTATGAGGGTTGGAGTTAGTGTGGGCGTAGGACTCGGTGAAGGGCTTGCAACAACAACTTCACATACAGCGCTCACAGTTCCGCAGTTTACTGTAATTGCCGCAGTACCATACTCTTTAGCAGTTACCTCACCATCATTCACAGTCACAATATTTATATCACTTGACTTCCATAAAATATCATCTGTCGTATTCAAAGGATACGGTTCAGCATTAATCCTAAACACTTCACCTTTATCCATTATTATTGACGAATGATCCAATTCAATGTTCTGTGCGCGCACCAGAAGAGCTTCATAAGCGTTTAGTCTCGCTCCAGTCTTTGTTTTATCGTTAAGTGTTTCCGCGCGGTCAGAACTGCTTTCCAGTTTGTCTATCATCTGAGACGGCGTCATATCACCATATTTGGCTTTCATAAGAGCAGCCGCGCTTGCTACCATAGGCGACGCCATTGACGTTCCTCCCATAGACGCGTAAGCAGCGGCGCCCTTATTACAATATGTACTTAAAATATCACTTCCCGGCGCAGCAATATCAACACTGTTTTTCCCGTAATTGGATCCTCCCTGAGTTCCATCCTCCTTCTTAAATACCGATAAAACATCATTATTGTTTGTAGCCGCAACCGCAACTACATTATCCGCATCATAAGATGCAGGATATACAGGTACAACATCATTATCCGAAGCGTCATTGCCGGCCGCCGCGACAAAAAGAGATGACGCGCAGTCCGTTATAGCTTTAAGCATAGCTTCGGAACGCTCTGACCCGCCATAGCTGTTGTTTACAATAGGAAAACCCATTTTTTCAACATATTTCACGGCTTTATATATCCACTCAGTACTTGTTTTTCCCGCGTCATTAAAAACCTTTAACGGAACAATTTTAGCATTGCGGGCAAGAGACGCTACACCTCTGCCGTTATTTGTAACCGCGCTGACAATACCCGCCACATGTGTGCCATGCCCTTTTCCGTCGGAAACATCGTTACTGTTGTTGCAGAAATTCCATCCGTGCACATCATCTATATATCCGTTATTATCGTCATCAATACCGTTACCCGGAATTTCACCTGTATTCGTCCATATATTATCAGCCAAATCAGGATGATTTATCATCACACCGGAATCAATTACCGCCACCGCAATGTCACCGCAATCTATGTTCATATTCCATACGTCAGGAGCGTTTATTCTATCCAGCCCGTACTGATTGCCCGAGTTATAATATTTATCGTCAGGCAGTCCAAATAAATCATAAATATAATTCGGTTCGGCAAATGCTATCTCGGGCAAAGCCTCAAGATATTCTACCGTTCTCAGCACATTATCTCTGCCCGCTTCCTTAAGCGTAAGCTTTAATACCTGCTCCTGAGCAGTCATACCGAACAGAGAAATATCACCTGACGGTACTTCGTCAAGATTTTCAATCCGCTCAATACCCAGCTCGTCAAAAACCGAGCTGGCTGAATACAGACTCATTCTAACGCCTCTCGGTTTAAGCATCACAATAACGGATGTTTCGTCAAATTGGACGTTTGCATTATCTTCTATAGCAATAACATTATCTCCCATACAGAAAACAAACATAATAAAAATCAATAAAATGTATTTTTTCATAAAACATCAGCTTCCTCCGTATTTTTACTTTATTATAGCATACCTCGCAAGCAAAATACAATATTTTTTTGTGCAAAAACAATTCTGACATTTATTCACTTATTGCAAACTACTGTACGGCATTTTCCAATAAATTTTTTAATGTCCATAATCCGCGTTTATGGTGCTCACTACCGCCGGTTGAATAACAATATTCTGAAAGAACCTTAAAATTATAATTTCTGTCAAACAAATCTAATGCCACCTTCAAAACGCATGCGCCTGTATTATAACCGATAACATGTATCTCGGCTTCTTTCGGCAGCATTGAATAGTCCACAAGACCATACGAAATTTTTTCAATCACCACATCCGCCTCAAACGGAAGTTCTGCGGCGTTTCCTATCAATTCATCCCAATTGCTGTATCTGACAAAATTACTGTTTTTTCTGTTCAGACATTTCGTCGCAATTATTTTATCATAAGTTTTTTTGCGCATGGCCGCCTGTACAAATTTTAATATATCTTCATATCTGCCGTCATCGTCAGCAAATTCCGTCTGTAAATCCACAACAAATAATATCTTCATCCCAACGCCTTTCCGCATTTATATGCATACCTTTTATTCGAGTCACAAAGCCTTACGTATAAAAATCCGCTTCATCAGCTTAAATATTTTAAATACTTATCTATTTTTCTATACTTTAAACTTAAATATTCTGATTTTCCTGTAATGGTGCATCCATAAAAAAAATACACGTTTGCAACTGCAAACATGTATTTTTTTTTATTAATTCGCCGTTGACTGTACAAAACGATGTAAAATAGCCGCCACTTCCGCGCGTGTCGCAGTATCCTGCGGCGCAAAATTGCCATCCTCACGTCCGTAAATCAAACCTGCCTTCTGCGCTGTTTTAACAGCGTCTTTAGCCCAGTCATTCACTTTACCTTCATCCACAAAATTTACATCCGCTTCCTTCTCCGGCAGCGTTTTTCCGCACAGCTTTGCAAAATTCACTGTCATGACAGCGATCTGTTCTCTTGTAATGCTTATATACGGGCCAAACATATTTTCGCCTATTCCGTTTACAAGACCTATTCCTCCTGCCCATGCCACAGCTTCACTGTACCATTCGCCTTCAGGAATATCATTAAATTTCATAGGATTATCGCACGGAATATCCCATGTCTTATCAATTTTTGTTCCAAAGCGTTTCAATACAGAAACGTACATTGAGCGTGTCATAGGTATATTTGGTTCAAACTTAGTATCAGATGTGCCTTCAAACAAACCTCTGCCAGTCACATACGCGATAGGCTCACCTGCCCAGTAATCACCTGAAACATCTTCAAATTTTTTCTGTGCAGTGTTTGACGGTGTTGTTGCAGTATTTCCGGGATTTGACGTGCCTCCCGCTATGATAGAAGATCCTGTACCTCCCGATGTACCTCCTCCGCCGGAACCGCTTCCTGATGAATTTTGTGAATTATCAGAGTCCTTAACAATTTTCACATTAATATCGCTATAAGTTTTTGAATTCATTGAACGATCCACAATTACAAGCTCAGCTTTGCTGCCGATATTCAATGTATTATCTGACGTAAGAGAAGCAAGGTTAATCGTTTTATTTCCGTCCATCAAATCAGTTGAGTCAACATACAATATTACAGATTTCCCGTCCTGTTTTAATGTGCTGTACGCATTGGAATTTTTTGCTGTAAGCGTATACGTTGCCGACTCATTATTTACATTTAGCGTAATCTGTGCCGAATAAATCATTGTGCCCACATTATTGATCCTGATTTCCGCCTTTTTATTTGTCTTATCCGGCGCGATAGCTATTTCAGGCACGGCTTCCGCGGCATAGACACCTATGCCGCACGCCATTACCATACACATCGCGCAGATAAACGAAACTATCTTAGATGTAATATGTCTCATGTATTCTCTCCTCATTCAAGTATAATTTCAGGCATTGCTTCATCAGAAGGAGCGTCAATCCATATCGTATTACTTGTCAGGCGCTTTTTATCCGCGCTGTCTATAGTATCCGTACGATAGATAGCTGCCTGAATACGAGCGGGAAGCAAGCTTTGCGCTGAACAGTCATGAGCGTCGCCTTTATTTTGAAGCTCCGCTTCCTTCTGAATATTCGGTACAAAGATAAATATACCGTCACTTATATCACTTACTTCACCATCCTCAGGTATTTCCGCAAACAGCAGTGAATACCCGTCTACCGGACGATTTGTAACCGTTTCCTCGTTAGTTTCGGGATCTACGGCAATATAACTTCCTTCAACCTCAATTGTGTTATACAGCGGATCTCCGCGATATGTGCCTGTAACAACAAGCGTGCCCGCTTTAATCACTTCGTCCTCATCGTCGCCGTATACATAATCATTCTTCAGACGTCCTACCGCGGCGTCACTTGTGAACTCAATATTGTCGCCGGCATAGCTTATAAACTCAACTGAAGCATCCGCAGGTATTCCTTCTATTTCAATACTTTTCGCGTCATACGTCCAGATACGCGTATCTGAAGAGTCCGCCCCCGGCTTATTGAAATACGTCACATAATATGAGGCGTCAGAAATTTCATTCTTACTGAAATCTCCGTTCTTTGCCGTTACATTATCATTTGTAATATCACCGGTTTCTTCATTCTTAACTTCTCGTGTTACCGAAACAGTAAATGAACCTGATGCTGGCGCATTTGTAATCTTAAGACCTGAAACAGCAGTCTGATCTTTCATTTCTACGCTTATCTTATTATCTGTTCTTGTCATTGTATAGCTGTTTGGATCGACTGTTTTCACATATGAAATACGTACCTGTCCCGCGTCTATGGCGTTACCGATTTTATTTCCAAGCATATCGACTGCCTGTACAGTATACCCAAACGCCTGATTATTTGCAGAACCTATTATATCCGCATATGTTCCGGATACAGTCTCCGCATCTGCCTTATACGGAACAAACGCAACAGTCTTTCCGTTTCTGCTGATTTCCCATCCAAGAACCGACTCTTTATCAGCGGCTGTGCTGAATGTAAGATTTATCTGCTTTTCATTTTCACTATCAAGCTCTGCCTTAGCAGTTGTCTCTCCTGTTGCGGCAACTCCTCCATTCAAACGATAGCGCCTTGCATTGTCATTCAGATACTGAATCTTTCTTGTTTCTTCAGGATATGCTGCAAGAGTTTGCTTCGTGGCATCACTCAGAACCATACCCCATTTTTCAAAGAATTCTGTTAAATTCTTATTCGCAATTTTACTTGCCGTAAGCGCAAACTTTTCATCACCGGTCGGAGCGCTTATGCTGCCATTCTTCCATTCCTTGAATAGCTTGTTATAGAAATCCATAGGGTTATCACCGTCATCATAAGCAAGATGAAGCTGCCAGTACATACCAAGCTGTACAAACACATCATTTGCCAGTCCGGGACGTCCTTCTGCTACCTTTTTATAAATTCCCGCATACTTATTACTTGATTCAAGACGTGATGTAAGCGTATTCTGTTTTCCGTCATATGTCTGAGCCATCAATGAATAAATATTGTTTGTAATCTCAGCCTTGCCGAGTTTATCCATATTATGTCCAATCTCATGCGCAATACCCCAGCCAAACAACTTGTTTGATTTCTCGCCTTCCGCCATAGTTGACACTGGTTTTCCGCATACCATACCGCTGCA
>CAJTPP010000041.1:0-1847 GCA_910578235.1 uncultured Clostridia bacterium | reverse complement strand
GGAGCCGTATCCTATTCCAATATGACGTCCCGCGGCATACATGAACGCGTTTCCAAACATTCTCATATAACGTATGTTCTGTCTGCTCTGCATATCACTGTTCTCAAGCGTGCCGTCTATACCCTGCGTTGTATTGCAGACATGCATCATTTCTTCCCATGCAAGAACATTATTATATAACGTGTTAATTTTAGCTTCACGTGTTGCGCCTGTAGGCGAAACCGCCGAAAGCACAGGTGCCGCCGCAACTGAAAGAAGAACATTCGGCATTGAAATTTCAGTTGAGTTAGCTATTCTCAAATCAATATTCTTTTTGTTCAGACCGTTGACATGTGTCTCAAGCTCGTCAACATACGCGCCTATGCGCTCTTTTCTTTCAGCTTCATCAATATTATACCAGTCAGCCAGTTCCAATGCAGGAATTGATATAGCTCCCTGTCTTATCTGAAGCGATATCTGATCAGGATTTGCGCCTGAATATTTCAAATACAGCGCGCCTCCCCGCTCTGTTGTATGTGAGCCTATCTGAGGTATTTCAATAATATTTCTTCCGTTTTGCAGCGGAATTGCTCCGCCCTGCCAAGCGCTGGCTTCTGCAAAATACTGAGTAGGAACAACTGATACGGTCTCACCCTCCGGAATTTGGGCGTATATAGTAACTTTTGTATCCTCAAACTTATTTCTTTCAGCATATGAAGTCGCATACGCAACTACACCAAGAGACTGGAAGTCACTTGCGGACTGTTTATACTTTGAACCGTCCGCGCCCGCATTTCTTGACTCAACGCCATTCTTAACGCGTCCGATAGCGCTCGTATCACCATTTAAAAGCGCTTCCGCAAGATTAAGCTCGTCAAGCAATACATCTTTGTCGACATAATAACCTGCCGCGTCGTTAGCCTGCGCTCTTAATGACTCAATTTTCTGTTTTGTCGCTGCAGTATCCGCCTTAGCTTCTTCTGAAAGCTCTGTATAAATATTATTCGCAAACAGACCTCTTACTTCTTCCGCAAGATTATCAGACTCATAGAATATAGCTTCCGATAAGCTCACTCCTGTAGGCGAGCCGGCCCATTGAGCCAAAGAAACAGAAAGCTTCTTAACCTTTGTTTTCTCAAACGGCAAAATTGTATATCCTGTCGTGCCTGAATTTATAGGAATTGTTTTACCTGACACGAGCTGCTGCTTATTTCCTGATTCATCCCATACTGCGATAGAATATTTATCAAGACTCTTGCGGTAATTACCGTCCTGTCTCGGAGCATATACCATATAATTCATTTCCTTTGCTTCTTTAAAAGTAAAGGTAAATTCGCTGCTCTCCCAGAATACGCGGGCAGTCCAGTGTGTTCCGAAATCACCGTCCGCGACATTCCATACATCAAATCCATTAGGATACTCTTCTCTGTTATAATTATTGCCATTCGTCATTACAACGGATTCAATATTATCCTTATCAATCATATGAAGCGTTGGAATTTCAGGCGGCTTCACTTCTATCTTTTGAGGCATGCCCTCCACGATAGCTGACGCCGGACCTTCTCCAATATCGTTACCGGCAATAATATACACATAATAATATGTATTATTCTTTAGATTATTAATGATAACCTTTGGAGCTACTACTTTATCACCAAACTGTACATAGGCTTCTTCACTGTCTTTTTCTTTATAGAACACCTTATAATATGTAGCATTCTCCGTTTCCTTCCATGAAAGTGAAAGAGCCTGATCCATTTCAGTGACCGAAACCATATCCGGCTTCTTCGGAGCCGCGTTAGGCTGCGGTATAGCGCTGACAACCTCACTGCGGCCGCCCTCCCAGCCATCACTGGTCGGAACTACTG
>CAJTPP010000040.1:18991-22948 GCA_910578235.1 uncultured Clostridia bacterium | reverse complement strand
TAAACAAATTTTCCGTTTCCTGTGTTTCATTCGCTGACATTAGCTGAATTTCATTATCTTCTATAGGTTTAGAATAATCAATACGTTCCGCATTTTCCCAAAGTGGTATTATATCTTCACGCTGAATTTTATGCTGAAATAATTCATTAGAAAAAATCTTAAATGTTGTATTTTTCTTAACATTCTGCGATGTCGAAACAATCTTTCCGTCCTCTATCTCTGCATATTTATAGCTATGGCTTTCTTCGTCATATGCAATTATATTTCCATTTTCGTCCTCTTGCCAACTGAAAAATTCATCACCATAGCTTGTGACAGTAATTATATCACCATTCGGTTGCGTAAATTCAACAGGCACCGGACAAATAGGCGCGGCAAAGACAGATACGCAGCACAATAACAATATAACAAACAGTGACATAGAAATTAACAAAATAATTTTATTTTTCATTGCGCATCTCCTTTTTATCATTAGCATAAAGCTGAAAATCCCAAAAAAACAATATATTTTAATGCATTTCCTTTGTTTTCTTTATTATTTTCAGTCTTGTATGTTCTTCGCGGTCTTTTTCCTCAAGGGCATTCTGTATGTTCTTTGTCATTTCCTCATAAAGCGGAATAGTAATATTCTCAAGAGCGTTTGCTCTTTTCTGCGTTTTTTTAATATTCATTGCAAGACGGTAAACGGCATTTTCAATCTCTGTCAGACGCACTGTCATAACCTTAACCTGATTGAATTTTGACACCGCTTCATCCATAGCGGCAGATGTTCCGTGAAAGCTGTAAACAGGCCTGTTCTTAGGTTTATCAGCCGTTACAACAGGTATTTCAACACCCATAACGCTTCTTAAATCTATTTTCACACTGTTATCCGTCATAGCCGAATGAGCCATTTCCTGCACCTTATGCACGCCCATAATAACATTAGCCGACTCCAAAGCCTTATACGCAGCGGCAAAAGTCTCCTCGATTTCCGCCTCAACCTCTTTCGCCTCGTCTATCAGCAGCATCATTTCTCTTATAAGAATATTTCTTTTTTTGTCAAGCATTTCATAGCCCTGCTTTGAAAGGCGCAGAGTATTTTTTGCCATCATTAAATTGCCTTTTGTCGGCGCGAGATTTTTCCGCATAATTTACTCCTCAAACGTCCTATAATACTTATCCAGCAACTTGGCATTCACTCTGTCAAGCTCATTCTTAGGCAGCATACCGAGCAGCCTCCAGCCAAGATCCAGCGTTTCTTCAATGCTCCTATTATCATATTTGCCCTGAGAAAGAAATTTTTCCTCAAACGCCCTTCCGAATGCTATATACTTTTTGTCTATATCAGACAACTCATCCTCACCGATTACGGACGCAAGGCTCTTGGCTTCCTCCACCTTTGAGTACGCCGCAAAAAGTTGATTGGCAAGATCCGGATGATCCTCACGAGTGAAGCCCTCGCCTATTCCGTCCTTCATAAGACGCGACAGCGACGGTAATACGGAGACAGGCGGATAAACGCCCTGGTGCGTCAGATCCCTGCCCAAAACAATCTGCCCCTCCGTAATATAACCCGTAAGGTCAGGTATAGGATGAGTTATGTCATCATTCGGCATAGTCAAAATAGGCACCTGAGTAACAGAGCCTTTAGCGTCTCTGATAATCCCCGCGCGTTCGTATAAAGACGCGAGATCAGAATACAGATATCCGGGAAATCCCTTTCTTGACGGTATCTCCCCCTTTGACGACGACACTTCCCGAAGCGCTTCCGCATACGAGGTCATGTCAGTCATTATTACAAGAACATGCATATCATGCTTAAACGCAAGATATTCCGCCGCTGTAAGCGCGCATCTCGGAGTGATAATTCTCTCAACAACAGGATCATTTGAAAGATTGAGAAACATTACAACCTTTCCGAGCACTCCGCTTTCCTCAAATGATTTTTTAAAATAATTCGCAACATCATATTTTACGCCCATAGCGGCAAAAACAATCGCAAATTTATCTCCGGACTCATCGTCCGCGTCAACAACCCTCGCCTGACGGGCGATCTGTACCGCAAGATCATCATGAGACATACCGTCGCCTGAAAATATAGGCAGTTTTTGCCCACGTATAAGCGTAGCAAGACAGTCAATCGAAGAAATACCTGTCTGGATAAAATTATTCGGATACTCGCGCGAAACAGGATTGATAGGCTGACCGTTCACATCACGCACCTCGTCCGCAAAGTATTCCCCCAATCCGTCAATCGGACGTCCGACGCCGTCGAGCGTTCTGCCGAGCATTTCTTTAGACAGTGACAGACGCATAGGCTCACCCATAAATTTTGTTTTTGTATTGGTAAGTGACATGTTAGATGTTCCCT
This sequence comes from uncultured Clostridia bacterium, assembly GCA_910578235.1. Lineage (GTDB taxonomy): Bacteria > Bacillota > Clostridia > UBA1381 > UBA1381 > Hominilimicola. The sequence continues at coordinate 20,595 of CAJTPP010000040.1, read as the reverse complement.
CAAACACCTGTATAACCGCCTTGTCACCTGCAATTTCAATCACCCGTCCTATACGCCTTTCCCCGCTGTCCAGAGTTATTGTCACCATTTCCTCATAAAAGGTATCATCCACTCCCTCTATGACCGCAAGAGCGCCCTGAATATTATTAAGTCCCATATATTCTATAGCCATTTAATCATATCCTTTCCGTCAATCCCCGCGGCCGTATAACAGCTTATCAAACGTCGCATTGATTTTTATCTCCATATCACGGAACGAAGCGTCAATATTTTCATTGCCAACCGTATATTTCATTCTTATAATATCATCGGCAATACCGCTCTCACCGACCTTTGAAAGCACAACTCCCTTTTCAACACACTGTCTGATTTTTTTGTCAAATAACAGTATTATATCCATCATTTTATTCTGCTTTTCAAGCGGCACATACGTATCGTCCGCATGAAAAGCGTTTTGCTGCAAAAAGCCTGCACGTATTGTTCTTGCCACTTCGAGAGTTGCCTTCTGCCCATCGGGCAGAACATCCGCTCCGATAAGCTTTACAATCTCCATCAGACCGCTTTCCTCTTGCAATATTGCCATAAGCCTGTTGCGCTTTTCTACAAAATCAGGCGCGGCATTATTCTTATACCAGTCTGACAACTCGTCAATATACTCGCTGTAACTGTTAAGCCACTGAATAGCCGGATAATGCCGCGCGTATGCCAGGGATTTATCCAGCGCCCAGAAACAGCGTATGAACCGTTTTGTATTCTGTGTCACAGGCTCCGAAAAATCACCTCCCTGAGGCGATACGGCGCCGATAATAGAAACAGATCCCTCTGTTTCATTCAGATTTTGCACATAACCCGCGCGCTCATAGAACGCCGAAAGTCTTGACGCAAGATACGCCGGAAAACCTTCCTCTGCCGGCATTTCTTCAAGACGTCCTGAAATTTCACGCAGCGCTTCCGCCCATCGTGAGGTTGAGTCCGCCATAAGCGCGACATCATAACCCATATCACGATAATATTCGGCAATCGTCACACCCGTATATATACTCGCTTCACGAGCGGCGACAGGCATATTGGATGTATTCGCTATGAGCACCGTCCTGTCAAGCAGAGGTCTTCCCGATTTCGGATCAATAAGCTCCGAAAACTCGTCAAGCACCTGCGTCATTTCATTACCGCGCTCTCCACAGCCAATATACACAATTATATCCGCGTCACACCATTTGGCAAGCTGATGCTGCGTCATTGTCTTGCCTGTTCCGAAACCTCCCGGTATCGCCGCTGCTCCGCCCTTCGCCAGCGGAAACATCGTGTCTATAATCCTTTGTCCTGTAACAAGCGGTCTTGATACCGGCTGACGCTCCCTGTAAGGTCTCGCCTGTTTAATCGGCCACTCCTGCTTCATTGTAATATCAATAATATTATCATCACAGACAACCTTAGCAATTACATCACTAATAGTATATTCACCGTCCGCCGCTATAAAGTCTATCTTACCGTGTATATTGGGCGAAATCATTATCCTGTGCTCAATAAGACTTGTTTCCCGCACTGTTGCTATTACTGTGCCGCCTGTCACATAATCACCCGCAGATGCTCTGAATTTTACC
>CAJTPP010000040.1:13702-18981 GCA_910578235.1 uncultured Clostridia bacterium | reverse complement strand
ATTTTTTATTTTCATCCAGATTGCTTACCTTTACGCCCCGCTCTATAAACGCGCCGGAAATATCTTTTATTTCTCTCAAAGGCCGTTCAATACCATCAAAAATATCTGAAATTATACCAGGCGCGAGCGTTATTGAAAGCGGCGCGCCTGTTCCTGTCACACTCTCTCCCTTTTTCAGTCCCGTTGTTTCCTCATATACCTGAACTATTGTCGTGTCCGAGGTTACTCCGATCACCTCGCCGATAAGCTCCTCGCTGCCGACATAAACCATTTCCTGCATTTCAAATGCGTCCGAACCCTTAACCTTAACAACAGGACCGTTTATACCGAATATATGACCTTTCGCCGTAGCCATCCGCGCTCATTCCTTTCTTTATCTCAGTTCAATGCCAGACCGCTGTTCTGCAAAAATCCGCGCTTCTGCTGGGAAAGCATTTCCTTAAACGAATAGTCAACAGAAACTTTTCTGCCTACATTCACTACCTTTGCTCCGCCAAGAAAGTCTCTTTCCTGCGACACCTCAACCGTAATCTCCGACATATCGGGAAGTTTTTCTATTTTTTCTTTTAATCCTATATCATCGGCTGATATTACAACCGTTTTTCCGCCTTTGCCGACTTCTATTATCGCTTTTTTTATTTCAGCCATAAGCCATTCCTCATATTTGTCACTCTTTGTGAAATCAATCAGCTTATTTTTTGAAATACGCATTACCTCGTCAATAATTTCCTCACGCCGCATAATAAGCTTTTTCTTTGCTTCAAGCTCAGCGTGACGGACACGTTCGTTAGCTTCTTTTTTTGAGTTCTGTATATTCTGCTGTATGTTTTCATACGCTGTTTTCAGAATATCTGTTTCTTTTTCTTCCATACGCTCGCCGTATTCCTTCTCAATATTCTCAAACAGCTTGTCACGTTTTGAGTTGACATCCTTCATTACAAGCGATGTAAAATTATTCAGCTTTTCCGTAATATTATTGCTGTCCACAGTCCCGACCTCCTGTTTTTAAAGCTTTAGTCCAATTGATTCCTGAACCATTCTGTTGATACTTCCGGCAATGTCACGGCTGCCGTGACGATCGGGAATTTCTATTATCAAAGGCGTATGAATAGTCAGCTTTAGCTGACTCAGATAATCCGACACCATTGCCGCCGCTTTTTCAGTAAATATCAAAACCCCTGTTTCCCCATCAGAAACCGCTTTCTTAACCTGCTCAGTTATACTGTCCCTGTCATGCGCGACGCATCCTTCAATTCCGGCGAGACGCATACCAATCTGAGTATCAATATTATCACTTATCAAATACATTTTCATACTAAGTACGTTCCTTTTATCAACTGTTAAAAAGAATAAGTATTGAAATTACCAAACCATACAGGGCAATACCCTCCGCAAGAGCGACAAATATAAGTGTTTTACCCATAATCTTTTCATTTTCACTCATTGCGCCGATTGCCGCCGACGCTGCCGAAGCAACCGCAATACCGCCGCCGATACCACTGAGTCCTGTCGAAAGAGCGGCTCCGATAAATTTCAGGCCTTCTCCGACTGTAAGTCCCGACGTCTCACCAGCCGCAAGAACACCAATACCCCCGCCAAGAGTACATATCATGGCAACAGCGAGTACTGAGAAAAATGAAACCGCATTCATCAGCAAGCATTCTTTCCCCTTTTTCTGTCCGGATTTGTAATACAGAGCTATTGGCACTATAACTGTCATAGCTATCAATCCAAACAAAACCGTCATCAATACATTCATCTTTATTACCTCCATCAACATCGCATATGTTTAATTAACTTTATTATCAGCCAGCGATACAAACTCCTTGCCTCGTCCCGTAAAATACCTTGCAAACATCTCATAATATTCCAGGCGAAGCACCTGAATACCAACGATAAGCCCCTCCAGTATCATTACTACCGAGTTGCCGATTACCTGCACAAGCACACTGCCTATTCCCGCACCTTCCGGCGTAAGAATGGCAACCACCATCATCATTCCGACATGCACAATTGCAAACGCGCCTATCCTCAGGAAAGAAATTGTATTTGTAAAGAAACTCAGTATTACCTCAAACAATTCAAAGAAATTTTCCACAAAATACATTCCGCTTTTCGGCCACCAGTACTTTTTCCCCGCAGTCAGATCTGACAGCGGGCCGCTCATGTACATAACCAGCACCGACACAACGGCAAAAATTACAAACAGCATTGTCGGTATTCCCCATTTCAGGAAGATATTCGCCGTCATAAGCAGCATACTAATATAAAACACCAGTCCCGCCGCTCCGTTATGCCCGAACAAAGCCTCTCCTATATTACGGCTTTTAACAGCATTTATGATATTTACCGTCATACCGAAAATAATTATAACAACTCCTACCGCAATAGTGGCCCCAAGCATCATTATCGCCTGCTCCATAGGCCGTATAGGCGACGTGCCGAACAACTCCGGAATAATTTCCTCATTACCGAAAAAGCTTCCGTATATAAAACCGAATATGACGCCTGATATTCCTACAAAACCAACAATACCCGCCAGATCAATTTTTTTCAGCTTATATATTATAAATCCTGCTGCCGCAAGAATAAAGCTCTGCCCGACATCGCCAAACATTATTCCAAAAAACAATATATATGTTACCGCAAGTATTCCGGTCGGATCAAGCTCGTTATAGCTCGGCAGTCCGTACATCTTCACGAACATTTCAAATGGTTTGAAAATCGGATTATTCTTCAGCTTTGTAGGCGGCTCCATATTACGCACATTCTCCGCGTCCTCCGAGTAAAACATTACCACATCTCCAGAGTCTGCAATCTCTTTTTCAAGAGCGTCCGCGCGCTTTTCATCCATCCATCCGACAACATAAAAAAACATATCACCGCGCGCCGCATTCCGGCGTATTTGCGCAAACTGCCGCCGTTTACCCGCAAGATTATATATACCGTTTATTTCATTAGTATGACTGGAAAGCATTTTCGCCGTTTTTTCACTGTTTTCCGCAATCTTACCTCTTAACTCCTGATTTTCTTTTAAAAGCTTCTGTTTTATTTCATACGGCGTGCCGCTGTATCCGCTGTCAATATCCGTTTCTTCAAAATACAGAGAACTGAAAACTTCCTCAACCTTTCTTTCCTTAAGCAAAGGCGCAAAATAAAATCCCCACACATCTGTCGCATCCTCCGCAGTCTTTACAAAAAACGCCTCAAGACCGTCAAGATATGTCACAAGCGTTTTATAACCTGTTTTCGGAATATGACCGAATTTACACCGTATAAATTCAAGACTTCGCAATCTTGACAAATCCAGATCCAATGACAGCATCAAATTCATTTTATCTATCAAGAGCTCATTTGCTTTTATTTTATCGGAAAATTTGCTGTCCTGCTTTTGTTCATTCTCAATATAAGCGTTCACTGCGTCAATTGCCCCGTTCATCTCCTGATATGTCATACTTTCAGGAGCGGTAAGCTTTTTATTTATCTTACAGTTTGCCAGCTTCAGAACACTGAGGGCGCTTTTTTCAACCGAGTCGTACTCATTACTGTCGTCAAAGCCTTGAAGCCTGTTATGATTCGTAAGCACAGACATGGCGTTCTCAAGATGAATATCCCGTCCGTAAACATATTTTTCAACAACAAAATCAAACTCGTCTATCTGTCCGGCTATTGTCACGGCCTTCATCTTTGTTACAGACATTGTTCCCTCCTCCTTCACTTCGCTTAATTTAATATTATATACCAATATGTCCAAGAATAGCTTCCGTATTCAATCCATACCTTATTCCCTCTGTTATAGCTACTATATTATTCAGCTCAACCTCTTTTAAATTCATATACGCGTATATTGCCACCATGGACTCACTATGATTTACAAATATACTTTATTATAAATATACCTGTAGTTTTCTTCGGGAAATCTTCCGTCACTACAGCGATCAAACAAGCTGCCGTACGGAGTAACTGAATTTACCAGCTCCACAAAGCGTTCGGCTCCATCCGCGCCGACAAGCCTTTTTACAGAGTCTTCCGTAAGTCTGTATCTGACAGGCAGCAGATATGTGAATATTATTTCATTGGGAAAGTCAAAATATTTCTTGCCTCTGTAAATCCACATCAAATTAAGCATGTCAATTTTTGTTCCGATCAGCTTTCTAAACAGCTCCGCCTGATTTGCGTCAAGATTTCTTCCTATAGCCCTCCATATCGCCAGATAATAATATGAGTCAAGCATCATACTGATCGAGAAAAAATCCGCGCCGAGATTTTCAGCGCGCTGCAAAAGAGCGGAGTACGGCGTATCCTTACACGCGTCAATACAGTCGGCAAGGGATCTTGCGCCGCGCATCACTTCACCGTTTATTTTTGTATGAGTCTCAAAAAACGCGTCAAATTTATTTTGATTAACCTCGTCGCTGCTTCTTTCCTCATGAGTGTAAATATGACTTATCTCACGTTTTAAAAATTCAACTTCATAACGGATAAACCAAAATTCAAGCAGTGATCTTTTTTTATGGTCTACAAAATTATAAAGACGCACATATTCGTTGACAAGCTCCTGTTCCAGCAATATTTCCATCTGACCCCGGTGAATTTCACGCTCGCTCACATCCGCAAGCACTTCACCGTAGCCTTCGGTAGATTTAAGATAAGCGCATACATCATTTACACTTTTTTTATTTAAAAGCTCCTCATAATCGCTGTCTTTCAGAATATTTGAGTACATTGCTTTAAGCTTCGCCGCGACGGCGCTGTATTCCACGCTCACTACACCATCACCTTCTTATCTGCCCACTATATTTGCTATAATTTCGTCAACCCATCTGTCTCTATTCTTCTCATATTTTTCTTCAAGCTCCGCCAAAGATTTTTCGGTCTCATCATTGATTTTCTTTATTTGTCTTTCAGCGTCCTCCTGCTCTATTCTGCGAAGATCAGCGTTTTTTATTTCCATTTTGCGCTCAATATCACTTTGCAGCTTCCTGCCGTCATCTTTTATACGCAATTCCAGCTCCCTGTCGGCCTTTCTCGCGTCACTGATTACTTCTCTTGCTCTGTCCTCTATATCAAGTATACGCATAATCAGTTCTTCCATTTTCATTGACTCCTTTCACACAAGGCCAAATTTAATTTTTAAGACTTTGCAGAGGCGCGGGAATACGTCCGCCCCTGTTCACAAACTCAGCGCTTGAATAATTTTTAACAGGCATAACAGGTCCGGTACCAAGCAGTCCGCCGAATTCAACAACATCTCCCTCCACCTTATTGGGCGCGGGAAT
>CAJTPP010000040.1:12164-13690 GCA_910578235.1 uncultured Clostridia bacterium | reverse complement strand
CTTACAGCCGTTGTTTTTGTGTTGACCATACCGATAGCAGCCTCATCGGCAATAATCGCCGAAATCGTTTCTGCTGTAGTGTCTCCCGGAATAACAATCATATCAAGTCCTACCGAGCATACGCATGTCATTGCTTCAAGCTTTTCCAGCGTAAGTACTCCGTCCTTTGCCGCGGATATCATACCCGCATCCTCGCTCACCGGAATAAACGCTCCCGAAAGTCCTCCCACATATCCGGAAGCCATTACTCCGCCTTTCTTCACCGCGTCGTTAAGCAGCGCAAGCGCGGCCGTGGTTCCATGCGTGCCGCATTTTTCAAGTCCCATTTCCTCAAGAATATACGCCACACTGTCTCCTACCGCCGGCGTAGGAGCAAGCGATAAATCTACAATACCAAATGGCACGTCAAGACGTTTTGAAGCCTCCTGAGCCACAAGCTGCCCCATTCTTGTAATCTTAAAGGCAGTTTTCTTTATAGTCTCGGCAACAACACCAAAATCCTCACCCCTGACTTTTTCGAGCGCGCATTTAACAACTCCGGGACCTGACACTCCCACATTTATGACACACTCGCCTTCACCCTCGCCAAGGAACGCTCCTGCCATAAACGGATTATCCTCTACCGCGTTGCAGAATACAACAAGTTTTGCGCACGCAAAGCCCTGCGTGTCCGCTGTAAGTTCTGCCGCTTTTTTCACCACCTGCCCCATCTGCCTTACAGCGTCCATATTTATGCCGGCTCTTGTCGAGCCGACATTCACGCTTGAGCATACAAGATCGGTTGACGCAAGTGCCTCGGGAATTGACTCTATCAGCACATGCTCTCCGTTTGTATAGTCCTTATGCACAAGAGCAGTATATCCGCCTATAAAATTCACGCCTGTTGTTTTTGCCGCTCTGTCAAGCGTCTTTGCAAGCATCACGCACTTTTCCACTGTCGGTTCGTCCAGAGCGTCTACAAGCGTGGCAACCGGCGTAACAGATATACGCTTATTTATAATAGGAATTCCAAACTGCGCCTCAATATCCTCACCTGTCTTTACAAGATCTCTCGCATAAGATGTAATCTTACTGTAAACTTTCTCACACACCGTATCTATATCAGGTCCGGCGCAGCTTTTGAGGGAAATACCCATTGTGATTGTTCTGATGTCAAGGTTTTCCTTATCAATCATATCAATCGTTTCTATTACCTCAAAGGGATTGATCATTTGCTCTCCCCTCCTTATATTCTGTGCATTGACGTGAAAATTTCTTCACGTTGCACATGTATTGAAAGTCCCATGTCACTGCCCGCGCTTTCAAGCGCGTCCATCACTTGCTTTAACGTAATACTCTCACTTTCAAAATTAACCAGCATTATCATTGTGAACATATCCTGCATTATAGTCTGTGAAATATCAAGTATATTTACTTCATTCTCAAACAAAATATTACTAACTTTTGCTATTATACCCTTTTGATCTTTTCCGATTACTGTAACTACTGCTTTCATAATAATCTTCTCCTGTTTTTCTTTTTTTAAT
>CAJTPP010000040.1:11931-12140 GCA_910578235.1 uncultured Clostridia bacterium | reverse complement strand
ACGCTGTCTGTGAGCCTCATACATAAGCACTCCCGCCGCGACCGAAGCATTAAGAGAACTGATCTCACCGGACATAGGAATACTTGCAATAAAATCGCACTTTTCCTTTACCAGTCTGCCGACGCCCTCGCCTTCACTGCCTATAACAAGGCCAAGCGCGCCTTTCAGATCAATTTTATACATTTCTTCTCCGTCCATATCGGCGGGGG
>CAJTPP010000040.1:5522-11921 GCA_910578235.1 uncultured Clostridia bacterium | reverse complement strand
CACAAGCCTTCCTTTTTAAGCTCATCAATAGTTGAGGCTATATTAGTAACCTTTGCTACAGGCGTATACTCAATTGCTCCCGATGATGTTTTCGCCACAATGCTGTTCAGTCCAACACTGTTTCTTTTAGGAATAATCACACCATGAGCCCCGACACAATTCGCGCTCCGCAGTATCGCGCCCAAATTGTGCGGATCTGTAATCCGGTCACAGATAATAACGAACGGCGGCTCACTTTTTTCCTTTGCCGCGTCAAGAATATCCTTTACAGTAGAATATTCATAAGCGCTTACATATGCTATTACTCCCTGATGATTACCGCCGTCCGCAACCGCGTCCAGCTTTGCCTTATCCGTTTCCTGTATAATAATTCCGGCATCCTTTGCCTTTTTGATGATAGGCACTATTGAGCCTTCATATTTACCCTTTTTCACAAGGATTTTATCAATACTTCTGCCTGACCGAATTGCTTCCAGCACAGGATTTCTGCCTATAATTTTATCTTCCACTATTTTATCTCCTATAGTTTATTACAGCACGAAACCACAAGGGACGCCGAAGCAGATAAACATCTTTCATGCAAAACTACGCCCTTGTGGTTTTTTGTTTCTTTTAATTATTTAAGCAAAAACTTATCATGTATCGCGTTCACCGCCGCCTCAGCATCTTTCTGAGCAACAAGAACCGATATTTTAATTTCAGATGTGGCAATCATCTTTATATTAATATGCGCGTCATATAACGCCTCAAACATTTTTGCGGCAACACCCGAATTGTTCACCATACCCGCGCCCACAATTGAAACTTTGGACACATCCTCCGTCGCTTTTACCTCACGGGCATTTATGAAGTCCTTATTCTTTTCAAGAAGGTCAAGCGTAGGCTGCAAATCCGCCTCGGTAACCGTAAAGCTGATATCCTTTGTCTTTCCGTCGCCTATTGACTGAATAATAAGGTCAACGCTTATTCCCGCCTTCGCAATCATTTCAAATATCTGGAATGCCTTGCCGGGAGCATCCTCCACACCGCACAACGCTATTCTTGCGCAGTCATTATCTCTTGTCACACCTCTTACGAGCATCTTTTCCACTTGTGAAACCTCCTTAACATATGTTCCCTCATTATTATTAAGACTTGATCTTACCGACAGCTTAACATTATATTTTTTCGCCATCTCCACGCTTCTGTTATGCAGAACATTGGCCCCCAGTGACGCAAGCTCCAGCATTTCATCATATGAAATATCATCAAGCTTATATGCCTGTTTGCAAATTCTCGGATCAGTTGTATAAACGCCGTCAACATCCGTATAAATTTCACACACATCAGCGTGCAGCGCCGCCGCAAGAGCAACCGCGGAGGTATCGCTTCCGCCTCTGCCCAAAGTCGTTATATCGTCATATTTATTAATACCCTGAAAACCCGCGACAATAACAATTCTCTTTCTGTCCAGCTCTGTCTGAATTCTTTCCGTATCTATAGTTTTAATTCTTGCCGAGCCGTATTTTGCGTCTGTTTTCATACCTGCCTGCCAGCCTGTAAGCGAAATAACAGGACAGCCTATTTTTTCAATTGCCATGGCAAGCAGCGAAATTGAAATCTGCTCGCCTGTCGCAAGCAGCATATCCATTTCTCTTTTTGAAGCGTCAGGATTAATTTCCTTTGCCTTTTCTATAAGATCGTCTGTTGTATCACCCTGCGCGCTGACAGCGACAACAACATTATTCCCCGCTTTATACGCGTCAGTAACACGTCTTGCGACGTTCATTACCCTTTCGGCATCCCTAACGGAAGTGCCTCCATATTTTTGAACTATAAGTCCCATTTCTATTTTCCTTCCTTTTTCTAAATCACCGATACCACTGCTCCGACATTATCTATCGGCAGTATCATACATTTCCATTCAAGAGAATTTTCTCTGAAATACCGGCTCATACCGTTTCTGAATTCATAATAATTACCGTCCAGCACTGACAGTATAGTCGGTCCGGAACCACTAAGATAAGTGGCGTGCGAGCCGAGCTTATAGGTTTTTTCAAAGATTTCCTCCATACCGTCCACATAGCTTTTTCGGTACTGCTGGTGCAGCGCGTCCTTTACTCCCATCCTCAGCGCGGCCATATCTCCCGACAGCATAGCCGCCTGAAACATTGACGCGTGACCTATATTATATACGGCGTCACGAAAATCCACTCTTGACGGCAAAACGCCTCTTGATTTTTTCGTAGCCACAAAATAATCAGGAATAATCACTGCAAATTTTATATTCCGGTCTATCTTTGCGCTTTTAATAATCGTTTTGCTGTCATCCGTAAGTGACACACAAAAGCCGCCGTACAACGCCGGCCCGACATTATCCGGATGTCCCTCCATTTTAGCCGCAAGATGTATTATCTCACCGTATGAAAGCTTTCTGCCCGAAATAATATTCCCCGCAAGCATACCGCCTATTATACACGCGCTTGAGCTTCCAAGCCCGCGCGTCATCGGTATGCGGCTGTTCTGCACAATTCTGTAACCCTTAGGAGTATAGCCGACATTTTCAAACAAATATATCATAGCGCGGTAAATCAAATTATTTTTATCCCTCGGAACAAAGCTCTGAGAATTACGGTTAACAATCTCCACACCACTGGAAATTTCCTCTATCTCAATATGGCTATATAATCCCAAAGCCACGCCGAGCGTGTCAAAACCCGCGCCCATATTCGCGCTGCTGGCGGGCACTCTAAGCCTTATCATCAGTCTAATATACGGATATTTGTGATAACATCCGACAGTTTGGACAGCTTATCCTCCGCCTCTGACTTTGTCATCGGCTTTGTCACGAACGCCGATTCATTTTCAACTATATTGTCAACAAACTCACACTTATCAAATATTTTCTGCACATTTTCAGCCGGATCTGTTGTTCTGATAAAATAAGCAAACCTCTTGCTGTCACTATCCGCCATAACATTTCCATCGGGCTTTTCCCAGAAAATCTTTTTGCTTCTTTCCTTATGCTTTACCGCGTCAACAACATCAGCAACAACCGCGCTTGCGGTAGGAAGCTTGCCGGCGCCCTTGCCGTAAAACATAACATCTCCGACACAATCGCCTGTCACCATAATAGCGTTAAATACGCCGTCCACTCCTGAAAGCGGACTCTCGTTCTTTATAAGCATCGGTGAAACAATCGAATAAATTTTTCCATCCGCGCTAAAATCCGCATAACCTATAAGCTTTACGGCAGCATCCATAGCCGAAGCGTATTTAACATCATCAAGAGTAATGTTCGTAATTCCCTCTGTATCAATATCATTATAATCAATCATTTTTCCCGAAGCAAGAGACGCGAGAATAGCAATCTTACGGCAAGCGTCATGACCTTCTACGTCCGCAGCGGGATTTCTCTCCGCAAACCCCTTGTCTTGAGCGTCTTTCAAAGCAGTCTCAAAAGTTTTACCGTTCTTTATCATCTGATTTAAAATATAATTTGTCGTACCGTTAAGAATACCCGCAATTTTCTCTATATTATTAGCCGTAAGACACTGATGCATTGGTCTGATAATAGGAATACCGCCGCCCACACTTGCTTCAAAGAAATAATTCACATTTTTATTTCCCGCAATTTCCAAAAGCTCAGTACCGTATGTGGCAACAAGCTCCTTATTAGATGTAACAACGCTCTTTCCCGCTTCCAAAAGACTTTTTGTAAACTCATATGCCGGATGAAGTCCTCCCATCACCTCAGCCACAACGCTTATCTCTGCGTCATTCAGTATGTCATTAAAATCCTTTGTGAAAAGCTCCTTTTCGGGATGGTCGTCAAAGTCGCGGATATCAAGAATATATTTAATCTCTGTTTTTTCTCCGTTAGCGCTGCGGCTAAGCTTGTCTGAATTAGTCTTTATTATGTCATACACACCGCTTCCCACAGTACCGTAACCCATTATTGCAACCTTTGCCATTCTTTTGCCTCCCTGTCTTTTTGTTTTTCAAAATATGTATATACAGTTTTTCTTACTGTAATAAGGGATAAAATCCCGTTATTTATTATTTCAGCGGTGAATATCCGATTTGTTTTTCACCCTGAAACCGCCGCCGAAAAAATGAAGATAATCCGCTGTCTGCAAGACGCGGATACACTGCTTTTAATTATATATAGAATATACTACCACATTAGTCTGTTAAAGTCAATGTTTCCAAACGCCAAATATGTCCTTTTTTATCAATTTTCTTTTGTATAAATTAACCCTACAAAGACTATTTCGGGGTTTTCTTTTTATACGCTGCCGCATTCACTATCCCCGCCCTACTCGTAAGATAACCGCCCGAGCGCATACTTGTGCATTTTCTCCCCGCGACAACAATATGATCAAGCAGTTTTATTCCTCCAAGATGCAGAGCGCGCTCAATTGTCTGTGTTGTCACAATATCAGCGTTTGACGGAATTGAAATTCCGCTCGGATGATTATGCGCAAGCACAATATATGCCGCGTTACTTTTTATAGCAATACGCATTATCCGCGCGATATCAACTTCTACAGTCTCAAAACCTCCCTCAAAAATAACTTCACGCAAAAGAATATGATTTGCCGCGTCAAGGCATATAATATACACAATCTCATGTTCTTCCCCGCTAAATAATTTTAGCATATAATCCTCGCAGGTTTCACTGTTAAGCTCGAATTTACTCTTATTAAGATGAAGATTATTATAGTATCTGATTAATTCCCCAAGCATATGTATATATTCCGCTGTTTCTTTTCCAACGCCTATAACATCTTCAAGCTGTTCCTTCGGCGCACTGAACACATTTTCAAAGCCCTCGCATTTATTTATCATCATATGCGCAATTCCGTTAGTATCCACACGAGGCAGCACACGCTGAAGCACATATTCCAGCACCTTGTGTTCGCTCCAGTCTTTAAAACCTTTTATTCTAAATTCCTCACGCAGTCTGGCTCTGTGACCGCTATGAATATTTTTATCTGACATAGTAACTTTGCCGCCTTTTCTAAAAGTCTATATTTTTATTATATACCATTGCACGCCAAAATGTCCATAGTTTTATATACAAAAAAAGAGGTTATATAAATAACCTCTTTTAAAACACATTAGTGAACAATAGCAAGTTCTGTATCCTTATCAAAGATATGCAGCTTGTTTGTCTCAAACGCAACCTTGATTGTATCGCCAATCTGAGCGGTTGAACGCTGGTTAACTCTTGCTGTAAACTGCTCGCCCGCAACCTGTAAATACAGATATGTTTCAGCACCCATCATTTCAGTAACCTCAACATAAGCATTACATACAGCGTCTGGCTTGCTTGAAATAAACGCTTCATCATCATGAATATCCTCAGGTCTGATACCTATCATTACTTCCTTGCCCACATACTTCTCAAGCTCAGGCGTAACCTTACCGTCAGGAATTCTGATCTTATTTTCAGCGAACGAAGCATATATACCGCCGTTCTCCTTAGACAGCAAAGCGTTTACAAAGTTCATCTGAGGCGAACCGATGAAGCCCGCAACGAACACATTTATTGGCTTTGAGTACAGATTCGCAGGAGTATCAACCTGCTGTACAATACCGTCCTTCATAACAACGATACGCGTACCCATTGTCATAGCTTCTGTCTGGTCATGCGTAACGTAGATAAATGTTGTCTGAAGCTTGTTATGTAATTTTTTAATCTCAGTTCTCATCGCAACTCTCAGTTTTGCGTCAAGGTTTGAAAGCGGCTCATCCATAAGGAATACCTTTGGACTGCGGACAATAGCACGGCCCATGGCAACACGCTGTCTCTGACCGCCCGAAAGAGCTTTTGGCTTTCTGTCAAGAAGATGCTCAATATCAAGAATTCTTGCAGCCTCCGTAACACGCTTCTTTATTTCATCCTTAGGAGTTTTTCTTAATTTAAGACCAAACGCCATATTATCAAATACCGTCATATGAGGATACAGAGCGTAGTTCTGGAAAACCATCGCAATATCTCTGTCCTTAGGGGCAACATCGTTTACAAGACGTCCGTCTATGTAAAGCTCACCCTCCGAAATTTCTTCAAGACCTGCCACCATTCTCAATGTTGTTGATTTACCGCAGCCTGAAGGACCTACAAGAATTATAAACTCCTTATCAGCAATGTCAAGTGTAAAATCACTTACAGCCGTAACGCCGCCCGCGTATCTTTTGTAAATGTGTTTTAATTGTAAATCTGCCATATTACTGTTCCCCTCTCATTAAATAAATACTAAGCGGAAAAACCAGATTAAATCTTTCCGCCGATTTTAAAGTGCATATCAAATCTTCCAACACTTATCTTGTTAGATATATGATAACATATTTAAAGTAAAATTGTTAGTCATATATTTCACAAAAAAACTTTTTTTCTTTAGTAAAATTCACTAA
>CAJTPP010000040.1:3677-5453 GCA_910578235.1 uncultured Clostridia bacterium | reverse complement strand
AAAACACGCCTAAAACGGCGATTTATCAATATAAAAGACAGGATGTATTACAATCCTGTCTTTTGTGTCATTTATTTGCCCTCGACAAGTCTCTTTGTGTCAATAGCAATCATAAGCTCCTCGTTTGTAGGAATTACAAGTGTCTTAACCGCCGCGCCGTCAGCCGATATATCAACCGTGCCGCGCTCGCTGTTCTTTCCGCTGTCTATCTTCACTCCCATAAATTCCAGTCCGCCTGCTATAGCGGCGCGCATAGCGGCGTCGTTCTCGCCGACACCCGCCGTAAATACAACAGCGTCAATGCCGCCCATAGCCGCGGCATACGCTCCGATATCTTTCCTTACCTGATA
Organism: uncultured Clostridia bacterium; assembly: GCA_910578235.1. GTDB lineage: Bacteria > Bacillota > Clostridia > UBA1381 > UBA1381 > Hominilimicola. Next base: position 5,103 of record CAJTPP010000040.1, on the reverse strand, counting down.
TGAGAACATATCAAGCGCGAGCTGAGCCCTTTCATTACCGTCTTTCGCGGCAGCTGACAGATCCCTGAAATCAGAAGAAACTCCCGAAATACCCGAAACGCCGCTTTCTTTATTCATCATTGCGTCAACATCCGCAGCGCTCATACCCTTTTGATTTATAAGATATGTAACAACCGCCGGATCCATTGCTCCGGTTCTTGTTCCCATAGGAACACCGTCAAGCGGGGTAAAGCCCATTGACGTGTCCACACACTTGCCGCCGTTAACAGCGGTAATTGAAGATCCGTTTCCGAGATGACATGTTACAATTTTAAGCTCAGACGCGGGTTTTCCCAAAAATTCGGCCGCCTTCTGAGCAACATATTTATGACTTGTGCCGTGGAAACCGTATTTTCTTATTCCATCTTTTTCATAACACTCGTACGGCAGAGCATACATAAACGCTTTAGGAGGCATTGTCTGATGAAACGCCGTGTCAAATACACCAACCATAGGAACATTAGGCATAATTTTCTGACACGCCTTAATACCTATGATATTAGGCGGATTATGCAGCGGAGCAAGCGGTGTGCACTTCTCCAGAGCCTTCATAACCGCGTCGGTAATCATGCATGAGTCGGCAAATTCCTCCGCTCCGTGCACCACCCTGTGACCTACCGCGCCGATTTCATCCATCGATTTTATAACACCAATTTTCTCATCGGCAAGCGCGTCTATAACCATCTGTATAGCGTCGCCGTGATCCTTCATCGGCTTTTCAATCTTTGTTTTTTCATCCCTGCCCACGTTTGTATGCTGTAAATTCGAGCCTTCTATACCAATTCTTTCACAAAGACCTTTTGCGAGCACCTGCTCGCCGTCCATATCAATAAGCTGATACTTCAACGAAGAACTGCCCGCGTTTATTACTAATATTTTCATAGTTATACTTATTCCTTTCTGTGCCATAACACAATATAAAATACATAATACAGTCTGAGATGATCAGGACTGTTATTTTCCGCTTTAAGATTTAATTTTGCGCCTGAATTGCGGTAATAGCTACAACTCCGGCAATATCCTCAGCGCTGCACCCTCTTGAAAGATCGTTTACAGGCTTTGCAATCCCCTGCAAAATCGGTCCGTACGCCTCGGCTTTCGCAAGACGCTGTGTGAGTTTATATCCGATATTTCCCGCGTCAAGATTTGGGAATATAAGCACGTTAGCGCTTCCCGCAACATCCGACTCGGGCGCTTTCTGCTTCGCCACACTGTCTACAATAGCCGCGTCAAGCTGTAATTCACCATCAAGAGCAAGCTCCGGAGCCTTTTCTTTCGCCAGTCTTGTGGCCTCCTGCATTTTGTCTACAAGAGGATTTTTAGCGCTGCCGTATGTAGAATATGACAGCATTGCCACTCTCGGCTCATCTCCTATAAGCTGTTTGTA
>CAJTPP010000040.1:0-3663 GCA_910578235.1 uncultured Clostridia bacterium | reverse complement strand
CCGCCGATGAAATGGCGATTTCACTGACCTCATCCGCTGTCGGATCCTGATTAAGACCGCAGTCTCCGAAAATAAATGTACCGTTGTTACCATACTCGCAGTCAGGCACGTTCATAATGAAGAACGCCGATACAAGCTTCGTGCCCGGAGCGGTTTTTAAAATCTGCAAAGACGGACGAATTGTGTCCGCTGACGAATGTACCGCGCCCGACACCATACCGTCCGCATCGCCCTGCTTGACCATCATAACAGCATAGTATGACGGATCCTTGATCGTCTCAGCCGCCTGTTCCGGCGTAACGCCCTTACTCTTTCTCAGCTCATAAAATACATTCGCGTATTCCTCATTTTTTGCGCTGTTCTCGCTGTCGACAATTTCAATACCGTCTATATCAATATTTTCAGCGTCAACAATTGTTTTAATCTTGTCCGGATTACCGACAAGAATTACTTTGGCATACCCCTCTTTTTTCACCATCTCGGCCGCCCTGAGAGTCCTGATTTCCTCTCCCTCAGCAAGCACGATTGTTTTGATGTCATTTTTTGCTTTTTCCTTTAACCTCTCAATAAATGCGCTCATTATGCAAGTCCCCTTCTTATTTTTTATTTTTACCATATTTTATTATATACCTTTTTTGCCGTATTTTCAAGTAAATATTACAAAAAATAATTTTCTTATTCTTACTTTCTCCTTGACATACGAGCCGGTTTTTATTACAATTAATATGTACTTTAAAATAAACCGCAAAAAGGAATTTTTTATGGAAGAACTATTCGGAAAATGTGACCTGACTCAGTTTGTCGGCACAGGCGTATGTGATACTATAGGACTGGTCATTTCAAATATTGACAAAGAATTACAAAAACAGATGAATATACCCGATCAATTTCACGCTGTGGGGCTTATCGGCTCGCGCACAGGCGCGGGAGCGCAGATACAGGCGGGGGACGACGCCGTAAAAACCGTTTCCGCGGAAGTTATATCAATAGAGATACCGCGTGATACAAAGGGCTGGGGCGGACACGGCAATTTCATCATTATAGGAGCCGAGACAACAGCTGACGCGCGTAGAGCGGTCGAGCTTGCTCTTGAATATATAGACATAAACGCGGGAGAAATATATATAAGCGAAGCGGGACACATGGAATTTCAATATAGCGCCAGATGCGGTGAAGCCGTGAATATGGCTTTCGACGTGCCCGTCGGACAGCCGTTCGGTTTTGTGTGCGCGTCTCCCGCTCCTATCGGCATGGTATCGGCAGATATTGCGCTGAAATCAGCCGGTATAGAGCTTGTAAAAACACTGCGTCCCGACAGAGGGACAAGCCACTCAAACGAGATGATTATAGTCTTCACAGGCGAAGCGGCCGCCGTGAAAACAGCTGTTATGACGGCGCGCGAAGCTGGGATGAAGCTTCTGCGCTCACTTGGTTCAGAGCCGCTTCCCGTGACAAAACCCTACATAAAATAAATCGTCTCTTAAATTCTTTATATATTTGTCCGCGTAAAGATGCATTTGTTAAATTCCCGACCATTTCACGGTATACAGCAGTTTTTATATCTCACTCGGCAATTCCGCATGATCAACAGCTTTTTTACCTAATCGATATACATATTATAATTACATGATATTCGTGTATGATTGTGAAATTTTATGTTAAAATAATATAAACTCGAATACTACCAAAAATTCATACCGGAGGATTAAAAATGATTACATTTATAACAGGGTTGATATTGCTTATATGCGGCGGCGCGGCATACGGCGCGCTATGTCAGCGCATAATAAGTCCGGACGATCGGGAAACACCCGCGGTAAGGCTTAATGACGGCGTGGATTTTGTTCCCATGAAAAAATGGAAAAACAGTCTTATCCAGCTTTTAAATATTGCGGGAACAGGCCCGATTTTAGGTCCTATTCAGGGAATTTTATTCGGGCCGGTCGCTTTCATCACAATTCCGGTCGGCTGCGTGATAGGCGGAGCGTTTCACGATTATATGTGCGGCATGATTTCCGCGCGCAGCAACGGCGCTCAGATGCCTTCTCTTATAAAACAATTTCTCGGGAAACGCACATATGTAGTATATAATATATTCGTCTGTCTTTTAATGCTGCTTGTGGGGGCTGTGTTTATCTATACTCCGGGAGATCTTTTTGTGACGCAGATTTTAAAGGCGGACAACAGTATTTCAAATCCTGTTGTATGGCTTGTATACGGAGCAATTTTTGTATATTACATCATAGCCACGCTTTTTCCCATTGACAAGATAATAGGCAAAGTATACCCGATTTTCGGAGGCATACTTATACTTTCCGCCGTGGGAGTATTTCTCGGACTGTTTATAAAAGGCTATCCTCTGGACGAAATATGGAACACCGGCGTTTCAGGACTTCACCCGCACGGACTTCATTTTATACCTGTATTTTTTGTAACCGTAGCCTGCGGAATAGTATCAGGTTTCCACTCTACACAGGCAACGCTTATTTCCCGCACAATGGGACATGAAAAAGAGGGACGCATGACCTTTTACAATATGATGATAGCGGAGGGCTTTATCGCTATGATCTGGGCCGCCGCGGCAATGGGAGTTATGAATTTCGGACTTGCTTCCGCTGAGACTTCAGCGACAGAGGTTGTTGGAATAGTGTCCAAAAATCTTCTGGGCAGCGTAGGAGGTATAATTGCTATTATCGGAGTAATAGTGCTGCCGATAACTTCAGGAGACACAGCGCTCAGATCACTGCGGCTTATGACGGCTGACGCTTTTAAAATCAACCAGTCCAAACGGCGCAGCAGATTGTGGCTGTCGCTTGTAATATTCGCCGCTGTAGCGTCACTGCTTATATTCGCAAAAATGAACTCGGGAGGTTTTAATATACTGTGGAGATATTTTGCGTGGGCAAATCAGACCATTGCAGTATTTGCGTTCGCCATGATTACGGTATACATGATGAGACACAAACAGCCGTTTATCATGTCTCTTATACCCGGAATGTTCTATATGTTCATCATATCCAGCTTCATTCTGAACGCCGCGATAGGATTTAATCTTCCATGGAACGCAAGCTATATAACAGGCGGTATACTAACTGTTCTGTATGCTATTGCGGTTGTATATTACGGACGAAGGGCAACAAACAGACTGTAGAAAATAATAATAATAAAATTATCATGGGGACGGTTTCCGTCCCCCTTTTCATTGCCGGTTATCGCCGCCGCGCTATAATATCCTGTCCTGCCCCATCGCTTCAAGAGTAACTGCAAGACCCGTTCTGAAACCGTTCTCGAAGCACTGAATGTTCTTCCTCTCTGTTTCCTTATCATAGTATAATACAAACTGATCAAGAAATTCAACATCCTGTTTAGAGAGTCTTTTGCTCAGACAGCGATAATACTGTCCCGCCTGATTTTTTGCCTTCATATACTTTTTGTCTTTACTCATAACCCGATTTGACGGCTGGCCCGAATGCCTGTATATACCTTCAATTATATACATGTAATCACCCTCCTTTCTCATAAATTCCGCGCATTAAAAAATGCGCAGTCCTATTGAAACCACGCATAAAAAACATACGTTCCAATAGCTGCGACACTAAATTTTTCTAATATGCAAAAGCTTATATACGAAAAAGAACGCGCGTTTTTATCAAAAACAAAAAA
>CAJTPP010000039.1:18100-22967 GCA_910578235.1 uncultured Clostridia bacterium | reverse complement strand
AGGTATAGGTTCTATTAATTTTTCAATTACAAACCCTGCTTCAATTAACGTGTTGATAATAGTTGAAAATGTCCTGTGGTACTTTTTTACATTATCAACAAACCAAACGGATTTTCTCTCGCCGTCTATACCGTAATTTGATATATTAGCAAACAGTTTCTTCCCGTTTTCATCCTTAGTCCATCTTTGGCCGTCTGTAAAACAGGTGTTAAGCGGGTTTTCCTGCGAGAAAACAAAAACACCATTTTCATTTATCAAATTAAAAACATTGTTTACAAGTCCTTTGTAATCATCCACATAATGAATTGCGAGTGAGCTGACAACAACATCAAAACGCTCGTCCAGCATATCAATATTTTCCATGGGCATGTTTTTGTATAATATCTGTGGATGATTATTTTCAATTTTTGCGACTTCAAGCATTTTTTCTGAAATATCTATGCCGACAACTTTGCGTGAACCTCTTTTTATAAATTCAATACAATGATCACCGTAGCCGCAACCCAAATCTAAAACGGTTTTATTGTTAAGATCGGGAAGCAGAGACAACAGCGCCGGAGTTTCAAATATATTATTTGCATTGTTCTTATGTTCTCTGAGTTTTTTATACCCGTTAAAAAAGGTATCGTCATCATATATATTTTGCTGTGCCATAATAGTCTCCTTTCATAAGTGGGATATGTATCTAATGAGATAAAAAACGGCCCAAGCCGTTTTTATCTCATTATGATGTCATCACGGCTTGGGCCGTTTGATACTATTTTAATAGGAACTTCAAGTTCCTGCTCGACAAACTCGATATATTTACGGCAGTTTTCAGGAAGATCCTCATATTTTTTTATACCTCTTATATCGGAATTCCAGCCGGGCAATACTTTCAAAACAGGCTTTGCGCTTTCAAGCTTGTTAGTTGTAGGGAAATCACGGATAACCTTTCCATCAACTTCATATCCTACACACACGGGAATTTCTTTGAGATAACCTAACACGTCAAGTACGGTAAAGGCAACCTGCGTTGTTCCTTGTACACGGCAGCCATAGCGTGATGCTACGCAGTCAAACCAGCCCATGCGTCTCGGCCGTCCTGTTGTAGCTCCGAATTCTCCGCCGTCTCCGCCCCGCCGTCTGAGTTCATCCGCTTCATCACCGAAAATTTCTGAAACAAACGCGCCCGCACCGACTGCGGAAGAGTACGCCTTTACGACAGTGATAATTTCTTTGATTTCGTATGGAGGAATACCCGCGCCGACTGCTCCGTAACCGGCGAGTGTTGATGATGATGTCGTCATGGGGTAAATACCAAAATCGGGATCCTTTAATGAACCAAGCTGACCTTCAAGAAGGATATTTTTACCGTTTTTGACCGCGTCGTGTATAAACGCTACAGAGTCTATAACATATGGTTTAATCATTTCACCGTATTCTCTGAGGGTTTTAAAAAGCTCGTCCGCGTCAAGCAGTGGTTTATGGTATACATGTTCAAGCAGCAGATTTTTAACCTCCAGAACATTGCGGATTTTTTCTTTCAGACGCTCATCATCTGAGAAAAGCTCCCATACCTGAAATCCGATCTTTGAGAATTTGTCGGAAAAGAATGGAGCAATACCTGATTTTGTCGAGCCGAACTGACGGTCTGACAGTCTTTCCTCCTCGTACTGGTCAAAAAGCTTATGGTAAGGCATAAGCACCTGTGCTCTTTCGGACACAACGATATTCGGCTTTGGCACTCCTTGCGAAATAACCTCGTTCATTTCTTTGATAAGCTCCGGAATATCAAGCGCTACGCCGTTGCCGATCATATTTGTTACATTTTGATTAAAAGAACCTGACGGAAGCAGATGCAGAGCGAATTTTCCGTAATCATTTATTATAGTGTGACCGGCGTTTGCGCCGCCCTGAAATCTGATAACAATATCAGAATTGGCGGCAAGCATATCTGTGATTTTTCCCTTGCCTTCATCGCCCCAGTTTGCGCCAACGATTGCTTTTACCATAATTCTATACCAACTTTCTATTTAAAATTATCTGTTATTACACGTTGATTTCCACTTCGATGCCGAGTAAATCCTTATTTTTCTCAAGAATTGGAAGCACGCACTCGTTAAGGAAGTCTTCAACCTGCCAAGGAGCGCGTCCCACATAGTTTTCAGGCTTCATAACAGCGTTGATTTCATCAATAGTCAACCCGAAAGCCGGATCAGCGGCGATAAGCTCGGCAAGGTTGTTTTCTTTGCCTTCAACTTTGACTGTTTTTCCTGCCTCCATTGAGTAAACTCTGATTTTTTCGTGTAAATCCTGTCTGTCTCCGCCTTTTTTTACCGCGTCCATCATTATGTTTTCAGTGGCCATAAAAGGTATTTCACGCATGAACTGCTGATGAATAACCTTGTCATATACGACAAGTCCGTCAACGACATTAATATACAGACTGAGAATTGCATCCACGGCAAGAAATGCCTCGGGGATGGAAATTCTTTTGTTTGCGCTGTCGTCAAGCGTTCTTTCAAACCATTGTGTTGATGCGGTCATTGCGGGATTAAGAGCGTCAACAATGACATATCTCGCAAGAGAGCCTATTCTTTCGCTTCTCATTGGATTTCGCTTATAAGCCATGGCGGATGATCCGATTTGAGATTTTTCAAAAGGCTCCTCAATCTGCTTAAGATGCTGAAGCAGTCTTATGTCGTTTGAGAATTTATAGGCGCTCTGAGCGATAAGACTAAGCACATTGAGCATCTGAGAGTCAAGCTTTCTCGGATACGTCTGGCCGCTTACGGGGAATGAGTCACTGTATCCCATTTTTTCAGCGATCTTTTTATCGAGAAGCTTACACTTTTCATGATCGCCCTCAAATAATTCCAGGAAGCTTGCCTGTGTGCCTGTTGTGCCTTTACAGCCCAAAAGCCTTGCCTTTGACAGCTGATATTCAACGTCTTCAAGATCCATTAACAGATCTTCAAGCCATAATGCTGCGCGTTTGCCGACAGTGGTAGGCTGTGCCGGCTGAAAATGAGTGAATGCGAGCGTAGGTAGGTCCTTGTATGTTTTTGCGAATTTTGCAAGCTCTCCTATAAGACATACAAGCTTTTTCTTTATAAGCCGCATGGCCTCTGTCATTATAATAATGTCAGTGTTGTCGCCTACATAGCAGCTTGTCGCTCCGAGATGAATGATCGGTTTCGCCTCGGGACATTGTACTCCGTATGCGTAAACATGTGACATTACGTCATGGCGCACTTCTTTTTCGCGTTCTTTCGCGACATCATAATTTATGTCATATATATGCTCTTTCATCTGAGCGATTTGTTTGTCAGTTATGTCAAGTCCAAGCTCCTGCTCACTTTCGGCAAGCGCGATCCATAGCTTTCGCCATGTTGAAAATTTCTTGTCGGGAGAAAATATATACTGCATCTCCTTTGACGCGTATCGGGAGTTTAACGGACTTTCGTAAGTATCTGTCGCCATTGTGTTGTCCTTTCTGTAATTATAAGCCTAATCTTTTAAATACTTCGTTATATGCTTCCTCGACGTTACCCATATCTCGTCTGAAACGATCCTTGTCGAGTTTCTCATGAGTTTTGGCATCCCAGAGACGGCAGGTGTCGGGTGAAATTTCATCAGCAAGTATAATCTGTCCGTCAGGAGTTTTGCCGAATTCAATTTTGAAGTCTACAAGCTCTATATTAATACTTTCAAAATATGCTTTAAGAACATCATTTACCTTGAAGGTAAGATCCGCGATTGTGTCAAGATCTTCTTTTGTGGCTGCGCCTATGGCGATAATCTGTAAATCATTAATCATCGGATCGCCCAGATCATCATCCTTTAAGCAGTATTCAAGTGTTGCGCAGTTCAGCTTTTTGCCTTCCTCAACGCCGAAACGCTTGGAAAAGCTGCCAGCCGCAATGTTTCTGATGATAACTTCTAACGGGACAATTGTGACTTTTTTAACTACGGTTTCCCTGTCGGAAATTTCTTCGACGAAATGTGTCGGAATACCATTCTTCTCCATTATCTGCATAAGGAAGTTTGACATTTTGTTGTTGACAACGCCTTTGCCTGAAATCTGGCCCTTTTTTAGACCGTTAAAAGCTGTGGCATCGTCCTTGTAGTCAACGATATAAAGGTTTTCGTCAGTGGTCTTAAAAACCTTTTTCGCCTTTCCCTCGTAAAGCTGTTCCAATTTTTCCATATTTATCAGTTCCTTTCCATAAATTCATCACGGTGTGAATGTAAATTTACCAGTATATTATATTATAAAGTTCTGACAAAATCAAGACCTTATGTATAACTTTAGAAAATTGCACATATAAAACCTGACAAATAAATTAGCTATTGAAAAATATGGCTGAGTGAGGTATAATAATAAGATAAGGATAAGCTATGAAAGGACAGAAACAGATATGGAGTTGGAATTAAAGGATATAGAAAAAGCCGCTAAACGGCTGGAAGCCACAATTCACAGAACAAAAATAGAGTCGTCAAAGACATTTTCAACGATGACGGGCGGTGATATATATCTTAAATTTGAAAATCAGCAGAAAACAGGCTCGTTTAAAATAAGGGGTGCGTCTAATAAGATAGCGGCTCTTGTCGAGCGCGGAGAAATAAAAGCGGCTGTTGCTTCGTCAGCCGGCAATCACGCTCAGGGTGTGGCGTATGCCTCGCATGTGCATAATATTCCGGCGACTATTGTAATGCCTAAATCCACTCCTATCGCGAAGGTGAGCGCGACAGAGGGCTATGGCGCGAAGGTGGTGCTGCATGGAGACTGTTATGACGATGCGTACAACAAAGCTGTTGAAATTCAGGAAAAAGAAGGAGCGACTTTTCTGCACCCGTTTGATGATTTTGAGGTTATGGCGGG
>CAJTPP010000039.1:10887-18082 GCA_910578235.1 uncultured Clostridia bacterium | reverse complement strand
GAGATACTTGAGGATCTGCCCACGGTCGATATGGTGATTGTCCCCGCGGGCGGAGGCGGTCTGCTTTCGGGAGTTGCCGCGTGTATAAAACAGATTAATCCGCGTGTGCAGATAGTAGGAGTACAGGCGGAAGGCGCGGATGCGATATGCAGATCGTTTAATGAAAAGAAGATGATTGTTACCGACAGCGCTACGACAATTGCGGATGGTATTGCGGTTAAGGCTCCGGGTGAGCATACCATGGAGATGATAAATAAATACGCGGACGCTGTTGTGACGGTTTCGGATGCTGAGATTTCAGAGGCGATATTGCTTCTGCTGGAGAGAACAAAGCAGGTTGTAGAACCGGCGGGAGCTACTACGCTGGCCGCGGTGCTTAACGGCAGAGTGGACGTGAAGGGCAAGAAGGTTGTATGCGTGCTTTCGGGCGGTAATGTGGATGTGAGCTTTATACAGAGAATTATAGATCTTGGTCTTGTTACCCGTGAGAGAAAGCTTAAATTCAGAACAACTCTGCTTGATATCCCCGGAAGTCTGGAACATCTTTCAAAGGTATTGTCTGACGCGAGCGCGAATATAATAATGGTACAGTATGACCGCTGGAGCGCGGATCTTGATCCGAATGAGGCGATTATACATATCGCGTGCGAGGTCGGAGGCAAAGAGCACGGCGAAAAAACAGTAAGAGCGCTTGAGAAAAACGGGTATACTGTTATAAAAGAATAAATATGGAAAATGTTTGTAATACAGACTGTAAACAGCTGACGGGAGTATCATGACTATGCAATTTGATATAGTCTGTTTACAGCATTTTTCAGAATGGTTTTGTGAAAGGATAATATATGATAAAACAATCTCTTATTTCACTTGTGTATGAAGCCGCGTCAATTCAGCGCTGGAATGATCATATCCGTCCGTGGACGGGCTTTACCGAGCTTGACAAGCAGGCGCACAAGATGTTTTACGCTTATGTGCTTGCAAAATGCGAGGGCGGCGGAGTGGATATGATAAAACTCATAGAGGGCGGAATATTTGAGTTTTTTCACAGAATTGTCATGACAGATATAAAGCCGCCGATTTACCATAAGCTTGTAAAGGAAAAAGGGTATCAGATAGACCGTTGGGTTATGTCCGAGTTAAGAGAGCATATGGACGGCATAGGCGGAGGTTTTTTCGAGCGTATGGAGAAATATTACGCTGATAAAAACTATTCCGGACTCGAAAAAAAGATTTTAAAGGCCGCGCATTATCATGCGAGTAACTGGGAATTTAAGATAATTAATTCTATGAACCCCGAGACATTTGGTATTGAGCAGGTCAGGCGTGAGATGACGGAAGGTCTTGCGGCTTGTGATACGTTCAGCGGTTTTCGCTATTTTGCCGGCAGTGAGTATTTGCAGAATTTTTTGTCTCTTATAGGTAAGCTCAGATATCAGCAGAGGTGGTCAAAGGCTGTGCGTATGCCGCAGACGTTTGTAATGGGACATATGCTGGTGGTTGCTATACTTTCGTATTTTATGACATTGGAACTTGAAAAGCCTTGCGGGAAGCGTCTTGAAAATAACTTCTTCGCGGGGTTGTTTCATGATCTGCCCGAGGTGCTTACGCGGGATATTGTGTCTCCTGTAAAAAACAGCGTCAAAGGACTTGACAGTATCATAAGCGAAATAGAAGACGAGCAGATGCGCGAGGTTATATATCCGCTTCTTCCGCCGTCATGGCGCAGTGAAATAGAGTATTATACTCAGAATGAGTTTGATTCAAAAATAATTGACGACGGTGATATTGATATGGTGACGTCGGATATTATAAATGAAAAATATAATGAGGATAAGTATAATCCGGTTGACGGACAGATTATCCGCGGATGTGATCATTTGTCAGCTTATATCGAGGCGTATATGTCGCTCAGTTACGGTATAAAGTCCGAGCAGATGATGAGCGGATACGAGCATCTGCGCAGACGCTACAGTGATAGGTTTATAGGCGGGATTGATTTTAGTAAACTGTTTGGGTATTTTGTGTTATGAGAAGTTATAGAAAAACAACGGAGCGGCGGGAGATGACCTTTGATGAGACTAAGGATAAGGCGCTGCGTTTACTGGAATTCCGTTCGCATAGTGAAAAGGAGCTTTCCGATAAGCTGAAAAGAGCTGGCGCGAAGGAATTTGATATTGAAGAAGTTCTTGAATTTTGCCGTAATTACGGTTTTGTCAATGACAGACAGTACGCGCTGTCAAAGGCAAGAGATCTGAAAAAGCTGAAAAAATACGGGAAGCAGCGGATTAAGTCCGAGCTTTACAGTAAAGGTATTCCGTCGGAATATGTTGAGGAGGCGGTTTGCGCTCTTGGTGACGACGAGCATGAAGAGCTTATGCTGCTGGTGGAGAAAAAGCTGCGCGGTGATTTTGAAAAGAAAAATGTTGATAAATGTATACGGTATTTTTTATACAGAGGTTATAATTTCGGTGATATAAAAAGCTGTATTGAAAATATTAAGGAGGAGTATTTTGAGGAGTAAAGCTAAGTACAATATAGGCCTTGTTTCGCTCGGTTGCGCAAAAAATCAAACGGACGCAGAGATTATGCTCGGTATATTGGCTGAAGACGGCTTTGGTATAACATATGATCCGTCCAAAGCGGATATTATCATTGTGAATACCTGCGGCTTTATTGAGTCGGCGAAGCGGGAATCTATAGACGCAATACTTGAGATGGCTCAGTATAAAGAAGACAGGTGCAGGCTGCTTATAGCTACAGGTTGCCTTGCGGAGCGTTACAGCGATGATATTCAGATTGATTTGCCCGAGGTGGACGCGATAGTCGGAACAGGAGATTATGACAAAATTGCTCAGGTTATAAGATCCGCTTTCAGCGGCGAAAAAGTGATAATGTGCGGGCATAAAGACAGAACGCCTCAGGAGAGACTGCCCAGAATTTTGTCAACGCCGCCGTATACGGCATATTTGAAAATTGCGGACGGCTGTGACAATAATTGTACTTACTGTGCCATACCTATGATACGCGGTCATTTCCGAAGCAGAAAAATTGAGGATATTGTTGATGAGGCGCAAGGTCTCGCGGACAGCGGCGTAAAGGAAATAATCCTTATAGCGCAGGACACATCGAGATACGGTAAAGATTTATACGGAGAAAATTCTCTCGATAAATTGCTTGAAGAGCTGATAAAGATAGATGGTATAAAATGGATACGGGTTCATTATTTTTATCCGGAGGCAATTACCGACAAGCTCATTGACACAATGGCAAAATATGATAAAATATGCAATTACATTGATATGCCGGTACAGCACGGAAATAATTATATTCTGCGGCGTATGGCAAGGCGTACAACACAGGAGGAAATGCTTGAAAAAATCAAAAAAATCCGGGAGAAAATGCCTGACAGTGTGATACGCACATCTATAATTGTCGGATTTCCGGGCGAGAGCGAGGAATATTTTAACGATTTATATGAATTTGTGAAAAAAGTCAGGTTCGACCGTATGGGTGTGTTTACATATTCTCGGGAGGAGGATACTCCCGCGGCGGATTTCCCTGATCAGATAGGTGAGGAAATTAAGAAAGAGCGTCTTGACAGACTGATGCGGCTTCAGCAGGAAATTTCTCTTGAGCTGAACAGGGAGAAACTGGGACATACGCTTGAGGTACTGGTTGAGGGTTATGACGAGGAAAGTTTCCTGTTTTACGGCAGAGGCAGAGGAGACAGTATAGATGTAGACGGTAAGATATATTTTGCTACGGAGGACGAGGTTTCCGAGGGTGATATTATAAAAGTAAAAATTCTTGACGCGGATGAATATGACCTTACAGGTCAGGCGGAGCGGAGGTAGTTTTATATGAATACGGCTAATAAAATAACTATGATACGTGTAATCCTTGTGCCTATCTTTATGGTGCTGTTTTGGATTGATAATACGGCATGTCATTACGCTGCACTGGGAGTTTTTGTTCTCGCTTCAATAACGGATGCTGTTGACGGGCATATCGCGAGAAAATATAATCAGATTACGACGTTTGGTAAATTTGTCGATCCGCTGGCGGACAAGGTTTTGACAACTTCGGCATTTCTTATGCTCATGCATTATGACAGAATGTCGGTATGGGCGCTTATGGCAGTACTTGTGCGCGAGTTTATGGTATCAGGCGTAAGACTTGTAGCCGCGGGCGAGGGGAAGGTTGTAGCGGCGAGCATGTGGGGGAAACTGAAAACCGTCACGCAAATGATCGCGGTAATAGCAGCTATGCTGCTGCTTCCGTATGACATCTTTCTGGGAGTCAGCGCGGGACTTGTTTCAGATATACTTATCTGGATTTCAGTATTATTTACAATAATATCCGGCGTGGATTATCTTATAAAAAATCGGAAACTGATGGAGATGAAATAAACCGCGGCATATCTGCGGAAATTATAAGGAGAATAAAAAATGGATGAACTGATTAACGCATTGAAATTTGACGCAAGCGGACTTATTCCCGCTGTTGTACAGAATATTGAAACAAGCGAGGTGCTTATGGTGGCTTATATGAATTCTGACACCATAAAGCAAACGGTTGAAACAGGCAGAGCAACTTTCTGGTCAAGAAGCCGTCAGGAAATATGGGTTAAGGGAGACACCTCGGGTAATTATATGTATGTCAAGGAAATGCGCGTTGACTGCGACTGTGATTGTCTTGTAATACTTGTAAATCCTGCCGGACCCGCATGTCATACCGGTAACAGAAGCTGTTTTTTCAGAAAAATCGAGAATGGAAAACTGGTTGAGGATAATGGTGTTCCTGTGCGCTCGGATATACTGGAGCGTGAACAGGCGGTTGTAATTGACAGAAAAAAACATCCCGAAGAAGGCAGTTATACAAATTATCTGTTTGATAAAGGTGAGGATAAAATTCTCAAAAAAGTCGGAGAGGAAGCCGCAGAGGTGGTTATTGCTGGTAAAAACCGTGACAAAAACGAAATCAGCTATGAGGTGGCGGATCTTATTTATCACATGACTGTTATGCTGGTGGATAACGACATGACATGGGATGATATTTATAAGGAAATGGAACGCCGCAGAAATTAGAAATATTCTATATGATGTGTGTAAATAATGATAAGTATTAAAACGCAAAAAAACTGCTTAAACGCAATGTTTAAGCAGTTTTTGGTTGGAGCTGGTAATGGGACTCGAACCCGCGGCCTGCTCATTACGAATTGCAAAACTATTTAGGTGCTGTTTGCTGTATTGCTATTTTGTTTGTTTTATCTTTTCGCGCTGTGCCACAAATCCGCATAAATAAGCCATTTTTGCGCGGCGGCTTTTCGTATCGTTTCATAACTTTTTGCTGTTTTTCGTAAAAATAAACCCCAAATAAACCCCAAGAAAAAATATATTGAGTGCGGCGGAAAACGATTTATTCCACCGTTGTATTATAATCCCAATTTAATAAGTTTTTCGCGTCTTTGTTCTAAATCCTTAACATCAATTCTCCATACTTCATAAGCAACCTCTGTATTAACAGTATTTCTTTGTGCTGTTAATACTCCGCGTTCTGCCTGAACCTTGCGAACCGCCTTTTTATAATTTGAAATGGTAGAGCCTCCAAGCTCACCAAATAATTCTTTGATTTCTTTATTGCCTATTTCTGGATAAGTATAATAAATACGAAGCGCTGTATCAATATCCTTAAATGGTTTTACTTTCATATTCATATCCCCCCACATCATTATAGGTCTATTTCCTTGCCTGTATCAGCTTCATATTTAGCCTTAACAGCCTTTTTTACATATCCATTTATACTTTCATTGTCTGCCTTTGCGGCGGCTTCTATAAGCTGTTTTGTACCTCGTATAATGGTTATATTTAATCTATCGTAGTTATTTTTAATATATTTATTCACCGCCGCCTGTTGAGCCTTTGAAACTGCCATAAAATCACCTCTTGACAAGTGTTGTTGATTATGGTATACTTTAGATAGTAAAGGAACGGTTTTAGCTGTTCCACCTAACGAGTTAAAAATAAGTCGCTAAGTTTTCCAGACAGGCGGCTTATTTTTTTATGTTCCTGATTATTTCAAGAATTATAAGTAATTCGATTATACGAATGATTATATCAATATCCATAATCGACACCCCCTAACATCTTTAGTAAAGTTTTCACCTCCTAAATCAGTATAAAGGGCGGAACAGCCGCCACCGTTCCAATATATCAAGGTTACATAATTTTCATTATCACCTACAGCCGATTTCTCAACTGCATTGTTATTATAACATAGATTTCTATTTGTGTAAATATATAAAGTTTGCATATTGATATATTTGCGTAAATAGTGTATAATAATATAAACAAATGAACGAAAGGAGTGAACACAATGAAAAACATTCACGTTATCCGCCGTATGGTTGCGACAATGGCGAACCGCCTCAAGAAAATGGGTTTGACCTTATCCGCCGCATTTAAAAAGGCGTGGGAGTTTGTCAAGGGCAATACGATTAATACAAAGGTATCCGGAGTTACCAAAGGCAACAGACAAAAAGCCCTGCGCCGTATATTGACCGCATACCGACCCGAACAAATACGCGTATCATTGGAGCGCGACAAGGCGAATTTATACGATAATAACGCCGTAAACGTCATTATATCCGTCAACGGCTCTAAGGCGTATAATTTGGGCTGTATACCGCGTAATCTTGCCTATGTAGTATCTGCATTACTCGACAAGGGCGTACATATTGCCGCCGCGTTTGGCAGTGTTATAGGCGCGGCAAGTATGAATTACGGAGCGGTTATATCGCTTCAATTAGAGTAAAGAAAAAGCCTTGTATAAGCGGTCAACTCATACAAGGCATATACCTCCCAAAGAGGTGTTTTCTAAGTGTATCGTTAGTATATCACTCTTTTGTGAAAAAATCAAGAGTTTAGGAGGAATTTTTATAATGACAAAAACAGAAATTTATGACAATATCGGTCTTGTATCAGGACAAATAAATGATATTAGCTGTCTGGCACAGGAAATACGAGACGATTATTTTAATCAATATAACAGTGACAGCGAAAATGGTAAAATGGCAATTGTGTGGGATTATGATAAATATGCTTCATTGTACCGTATAATGGAAAATAGCTTATATGAAGCGGCTAAAATCTTAAAGAACATAAAAAATAATTTGAATGTCTAATTATAATGGCGG
>CAJTPP010000039.1:0-10847 GCA_910578235.1 uncultured Clostridia bacterium | reverse complement strand
GCGTCTATAATTTTCTTTTCTATCCTCTCACGTTCAATTACTGTCTGCTCTGTCGCACTTGTCCAAGTGGTGTTGAATGTATTTAGTCCCCTATGATGATAAAATGATGTTTGGCGGTCAATCGTTTCATCAAGACGCAAATCCGCTATATCGGAGCTTCGGAGTTTTCTTAATCCTCTTGCCGTATCACGTCTAACATCAGATATAGAAATGTTTTTTGCCGCCGCAATATCCGGATATGTCATATTCCCAAAATAAAATAATCTTATAGCTTCTTTTTCCGCCTCAGGCAATTCATTTACCGCCTCGTTGATTACTCCGTTTACATACTGTCTTTTATCAGCGGCGGCAATATCGTCCTCAAATGTGATTGAAGTGTCCTCTATGCTATCAGCAACAGTTAAATTATCTGTATCATCGCCCATAGGCTCATAAATAGATTTTACGGGCTTTACAGCATTAAGAGTATACTTTATCGTTTCAATGTCAAAACCCGTCTTATCGCTCAATTCTGTCATTGAGGGTAATCTTCCAATCGAGGCGGCGAGTTCATCTTGCATACGTTTGATTTTTCTTGCTGTATCTCTGATATGTTCGGGAATATTTAAAACATCACTTTGTCCGCGCTGTATTGCGCCCTGTATGTGATATTTTGCATACGTCAAGAATTTATTATATCCCGTGCTTTCATCAAAGCCGTTTACCGCCTCGTGAAGTCCGAAATAAGCGTCCTGCATTGCGTCCTCGTAATTATCTGGCTGTATTCCGATATGCTTTACAAGTGCGAATATAAACCGTTTATTTTGTTTATATAGGTCAGCCATTAAGGAAGTATCGCCCTGCTTGATAAATTTTATAATTTCCTCGTTTGTCATTGATATTCCGCCTTCCGTATGATAAAATATATACAGGCTTATAAAATATCACGCGCGGCGGCGGAAAGGTATAGTAATACGGCTATCCGCCGCATAGCTATTCTTTTTCATTATTCTGTACTGCGGAGGCGGCGACTATCTCAAATACAATACTTTGATGTTGTTCGTTTTCTGCTTTATCTGTAGCTTTATCGCCCCATTTATCCGGGCGGCGGTTCTTCAGCCATATTATACAAGCCGTAACATCGGGCGGAACTGATTTTCTTGTGATAACGCGAGTAGTTAAATTTCCGTCAGCGTCATATGTTTCTTTTATATCTTCGGTTGTGTAGCCTAATGCTCTTTTTAGTAATGCATTTTCCGTTTGAATGTCAACAATTTCTTTTCCCTTTTTTAAGGCCGCCGAAAGTGCCGAATATTTATCACGCCATACGCGCAATGTGGAATATGATATTCCCATATTTTTTGCAATCTGTTCATCTGTAAATCCATCACGCGCCCAAGCCTCAATTTGAAGCAAGCTATCAGGCGTTAACCACTGTTCATATTTTCCCTTTGCCATATCTTTTTACCTCATTTAATGCCTCCGAAAAAATCATAATCACTTTTATTTACTTTAGCTTGTTCTTTTCTGTAATTGCGACACTGAAATTCTACCGGAGTAAGTCCCTCAACCAATCTGTCAAAAGCACGCGGCACGCCATATTTATCCGTAAGATGTTCTCTTAGCTGTTTTAACGATAAATTAGTTGTTACAATAGTCGGTTTGTCGCTTCTGTATCGTTCGTCAATGATTTCATACAGAAAAACAGTAGACCAATCTGTTTTTTGTTCAGCTCCTAAATCATCAAGTATAAGTAATGACGCAGCTTTTATTTCCGCTTTTAATGCTGTTTCGCCATTCTCTCCATTATTTCTAAAGCGGTCCTTTACTCTCTGTATCAGTGAATTTACCGTCATTGCCTTTGCATTTATGCCATCATCAGTAAGACGATTTGCAATACAGCACGCAAGCGTTGTTTTGCCTCTGCCTGTACCACCGTAAAATAATAAACCTCTGTTTTCCTTATAATTTTCAGACCAATGTTCACAATAATTTTTTGCCGCCTGTATGTATCTTCTATTATCGTCATCAATAATCAAACCATCAAAAACCGCCGCTTGTGCCTTTTCGTCCATAAGACTGTTAGCTTTTGCTTTTCGACGTTCATATTCCGCCTCTGCAAGCCGCCGCGCCTGTTCTTCTCTTTCCTGTTTTTCTCTGAAACATCTACACGTTGCGCCTACTTCCTTACCGAAAAGAGGCTCTTGTAATTTTATAGCCTCTCCGCAAGTTTCGCAACGCTCCAAGACTTTATATTTAAATTTTTTATTCCCAGCCAATGTCTGAGTAGTCATCGCCATTATATTGCTTATTGCTTCCATTCTCCGTACCTCCATTATTTTTTTTTAAAGGAAACACTCCTTGCCAACTATTCATTGTACTTTGATTTAATATCTCTACCTTATCGACCTCGATATTTGATAATTTATCTAATTTGTTAAAAATCAGTTTCAGCGCATTTTCAGTGAGCGGCTTTTTAATAGCCTTACGCATTTCAATAAATCCGTATATGGAATTTATTAAATTTTCATCATTGGTATAAGCATTTATTACAGACTTATAATCGCTGGCTTTTCTTTTTATATTTTCTTTTATATTCTTTACGTTCTTATCATTCTTTACATTCTTGTTTGTGTTCATTTGTTGTTCATTTGATGTTCGTTTGATGTTCACTTGTTGTTCAATCAGGTGTTCACTATTTTGGTATTTATCCCAATTCAATATAGTAATTAAGCGATTTTTATTGCTTGTTTGCTGTTCAATCTGATGTTCGATTTTAAAGGATTTTAAAATTCTTTGTGCCTTGCTTTCCGAGATGTTACATTTTTCCGCTATTGACTTCCGGCCTGTTATAAGCTGTCCGGCTCTTAACTCTATTTTTTTGCCGTTAAATATAGCAAAATAGCCTTTATGCGAGGCGGTTAATAAAAGGTATAACCACACTCTGAAATAGTCATTATCTTTGCATACTACCGGATTATCAAGCATATCTCTATATATTTTTACATATCCGTTTTCCGTTGACATAGGCTTTCACCGCCTATTCAGCAATTTTGCGTATTCCTGCGGCGGAAAGTTCCTCGCCGCCGCAGGAACCTTTATATAGATAATCGGTAAGCACGTCCATATTTATAAGATACTTTGTGCCGCACCGTACAGACGGCAATGCACCGCTTAATATAAGCCGCCTCAATGCGTGTTCCGTTAATGCCGTTCCGCTGTCGGCGGCGCGTAATTCCTCTATCGCCTGTTTTATGCCACGCATACGTGGCGGTTTATGTAGGGATATTATTTCAGCCATTATTCGCCGCCTCCTTTAACTGTTTTATTGCAGACATTATCTTTTGGCGTTGTTCTCCCTCTAATGGAAATCTAAACCACCTTAAAACTGTCTGCTCACAAACTCCAAGAATATGAGCGACTTGCCACTGTGTAATGTTATTTTCTTTCATTTCCCGTCTTATATCCTCGTTTGCCACGAATTTTCACTCCTTTTCATTTTTTGCTTGACAATATTGTTTGTTTTTGTTACTCTTATATTATACAGTAACAATTAAGAAATGTCAAGGATTTTGTTACCTTGATTTATTGAGTAACATTTTAGGAGGAATTTTAATGTGTGCTATGATAGGAGAAAGAATTCGATTACTTAGGGAAAAAGCAGGATTGACACAACTTGAATTATCAAAAAAATTAAATGTAAAACGTGAAACTATAAATCAATGGGAAAATGAAACAAGAGATTTGAAAACAGCTAGTATTATCGCTATATCTAACTTTTTTGATGTTCCAACTGATTATTTGCTCGGGACAAAAGGGTATACTTCTTCAGAAAGAGTTGATATAGGCAAATTAACGGGACTTTCAGAAAGGAATATTGAACTTTTAGAAAGGTTTAAAAATAAACATCAACATAATGTATTCAAAATGCATATGATGAATGATTTTTTACAAAGTTTTTTCCTAATGAATGAATTGTATTATTTACGTAAAAATGGAACCCATAGTGAAATGGATATAGACTTTATAGATATTCTTTGCAATATACGTAGAGATGTTAGTGAAAATTTAGAAAGCTTGAAAAACAAAAAAAATCTTTTAGATTTAAATTATACGGAATTATTTGATTTCATTTTATCAAAACAAAGTATAGAATACGCACTTAATGATATGCAAAATCTTTTTATGGAAATTATAAATTTATGTACGCAGTATGGAGAAGTAAAAGACCTTTGTGAAAATCTATATTCTCAATGGTATAGAGTTAATATAAAGGAGCAAAAATAAATTTTTGAATATTGGGGTGACGAATAATGGCAACGATTGAGCAACGTGGCGGTAGTTACCGGATAACGGTATCGTGTGGCTACAACAACGAGGGCAAGCAGATTAAAAAGCGTATGACGTGGACACCAAAGCCGAATATGACGCGGCGGCAAATTGAAAAGGAGCTTGACCGACAGGCGGTACTCTTTGAGGAAAAATGTCAGACAGGGCAATTCTTAGACGGCAACATCACCCTTGCAGAGTTTTCAGAGCGTTGGTTCAAGGACTATGCCGAAAAGCAACTAAAGGAACGTAGTGTACAAGGCTACAAAGGACTTATGCCGCGTATATTAAAAGCACTCGGTCATATTCGCCTTGACAGATTACAGCCACACCACATAATGGAGTTTTACAATAACCTTGCTGAGGACGGTGTGAGGGAGGATATAAAGTACAAGTCTATTGATAATTTAAAGGAAATTATAAAGCAATCGGGCTTTACTCAAAATGCACTTGCTGAAAGCGCGGACATATCCGAGAACACCCTCAGACAATGTATAAACGGCGGTACAGTATCAAAATCAACCGCGGACAAGCTAACAGAGGCACTACAGATTAAGGGCTTATTTTCACCCATAGAGAGCGATAACCGCCTCGCCGCCTCGACAATAGCTAAATATCACCGCGTATTATCATCTATGCTTACAGCGGCGGTACAGTGGCAAATAATACTGTCAAACCCCTGCAGTCGTGTTAAACCGCCGCACGTTGAATATAAAGAAGCGGCGGTACTTGATGAAAAACAGCTTGCAGAACTGATACAATGCTTACAGGACGAGCCGATTAAATACAGAACCGCGATAATGCTTATATTATACACAGGTGTACGCCGAGGCGAATTGTGCGGCTTAAATTGGACGGATATAGACCTTGACAAAGGAATAGTGCATATAACAAAGGCATTGCTTTACACACCGAATAGGGGCGTATATGAGGATACACCCAAATCAAAGCATTCTGAAAGAGTGGTAAATATTCCTGATGATATGGTTAAGCTGTTGAGACTATATAAGATTGAGCAGTCGAAGCACCGTTTAAGTATGGGTGACCAATGGAAAGACAGCGGCAAGGTGTTCACCGCCTCGAATGGCGCGCCTATGTTCCCGGACACGATTTCTTCGTGGTTCAGAAAGTTTATAAAACGTCATAACCTGCCTGACGCTCATATTCACACCCTGCGGCATGTTTCAGCGACCTTGCTTATTGCCGGAGGCGTTGACATTGCGACCGTATCAGGGCGACTCGGACACGCTAACAAGAGTACAACGCTCAACATATACACCCACGCCATACAATCAGCGGACGCGGCAGCGGCTGAAAAACTGCAGAATATGTTGAACCCACAAAAGAATTATAATGCAATATAACAAAGCAAATACGGACGCTTTTGATGGCTTCGACTGTCGAAAGCATCTTTGCGTTGCTTTTGACAAAAGTAACAAAAAAGAACGTTTGACAACCTCAATCGTTCTTTCAATAGTCGCCGCCCAGCAGTTTATGTATTTATCTATATTTTTCCACCTTAATGTCTACAACGCTGTATACATCTTGATTTTTAATATAATAGTCATTGTCTTGTACAAAAAATGTTTCAGGATAATATCTATCTTTTCCGTTCCTGTCATAAGCAAAACCACAATGGGCTTTCATTTCACCATAATCCTTAAATAATATGTAATTTGCTAAAATGCTTGTCCGCTGCACTTTGGTATAGTCAAAATCTATTATGACCTTTGAATTTACAATGTTATAAATGTCTGTGAAAAATTGCAATCTGCTTGCTATCTCATTATAATGCAAACTTTTCACAATATCATTAAATTTTATATGTCCGTTCATTATATTTCTGTAAATGGAATTTGCGGAGTTGTACTGTGATTTTTTAAGCTGTGCTATATCCGTCAGCTTATGCAATCCTATAAGGTGGTAAAAATGACTTTTGTTAAAAGCTACAGTGAAATCAATTCCGCAATCCAAAAAGAATGTGTAATCACACCCTGCATAATTACCATATTTACTTGCGCACTCATACAATAAATCCATTTTAGCACTCCTAAGTAAAAACGCCCCATACAATGGAGCGTCATATACAAATATACACTTTTTTATTCGGGAATTATCCCTATTCAGGAATTGGCTTAGTGTGAACCATAAAGAGCCTTAATGCAAACCCCCTGAAAAGGCTGTACATCTCATAGGCTGATATCAGTATATCTCCGATACATATATATTATACTCTAATTTTTTTGTTTTGTCAATAAAATTACGCTAAATAATTACACATTACAAAAAGATACGTTAAGATATGTTATAATGATGAAATATAACTCATGATTTCACTGTGTTTGAACGCAATAAACCCCAAATAAACCCCAAAACGATAAAATCAAAGCAAAAATCACTTGTGGTTAAAACAAAAAACACCGCCTAAACACAGTGTTTAAGCGGTTTTTCATTGGAGCTGGTAATGGGACTCGAACCCGCGGCCTGCTCATTACGAATGAGCTGCTCTACCAACTGAGCTATACCAGCGTAATATTAGTTATTCCGAAATATAAGAGAGAGCCGTGGCTCTCTCCTTTATTTACTTAATTAAATAGGCTTTTAGCAATTGCGCTTACAGCCTTACCGTCTGCTCTGCCCTTAATTTTAGGCATAACAGCTTCCATGACCTTGCCCATATCTTTCATGGATGTTGCGCCGACTGCTTTGACAGTTTCCTCAACAATAGGTCTTAATTCTTCCTCGCTAAGCTGCTTCGGAAGATATTCCATCAAAACTTCCATTTCTTGTTTTAACTGAGAGATTAAATCTTCTCTGCCACTCTTTTCGTATTCGGGAAGGGAGTCTTTACGCTGTTTTAATTGTTTTGCGATTAACTCTAAAATATCCTCATCTTCAAGAGTCACTTTTTTGTCCTTTTCGACCTGCAGCACAGCTGTTCTTATGAGCTGTACCGTATTCTTACGGACAGTATCTTTATGTTTCATTGACGACTTTAAATCTTCTGCTAATTTCTCCTTTAAAGACATAAATGTCATCTCCTTACTGCTGTTTTTGCAATTAGAATTTTCTCTTTCTTGCTGCTTCAGACTTCTTTTTGCGCTTAACGCTTGGCTTTTCGTAATGCTCACGCTTTCTGATTTCAGACATGACACCCGACTTTGCGCACTGACGTTTAAATCTGCGAAGCGCGCTATCTAATGATTCATTATCTTTTACTCTTACTTCAGACATGTAGTTTCCCTCCCTCCGGCAAGTCAATTACAAAAACGGACTTGATGGACTCAGTTGTATAAAAATCTCATACAACATATCTATTATACCTTATTTTACATATAAATGTCAAGATATTTTGCTAAAATTTATAAAAGTTTATTTAAAATGTATGTTATTTAATATATATTGTGCAAAGCGGGATGAAAAAGTTATACGGTTAGTGATACGTTAAATAAAGTAATTAAAAGGTTAGAGGTATCACAAGCTCTGGTTTGTAGTGCTGACTTCTATTCTTTATTTATTTCAAATATTTTGTTTGATTCCTCTGACACGTGAATTTTAAAGTTTTTATTTAAATTGCTCTCTATAATTATCTCTCTTATGTGCATATCATCAAAATCAATTCCACCGCATTTAAAGGTGTCATGATTGGCATTTGAAAAGATAGCTGTATTTTCCTCAGATTTAATTATCATTTGACTTGTATGGTTGTATTTAGGAAGCCTGTAATCGTGATTATAAGAGATCAGCATATAATATGCGCCTTTTTTAAAACTGTAATTATTGGCAAGAGTAATATATTGAGGAACCCATTGTCTTTCAAATGGTGTATATATTCCCGGCTCAATTGTGTAATTTTCTCTGATTAATTCTATATTAGATAAATCTATATCAAAAAATATTCTGCCATTATCATTAGAATATTCGCAGCGTATAGCTTTTGGAATATTCCAGTCGTTATAAGAAATCATTTTAATAATTTCATCAGTATCAAATTTATCACAAGTGTGCAAAGACATGACAAAACTTTTAATTTCATTTTCTGAGGTAATGTATGATACATGAGTTGTGCTGTTTTTGTATTCATCTGGCATAATCCAGTGCAACGACATATCATCGTCAAATTCTGTATGTATATTTATTTTTTTTAACTCTTTTTCCTCTGGTTTGGGAGTGGCTGACACAATGTGTTCTGTGTATCTTTTCAGAATGTCGATATATCTGCGTTCATGTGCTCCTGCTGAACCGCCGCTTATAAACGGAGTATAAGCTGCTTTGACCAAAAGTGCATAGAAATCATTTCTTGTTATTGTTTTGTCAGCGTTTGTCATGTCTGCAGTATTTATAAGTCCTTTTTCCACAGCTCTGCTGTAGGTTTGTGATTGTTCTGTGAAGTTAAGTTCATCAGGATAGTCAGTGCAGCCGTAAGTATTGCCAATCATTCTTGTAAGGTAGACAAGTGCCTGATATTCTTTAAGATTTGCATGTATATCAGTATTTAAAATCTCTTCAGTTTTTAGTATATCTCTGTTGTCGCTTATTGAAAGCAGAAGTTCTTTTGTATCATCATCAAGATAATCAAGCGGCTCAAGCATATCGCCATAATACCAGTTTTTTAAATCTGCTTTATGTGTGCTGCCAGTTATAATTCGGCGTATTGCTTGTAATGCTTCAAGGTTTGTTATATATAAATCCTTATCAATATCATCTTCAGATATAATATTATATTTTAGCAGTATTGCAATAATCTCGTTTTGATCGGTCGGCATGGGACTTTGAACAGATACAGTTCTGAACATGTCGTCCCATATAACTGTGTAACCAAATGCTTCTGATATTGCTCGAAGCGGTATAAATGTTTTATTTTCTATTATTTGTGTGGGTACATCCAGTTCAATGACCGTATTCTTTTTATATATACCATCGACAAAATAATTAGTTTCTGTGTCTTTTTGTATAGAATAATCTGTTTTTGTCATTGAAGAAGAGCCTATGGTAAACTTAACGTCTGTTTGTCCTTTTGAAGCGAGAGCTTGTTTTTCTTCGTCAAGCCAATAAACCTTTGCCTCAAGTTTCTCGAAGATATCACGCATGGGAACAAGAACACGATCATTTGCCATTATAGGCTTTATGTCGCAATCAACCTTTTCATTGTCTATCGTAATAGTAATATCGTTATCAGCACTTACGGTAAACGCCGATGAGCATAGTATAGATAAAGTTATTATTAACATTAACTTTTTCATTTGTTTATCCTCCAACTTAAAATATACTTTATTATTAATATTATATCATATAACGATCAAATAAGCAATGTCAGCAATTAAATACATTTTCCTTTTCTGACATCATTATGGAGAGTATAGAATATAAAAAGAACAGTGCAAATTAAAGATTACACTGTTCTTTAAAAAAATACAATATTTTTGTTTATTATCCCTCAAATCCGTTAGGATGCGTTGACTGCCATCTCCAGCTATCCTCGCACATTTCATCTATACCGTGCGCGGCTTCCCAGCCGAGCTCCGCTTTTGCCTTTGCGGGATCAGCATAACATTCCGCAATATCTCCGGGACGTCTGGGATCAATCTGATAAGGAAGTTCTTTGCCGCAGGCTTTCGAGAAAGCTTTTACAATTTCCAGCACGCTGTAGCCATTGCCTGTGCCGAGATTATAAATATGCACACCCTCTTTGTCTGAACAGTGTTCAATGGCTTTTACATGACCTATAGCGAGATCAACGACATGAATATAGTCACGCACTCCCGTACCGTCGGGAGTTGGATAATCATTGCCGAATACATGCACTTTTTCCAGTTTGCCTACTGCAACCTGAGCGACATAAGGAAGGAGATTGTTGGGTATGCCTTTCGGATCTTCCCCCATAATACCGCTTTTATGCGCGCCGATCGGATTGAAGTAGCGCAGAAGCGTTACGGATAACTTCGGATTGGCTTTCTGGGCGTCTGTCATAATGCGTTCTATAAACAGTTTTGTTGTGCCGTAAGGATTGGTGGTAAGAATTTTATCACCTTTGTTGTCGGCTTCGATAATAGGCACTCTCTCAGGATCTCCGTAAACAGTGGCGGATGAAGAAAATACAATATTGTTGCAGCTGTGTTTTTCCATAGCCTGCATAAGATGAAGTGTCCCTGTTATATTGTTGTCATAGTAGGTTAGCGGTATTTTTGTTGACTCTCCGACTGCTTTTAATCCCGCAAAGTGAATAACAGCGTCAATTTTATTTTCCGCGAATACTTTTTCAGTCGCGTTATAGTCGAGAAGATCAACCTTGTAGAAAGGAAAATCTTTGCCTGTAAGTTCTTTTACCGCGTCAAGACATTTTTCGCTTGCGTTGTACAGATTGTCGAGCACAACTATTTCATAACCCGCGTTAAGCAGCTCAACGCAGGTATGGCTTCCGATATAACCGGCGCCGCCCGTAACTAATATTGCCATATCTGCCTCTCTTTCCCAAACTGATTATTTCGTTTGCTCTTTGTTTTCTTTCTATAGTCAGTTTACCGCAGCAATCCCCATTT
>CAJTPP010000038.1:12592-23133 GCA_910578235.1 uncultured Clostridia bacterium | reverse complement strand
GAAAGGAGAGCGGGGCGCACGCCATTGCCATCAGCAAGCGCATTGCAACCGTTACCAGCGACAATGCCATCAAGACGAACATAACGCACATCCTTAGAGCGATCTGAATACGGCGAACGCTATAATTCTGTTCCTTTTTAACTTAATTATTTTATTGGCACATATGTACCATTAAAAAATTATCAGCAACTTATGCCGCTAATAATTGTAGCGCTGTTTGTCGCTTTTTATAAAACCGCCAATAAGCGCTTTCAGCTCGTATATCAGCTTTGCAAGCCTTTCCTGCTGCTTCGGCGTGATACACTGCATTTGAGCCGACAACACAGTAAGATAATCGAGCTTCTTCACTCCCGTGAGAGCCCCATAACTGTGATTCAGCCTTTGTGTTACTTTTTCTTCCAGCTTCATTGCTTTAGTCAGCTTCAATTCGAATAACTTGTTCTGATAATGAATACGTTCTTCTTCGCTGGCAAATTCTTTTATGTTTTTAACGTGATCAATCGTTTTGGTCATATCCGAGATGATTTTCATATCTATGTAAGTATCATTCGCTTCGTAGAGTTCAGCTATTATATCAAGCGATATATTCTGCATTCTTGAAACGAGAGTGAACCTGTATTTTTTCGGTGACCGTTCAGTTATCTCAAATATTACTGCCGAAAGCTCTTTAGCCTTCGATATAACTTTTAAATCTTTTTGCATAACTACGTCTTCTTACTTATAATTTGATACATAACAATCACCTTTTCCTTCTATCCCTTTATGAATATTGTTCCGGTAACATTACACCCGGCTATCTCGCTGCCTGTCGTATATACAATTCGGAAATTTTTTTATTGATTTCCTACATTTTCATTTTTACGAAAAGTATACTTTTTGTCAAAAATGACTATGTTTGTACTTGAAATGACTTTGTAGTGTAATCTTACTGAAATAATTATATCACCCTATTAATCCTTTGTCAACAATGTATTAAAAAATTTCTAAAAAAATTTGTTACTAAAGGTATACTTTTTGTCAAAAATTCGACATATAAAAGTCATGCAAACCCGCATAAACACTGGGTTTTTAAGCAAAATAAAAAGTCCTCCTTGGAGGACTTTTTATTTTAAAAATTTTTTTCGTGGAAAACACTTTTGAAACAGGTAATATGCTCCTTTTTCACGCATATTTTTGCCTTTTATTTAGCTCATATTGTAGCTTTTGGAAATGCTTACCTGTTAACAACAATATATATGGTATAAGAGGTTTATGTCGAACAATCACGTTCATAAATTTGTTTTGTTCTCAACTTATGGATTGTTTTTTTCGTTTATTTGACTTGTTTTTACATTATTAGAATATCTTTTCCTTATTTTTTAACTTCACTTTATTTTTAGCGTCTTTTTTTTCTTTTTCTTCCGTCTCTAACTTTGTTTCCATTTTCACTTTTATTTTTCTTTTAGCCGTTTTCTTTTCCTCATCTTTTTTACCCGCACGGTAAAACGCCCACACAGGCATGTTACAAATTTCCGCTCCCTCTTTGGCGGTTATTTCATTGTTTTTCCATTTAATATAGTATTCCATATACTTTTCCGGAATTTCCATCGGCGGACGTCCAAAACGTGTTCCGCGTTCAAGCGCCAATTTTATTCCTTCAGCCTGCCTTTGTTTTATCGCAACCCGCTCATTTTCTGATACAAATGACAAAAGCTGCAACACTAAATCTGCTATAAATGTCCCGAGCAAATCCTTGCTGATAGTCGTATCCAACAACGGCATATCAAGGACTCTCAAATCCACGCCCATATCTTTGGTTATTTTTCTCCACTCATTTTGGATTTGCTGATAGTTTCTACCAAGACGATCAATACTTTTTACTATAATAAGGTCGCCTTTCTTCACATTTTGCAGCATTTGTACATATGCAGGTCTCACAAAATTCTTTCCGCTCTGTTTATCCAAATATACGTTTTTTGACTCTACCCCACATTCCATCAGCTCCCTGATTTGCCTTTCCTCATTCTGATCGACTGATGATACTCTCGCATATCCTATTAGCATTTCTTTTTGTTTGCAATATTATAGTTTCTATATTGCTTCTCCTTTCCACACATTGTTCCTCTTATGTATTTTATTGTATAGCGTTTTTCGCTTTTTTATTATAACATACTTACACCGATTTTTTTCAAAAAAATCCATAAAGTTGAAATACTGTAAAGCGTTAGTAAACTTTTGGTAAAGTAATAGTCATTTATGAAAAAAAACCAGTCAAAACCGGCTTTTTATCTTACTTTTATATACATTATTTACATTTACTACCTGTTTATCCTTACAGCATTTTCTATACCTTTTATTCCCTCGGTAATATATATCTGACCGTCCTCTAAAACAAATACAGCTTCAAAATCATTACTTCTTCTCCAAAGCTCAATGCCTTTTTCAAGTCCCATAACATAAATTGCTGTTGATAATCCATCCGCCAGAATTCCTTTGTCAGCTACAATCGTTACCGAGGCAAGTCCGCTTGCCGCACTTACTCCTGTCTTAGAGTCGATAATATGATGATATGTTTTACCGCCGCTTTCAAAATACCGCTGATAACCACCTGAAGTGACAACCGCTTTATCACTTACCTGTATTATACCAATAACCTGTTCTTTATTATGCGGATCGGTAATGCCTATATTAAAGTTATTTCCATCCTTACGTTTGCCTATGGCATGAACATTGCCGCCGAGAGATATAACCGCTGACGTAATACCACTGCTATGCAGCAGCTCAACCACTCTATCCGACGCATACCCCTTCCCTATTCCTCCAAGATCTATTGATGTATCCGGCGGCATTTCAATCATACTGTCTTCCATAAGTATTTTTTTATACCCCACTCCCCTCATCGCCGCCTTAAGCTCGTCATCTGACGGTACTTTAAATTCACCGTCATAAAATCCCCAAGCGTCCATAACCGGAGCTATTGTAATATCAAACGCTCCGTCTGTACGTTTAGAAATCTCCTGAGCGGCACTCAAAACAGAATTCATTTCCCATGAAATATTTTCGATTTTCTTCCTATTTATATTATATACCTCACTGACGGTATTTTTTCTGTCCAGCAACGCATCTATACGTCTTATTTCATTTTCCGCCGCTAAAAGAATCTCTTCCGCCTCATCACTTTCCGTATATACCGTAATATCCATTACTGTATCCATTGCAAAAATATGACGAGTCTGTTCCTGCGTCTCACTATGAACACACGCGCATAGTGAGACGCATACAGTTACTATCGCTCCTGCGAATGCTTTATTCATTTATCTTGCCCCCGAAAAATATTGTCTATATTAGTTTTTTTCAGACACTTTAATGCCGTCTGCGCAGAAATACCAGTAAACAAGCCTGTAATGACAGCAGAAATTATAAGCACGGGCAGATACCATATTACCTGCGGCGTACCCGTAACCACGACAGCTGCAACAATCTGTCCTATATTATGCCCAAGCGCGCCAAATTCACTGGTGATCCACATTTTGTTTTCTTTCACAAACAACGCTGTCACACTCATAAACAAAAAGCAAACAATTCCTCCCGCCGCACTGTACAGAAATCCTGTCATATTACCTGTAAATATACTGCTGAGAATAATTCTAAGTATAAGTATCAAAAATGTTTCTCCGCGTCCCAGTATGTACAAGGACATTAATGTGATAATATTTGCCAGTCCCAGCTTTATCCCCGGAACAGGCACAACCGGAGGTATCTGAGCCTCAATTATAAAAATAATCAGCGCAAGTCCCAGCATTATCGACATTAACGATAACTTTTCCGCCTTCATGCATTACCCTCCATATCAGACTGCGCAGTATGTATTTTTGTCACAAAGCTATACCCGCCGCTTTCAAGTTCATGCAACTGTACTCCATCCTCGGCAGGCAGGCACAGTGTTGCCGTCGTATTAGCCGGAATGGTACAGCGGTATATAAATTTTCCATTCTCCATCTCCCACTCAGACTCAATTTTCCCATACGGACATTCGTGCCACGCGCGGGCATATGTAAGCGTCCCGCCAAACGACGGTGTAAGCAGTATATGCTTATAGCCCGCCTCGCCCGCGTTTATTCCCGCAATACCTCCAAACAGCCATTCACCTACCGCTCCATAAGCATAGTGATTAAAAGAATTCATGTCCGCGCTTCCAAAGCTTCCTGTTTCAGATATATATGAATCCCAGCGTTCCCATATAGTAGTGGCGCCGTTTTTTACACTATAAAGCCAACCCGGATTTTCTGTTTTCTCCAACAGTTTATAGGCCTCATCCTTCATACCTGATTTACAAAGCGCCGGTATTATATGTGAAATACCTAAAAATCCCACCGAAAGCAGGCCGTCATTTCTCTCTACCGCTTTTTTCAGACATTTTGCCGCGTGAGTTTTTTTATCCTCATCAATCAAATTAAAATCTATTGCCAGCGCGTACGCTGTCTGACTCGGATGATTTTTGCTTTCCTCTGTATCAGAATAGTATGTGCTGTTTATACTGTTTCCATTTTTATCTATACCTGCTCTTCCCCAGCTTGTTTTTGTATTTTCAGACAATGACATCTCGCCCCAATATGCTATTGAGCCATCAGGCTTAACCCATGCGCTGTTAAAAGCTTTTTTTATATTTTCAAAGCGCGTTCTGTATTTTCGCTCATCTGATTTTCTCCCAAGAACTCCCGCGGTCCGCGACATAATATCGGCGGAATGCGCCGCGTAAGCTGTCGCCGAAAGAATATACGGCGTTGTGATATCACACGCAAGATGATCGCCGCGTCTCTGCTGCACCTGTATATATGGAATATCTGACAGATCAGACTGACACGGACATTCTTTACCGTCTATAATTCTCATTCCATAATTCTGTCTGTCA
The DNA here is from genome assembly GCA_910578235.1 of uncultured Clostridia bacterium. Classification (GTDB taxonomy): domain Bacteria; phylum Bacillota; class Clostridia; order UBA1381; family UBA1381; genus Hominilimicola. The sequence continues at coordinate 18,242 of CAJTPP010000038.1, read as the reverse complement.
CCGCGGCTTTGATATTCAATCCATTTTTTCATAACATTATAGTTTTCTTCAAGAATACTTTTATCTCCGTAAGCCATATACATTTCCCACGGTACTATAACCGCGGCATCTCCCCAACCCGCACAGCCATCTCTGCGATTATCACCGCCGAGCGGAGCCGTATCAGGAACAGCGCCGTTTTTATTATAGAGCAATTGCGCGTCACAAACATCAAGAAGCCACTTTTTGGCAAAGGAATGCATATCCATATTATACGCCCCTGTTTTTGCAAACACCTGAGCGTCGCCTGTCCATCCCATACGCTCATTTCTTTGCGGACAATCTGTAAGTGTAAGCAGAGCGTTACCTCGAAGCCCCCACTGAATATTACTCTGCAACTGGTTTATATCCTTATTGGAACACTCAAATCCGCCTGTCACAGCCCCGAGATTATTTATTACCAGACCTTCAATATCCAAAATAATATTATCACTGTCAAGCATAAATCCATTGCCCGTAATTTCAACATATCTAAAGCCATGCGCGGTGAAAGACGGAACATATACCTCTCCCTCCCTGTCACCGCGCAGAGTATATACGTCTGTATTTGCCGCTGTTCTGAGATTTTTAACATACAGACGCCCATTATTATCGCACATTTCTCCGTAACGGATTTTAAGCGATATCCCCGCTTCTCCTTTTACCGCAAGCCTTACAGTGCCAACTATATTCTGTCCGAAATCATAAACAAAATGTCCTCTCTCCGGCTGTGACGCTTTTGACAACGGAGCAAGTATATTTTTAATTTCAGCTGTACGTCCCTCTTGCGCAGACAATTTAAAAGAGAGATTTTCAAGCGCGCTGCCGGACAAGATTACACCTGTATCCCATTCGCAGACCGAGCACTGTTTCCATAAGCTGTCATTATAATCCGTATTTCCCCAGCCGGTCAATTCAAACCGGGCGTCATATGTCTCTCCGTCCAAATAATCGGTATCTATTACAGGCGTTTTGTCTGTGCATTTCCATGATTTATCAGTAACTATTATATCATTTAAACCGTCTGTATAATTTATCACAAGCTGACATATAAACGCATTCTGTCTGCCATAAATCTGCGCTCCGCTATATCCACAAAATCCCGACCAATAACCTTTACCCACTATTGCGCCAATCATATTTATACCCTGTCTGATCTTGTCAGTAACATCATAAGTCTGATAGCACACTCTCAGTCTATAATCAGTAAAACCGGGATTATAAAAATCCTTATTGATTTTATCGCCGTTTATATAAACATCATAAAAACCTTTTGCCGATACATACAGCCGCGCCGATTTTATAGTTTTATCCGCGTGAAACGTATTACGAACTGTAAGCGCCGGTACAGGACATATCAGCTCAAAACGATTTTTTACGCATAACCTGCCGTCTTTTACCGTTCCCAGCTCTGCCAGTAATCCATTATCCGACAAAAATTCATCCTGTTGATATATTACTCCCGTATTGCTATCTGTAATAATTATATTACCGTAATACGCCATACTGGCAGACTGATTAAAACCCAACTGCATCATATTTGTTTTCCCAGGCTGATTGGGAATGTCCTGAGGCAATAAGCATGTATCATTCACCATCACATGATTATTCAGCCATATAGACAGATGTCTGCCGTTTACTGAAATTTTAATATGATGTTCATCATATTCACTTCCCTCAGGCACGGCGGTTTTTGAAATTATTATCGGAGTACATCCTTTCAGCACATACGGTATATAATCATCCCATGCGCCGTCACAATAATGAAACACCTCTATCCGCCTGTTATCCATATCTATCCCGAGCAGCGTATAATTATCTTTGTTTCTCGCGGAAAGCACAATTCCCGCCTTATTCCCCTCCGGCACACAAAAATCCATTTCAATCGAATATTTATCAAGCACAGCCGTATTAACTGTTTTTACAGGAGCACATATCCACTTGGCGCCATTCCATACTCCCGCATCAGTACCCATAAGTCCCGTTTCAAAATATGACAAATCACTTACATACCGTATACCAGGATTATACCAAAGTGTTATCCGCCAGTAATAACGCATTGAAGGCTTTAAAGCCTTGCCGCCATACGGAATACCGACTGATATGTCAGAATTTATTTTACCGCTGTTCCACGCAATATTTCTAAAGTCTTTATCTTCAGCGACCTCAAGCTTATATGCCAACTGACGGGCGCCCTGTATTTCAGATTTCACTTTCCAGCTGAATACAGGATTTTTATCTGTCCCTAAAGGATTTTCTACCGAATTACCCCTCATATCATAAACAAACATATTGAAAAACCATCCTTATTTTCTTACGGTAAATACCGTAATGCTCCTCGGAGGAAAAATATAATCAAACACATTAGCACCGGCTGAAAAGACTTCTGTTTTCGGCACAACCTTTTCGGGATTATCAAAATCATTCTCAGCATCAGAAGTATAGCCTGACATTTCGCTAATCTCCGCGTTAATACGCGCCATCCCGTCCACGCATATCTGTGCTGACACCTCTGTATCACGCACATTTACAGCTTTTATATATATATTATTTTCATCCCCGCTTGCCGTATAATAAAGCTCTTCAACCACCGGCCGGCGGTCTACAGTTTTATTGTTCACCTCTCCGTTGATATACGCCGTTATATCGCGTCCGCACACTTCAAGACACAGCCTGTATTCACGTCCTGTCATAACAGAAAAGACATTGTGATCAAGACATGAGCCGCGTCCGTCAATCTGCGCGTTTATCTCTGTATCCTGATTTTGCCAGCCTCCGATAAACCACTGTATATAATTTTTTTCATCACTCTTTCCGAAAATCAGTTTAAAGCCTGTATCACCAAAATTCTTTCTTGCAGTAAATTCTATTTTATAATGTTCTGACGACACATGTCCAAGCTGTATCATGCCTGCTGAAGCAAAGGATATATCATCAAAATGCCTTACCGAGCCTTTTGAAATATCTGTTATTGATATATCATAAAAATCCGCGATGCATCTATCCGCAATAAGCTCAACATTTCCTCCGATCACCTCAGATCCAAGTGTTACAGATTGATCCAAACCTTCAGTTTTAACTTCAAGAAGATATTTACCGGTATTATTCATAAACATTTTCTGCACATAGTAATTCGCGCTTCCATATACACGATGATTATCAAACCATATCATATCAGGTTTCCAATTGACATAGTCCGCATTCGCAAGCAGCGGCGCATAGCACGCAAGTCCTACTTTTGACGCGTTGTTTTCCAATCCCGTCATATACGCGGCCTCAACAAGCGCGTTATAATATGTATTACCCCATGTCGCATATTCACCAAGAAACACCTTGATCCCCTCGGGATAATTATCATAACGATGATAATTTGCCAGCATCCATTCGGGCGAGGTATAATAATGCTCGTCCACAAAATCAGATTTATTATCACGGGCGTTTTTCCAACCGCGCTCAAATTCACCACCCGATGGAAACGGTCCCGCGGAATTAATAAGTCTGATTTCAGGATATTTCTCTTTAATCGCTTTATGAAACAAATCATATCTGTCCCAGAAGCCCTGACCGACTTCCTCATTTCCAATAGCAACATATTCCAAATTAAACGGCTTTGAATGTCCCATATCAGCCCGAACACGTCCCCACTTTGTATCGACAGAACCATTCGCAAATTCAATAAGGTCAAGCGCGTCATCAATCCATTCCCGCATTTCGTCAAGCGGAGCAGCCTGCTCCATATGCGGATTATATCCCGCCGGAAGCACCGGAAGCGGTTTGGCGCCTATATCCTCGCAAAATTGAAAATATTCAAAATATCCCAGTCCGAGCGACTGATTATACCGCCAGTTATTTCTGCGCGACGGCCTTTCCGTTATATCACCGACAGTATTTTTCCAGCGGTACATTGAATTGCGGTCATTTGCATTTAACGTTCCGTCATGTATCAGACAGCCTCCCGGAAAACGCATGAACTTCGGATTAAGATCAGCAAGCATCTGAGCAATATCTTTGCGCATGCCATTTTCCCTATTATTATAGGTTTCCTCGGGAAATAATGAAACAAAATCCATGTAAAATTTACATTCTTTCTCCGCCGTAACCGCAAGCACGGCCGAATGATCAGTCTCAGGTGATTTAATCCGACAGCTATACCGCGTCCACTGATCAGAAGTAATATTAATCATCTGCTTAACAATCTGTCTGCCATACGCATCGTCTACAGAAACTATAATACCGCACGGAATGTCTGCGCGGGCATAGCATGAAAAATTGTAAGTCTCGCCCTTTTTGACAGCTATACCACTATTATATCCAAGATTTTTTATACCCGCTCTTGTACCAGACTTATTAACCGCAAGCACAAGATAATTAGGATTTTTTTCTGAAAGAGGAGCCTTATTTGACACTGACGCCGATACAGACGCTCCGCCTTCTTCAATCTTTTTCCATGCGGTAAGCGCCTGATATGACGGATTATCTACAGGCGAAAACTCAAATGCTCTGTTACGAACCATTTCTCCGTAAAGTCCTCCGTCCGCAGCATGATTAATATCCTCGAAAAATATTCCGTAAAAATCGTCCATGGACGCTTTTTTATTTTGTGTTATTTTAATCTTATTCATAATTACTCCGCCCTTTCATCTTATGAAAATATTCTATCATAAAATATGGTGATCGTAAAGACTGGTATAAAAATTTATTTATTTCTTTTCAGCTTAAAAAATATTTTGTTCGGAAGAGCAAAAATAATTATTATACCTATCGCAATTGCCGCGGCAGCCTTCACCGTGTCAAATCCAATCAGCATAGCCGTAATATAATCAGAGGCTATAATATTAAATACTGTATTATACATTCCCGCTCCCGGCACAAGCGGTATTATTCCCGCTATCAGATATGTCGTAACAGGCATTCTCCGTATATTTGCCAGTGTACGGGCAAGAGCAGTTACAGACGCCGCAGACACAAGCACCGCAAACACTTCCCCTCCGCTGTTATACACCGCCATCTGATACACACCCTTAGCAGTCAGTCCCCCTAAACCGCATAACACCAATTCACTTCTGCTCACATCACAATTTACCGCAATCATAAACGACGCTACAAAAGCCGCCGCTGTCTCAAAAATAATCATAACAACACCCTCTATTTTAATATTCCTCCCGCCATATATCCAAACATATACATTACCGCTCCGGCACCCGCCGCAAGAGCAACCGCCACAACAACCGCGTCAAACAGGCGCGCGCCTCCGGACAGATAATCGCCGTCCATAATATCACGCAGAGCGTTTGTTATAGCCAGTCCCGGCACAAGCGGTATAATAGCCCCCGTAATCATCGCGTTAATACTTGTTCCCAATCCCGCATAATAAATCAGCGCGGTAAGAAACGCAATAACCGCTCCGCCCAAAAAGGTTACAATAAAATTCGTAACCCCCCTGTTTTTGAGCATATTTATAATGACATTCATTACCGCGCCTACTATAAACGAATTCATAGCGTCCGCCGGGCCGCCGGCAGACAGCAAGGTGAAAAAACCACAGCTTACAGCAACAGCCGGTGTCTTAATCCACATCGGATACGGTTTACTTTGTGGATTCCTACTATGTGACCGGAACCTATCTGGAAGC
>CAJTPP010000038.1:0-12556 GCA_910578235.1 uncultured Clostridia bacterium | reverse complement strand
CTTGACAGCTTATTTATTCTCGCAATCCTGTCAAGATTTATCGTCCGCTTATGCACCCGGACAGTCTCCGTATACGCGCCTATATTAACAAAAAAACCCGTAAGCACAACAAAAATCTCACTATGCCCTCTGTAAAAATGACGAATTATACGCGTCAAAGTATCCTCAACACGTCCTGTTTCCGCTCCGCTTGACAAAAGACATTCTCCAATATCCAGCGTAAAATCAAGCAATTCATTTATCTCCATCACACATCCTCCCTATATATAGAGTGTGTGCAGCTTACGCGCAAAAAAACCGCTTCATAACAAAATGAAACGGTTTTTATTTTACATATTCTTTTCCGAATTAACCTTAAGAACCAGCAGCATCGTAATTCCCGCGCTTATCAGTGACGCTCCCAATATAACCATAATCATATTCCCCCTGTACCAATCTATGATTATATTATACTATACACCCTGTCCAATAAACAGGACTTTACTCTCCGATGTCCTTTTCGTTTTTGCCGCCGCTCTTTCTTTCACATGCGGGAGCATATTTATTCCCCGACGTTTTATGATACTCCCTGCATTCCTCACAGTTACTATGCCTTTTACACTTCCGTCTCTTACATGGACATTTCTCGTTTGGATCTATTTTTAAACACACTCTGTTCGTCATACTGTATTCTGTTATGCGCTCCTTATATTTTATCTGTATATTTCAGATATATTTTATATTATATTACTTTTTCGTCATCATATACCCCAATGTAAAACGGAGCTGTTTATACAGCTCCGTTCATATTATACAAGTTCAAGCGCCTGTTTTAAATCAGCTATAATATCATTTACATTTTCAATTCCAACCGATAATCTCACAAGATCAGGACTTACCCCCGCCGCCATAAGTTCCTCGTCATTCATCTGACGGTGAGTGGCGGAAGCGGGATGAAGCACGCACGTGTGGGCGTCAGCGACATGCGTGGCAATCATTGCCACTTTTAACCCCGACATAAATTTTTCCGCCGCCCCGCGGCCGCCTCTGACACCAAATGACACTACTCCACAGGTGCCGTCAGGCATATACTTTTTCGCTCGCTCATAATATCTATTACCTTTTAAGCCCGGATAATTTACCCATGCGATTTTCTCATGGGCTTCAAGAAATTCCGACACTTTTAACGCATTCTCACAGTGACGCGGCATTCTTACATGCAGAGATTCAAGGCCGAGATTTACATAAAACGCGTTCTGCGGAGACTGTATCGCGCCCAAATCACGCATAAGCTGAGCAGTAGCCTTTGTTATATAAGCTCCTTCAAGTCCGAATTTCTCCGCGTATGTTATCCCGTGATAAGACTCGTCCGGAGTTGTAAGACCCGGAAATTTATCCGCATGAGCAAACCAGTCAAACTTACCCGAGTCAACAATACATCCGCCGACAGACGCGTCATGCCCGTCCATATATTTTGTAGTTGAATGTGTTACAATATCAGCTCCCCACTCAATAGGACGGCAGTTTACCGGTGTGGCAAATGTATTATCAATAATAAGAGGCACGCCATGAGAATGAGCCGCCTCTGCAAATCGTTCTATATCCAGCACTGTCAGAGCGGGGTTCGCTATCGTTTCTCCGAAAACCGCCTTAGTGTTGGGCTTAAAAGCGGCATTAAGCTCATCATCCGAACATTCAGGATCAACAAATGTAAAATCAATTCCCATACGGCGCATTGTGACATTAAATAAATTATATGTTCCGCCATAAATCGCTGACGACGCAATAACATGATCTCCCGCGCCGCAAATATTAAACACGGCAAAAAATGATGCCGCCTGTCCAGACGAGGTAAGCATTGCGGCGCTGCCGCCCTCAAGGGCGCAGATTTTCGCCGCAACACAGTCATTGGTCGGGTTTTGAAGCCTTGTGTAAAAATATCCGCTTGCTTCAAGGTCAAACAGCTTTCCCATATCCTCGCTTGTATCATATTTAAAAGTCGTGCTCTGAATAATAGGGATCATTCTCGGCTCACCGTTAGCAGGTATATATCCTGCCTGTATACACTTAGTTTCTTTTTCCATAGTAATTCTCCTTTGAGTCTTTTTGTTCTATCTTATAAAGCTTGTCTTGATTTTCGGCTCCTGCGGTGGAATAGTAACGCCTGCCTTTTTGCCTTCATCAATACACTTTATCAGCCACGCCATATTTTTGCCGAGAGTTCGCATTGTCTGCATTCCCTCCTCATCCTTTACAACCTCGTCCGGGGTTGAACCATGCACTTGGTTCCAGTACTGAGAAGAAACAACCGGCATACTGTTTATCGTAAAATATTTATTCATTTGATCAAACGCCGCGCTTGCGCCGCCTCTGCGACAGCTTACAACTGACGCTCCGACTTTACCTCGCAGCTTTCCGCCCGCGCTCATAAAAGCTCTGTCAAGAAAAGCCGTCAGCGCGCCTGAAGCCGCGGCGTAATGTACCGGCGAACCAAACACAAAACCATCCGCATTTTCCGCAAGAGACGCAAATTTATTGACAGTATCGTCAAACACGCATTTACCCGCATTCATACAACTATAGCAGCCTATACATCCACTAAGCGCGCCGTTGCCGATCCAGAATATTTCAGTATCAACCCCGCTTGCGTTAAGCACCTTTTCCACCTCGCACAGAGCCGTATATGTACAGCCTTTTTCCTTGGGACTTCCATTTACAAGAATTACTTTCATAATTATATTACCCCTTTCACTCTTTAATATTATTTTGTTTTTTTAGAAATATTACTATTTTACTTCCGCTTTAATAACATTCCCCTTCGTGTCGGTAAAAGTATAGCTAAAATCTGTATTTACAATATAGTCTAAACCTTTATCTTTCAAATTTTGCGCCACTATTGACGCCCATTTATAAGCGCCGGCATACGAGGAATGCAGCGTGTCGCCGCCGACTTCGGTAAGGTTATAATTCTTTTTTATGGCACCGTCAGCGTTATCGCCGTAAAGCGAATACAGGAAGTCATAGCTTTCCTTGGACAGATCAATAAAATCGCAGTTTGTATCTAAATAAATATCTTTCAGATAACTGCTCCACGCAACAGACGGTTTATAGTCATGCTCTGACGCGTTCGGCGTTATCAATATAGGCGTTATTCCCCGTTCTTGGCACCGCTTAATCATATCCTTAACACACTCTGTCATTTCCTCGCGCGTTGAGTAGTTTCGGTCATTGTACGCGCATTCTATAAGCAAAACATCTCCCGATTTGCCATTTTCAATTATTGACGGAAAAGCGGTCTCATACAAGCCCTTTGCGTACTGTCCGCTGTTAGCAAGATTTGTAACAGGTATATTTACAAAATCACCGAGCGCCTGTCCCCAGCCCGTTCTGCCGCCGCCAACCTCTTTTTCAAACTCACCGTAATAATTGCACGCAAGAGAGTCTCCGATTATATAAATCCTTCTCTGTCTTTCATAAAACTCGGGCCTTTTTTCTACTGTCACATAATCAAGCATTGTCGAGCCGTCGCACATGGAAACTGTAATACTGCCGTTCTTAATAAAAATATCCTCCGCGGTATACAGCGCGCCGTCCGTAACCTTTCTGTCCGCGTCCGCCTGATCCACATTGTTGCCAACCATATATCCGTTTACATATATATCGCCCCGTCCCGTCTCGGCTTTCTTAAAGGTGATATTATACAGACCGTAATCAAACACGCCGTCAAGCGTTTTGCCCCCGTCTTTGACGTCGCCTATGTTTTCAAATTTATATACAGGCGAGATTTCGTATCTTACACCCGCCTTATGCTTTATCTCGTAACCGTTCATAGTCGTGTCTGATTCAGTCACAAGCGATACGCTGCTGTCCGAACAGAAATAAACACGCTTACTTCCGTTTGATACTAAAATCTTATCGCCTTTCTTTACTTTTTCATTTGTTACCTCGCACAACTTGCCGTCAGCGTCATATGTCATTAACGCGACCGTTCCATCATTCGCCGCCGTTGCCGCCGGTATCTGTGTTTCGGCAATTTTCTCTGCTGTACCGTCCGCATAGCTTATTTTATATGAAACGATATTCTCATTTTCTATAAGCTCACCCGATGTATACGAAACGTCACTCTCTGTTATTCCGTCAAGATAAAACTGGTCTACAGTATAATCAACTGATATAATATTATCCGCGCCTGTGTAAAGGTTCGCACTAATTGTCGATTTGCCTTTACCAACTGCTTTCATCACACCATTTCGATCAATTTTTATAACACTTCCATCGGAAGTGTTATAATCCTTAAATGGTATATAATACATGATATTCATAATATTCCCATATTCATCCTTTATATCATATACACCACCAAACAATGAGTCAAGCGCATGATATTGATTTAGATTTAGTGTATTCATACCACTCTGCCATTCACTAATTTTACCTGGCGTCATTTCAATCTCTTTTTCAACCATCGCTCCATTATACTCGGCTGTTATTGTTGCCTTGCCGGAAGCCTTTTTATGCACCTCTAATACACCGTATTTATCTATGAATAAACCGTCCATTCCCGAAACCGAGCATGACACATCTGTTCCCGGAATATGATACTCCGGTTCAATAATATATTTAACTGTGACATATCCCTGTTCCAATGACGAAACCTTATCCGGCCCTTCTATAGTAATTTTCGTTGTGTCAGGATACGAAATACCGACATATTCAACCGCCACATTTCCGCCTGATATTGAAGTGATTTTATCAAAAAACGCCAACTCGTTATCAACAATCAATTCATTATTGTTTTCCTTGCTCACAATAATATTATTGTTTTTATCAAAAAACAGCTCAAACTCCATATTGTCTTTTTTTGTTATAAGCTCGTCATTGATATAAATTCCATCGGTATATTTTATTTCCGCCGCCTGTCCATTATCAGTATTAACCGATAAGAAGCCGTTTTTGTCAAATGTCACATTTGCGTACAGCTTTGTCACATCAGCCGTGTCAATGCCGTCACCAAATTTATACTCGCCGTCCAGCTTTAAAGTTCCTGTCTTATTACCGAAATCCGATTCATAATAAACCGCTCCCGTCTCACATTCAAGAGGTATATCAACCGCAGTGTCTCCGTTTATCGTAACAAACATTTCCTTGGTTTCATATCCGTCCTTTTCAGCGGATACTGTTACGCTCTCGTTCTCGGGCAGCGACGGCACTGTAAATTTTCCGTTTTCATCAGCACAGAATTTTATTCCGTTTACTTTGAGATTGGCGTACTGGGCTGAAGTAATATTCAAGCTATGAAGCTGTTTTCCATCGCCATCGGATACCTCGATTTTATTTATCGCAACCGCTCCCCACTTGTCGCAGTGAAATTCAATTACCGATGTATCCTCTCCTGTTACGACCGCTTCTGTACGCCATATGTCAAAATTATCCCCATTAACAGAAATATATCTATCCGCAATTTTCAGATACGCATAAGGATCACCTGTATTGCGAAGTGTTGATCCATTATTTGTCACCGTGGGCTTCGCAAAAGTCACTGTAACCTTACTGCCTTCATCTATTTTCGGCAAATTCAAAGCAATAATAGTATTGTCATTTGCAGAAGCCGTCGCAAGATATATGTACGAGCCTTTTACCTTGAAATTCTCACTTGCCGGAAATGTACCAACCTCTTTATTATGCTTTAAATCCGTAACCGCCGCATATTTTCTGTTCATATCGCCCGAGGTCGTGACAGTTATATCTTTCGTCAGCGGTTTATCTGTAATGTCATCAGCTGAACCGTCTGTTATACAGTTTACACCATTAAAAGTATACGTTATTTTATCCGACGCCATAACTGTAGTATACACGCTTATACAGCATACAGCGGTAATTACCGCCGCAATTAGCTTCCTAACCAAAACAATCACTCCCTATCTTAAATATACTTTTAATTTATTCAAAATAACACCTTACTTTACTCCATATATCCTCCGCTATTTTTTCGGGAGGCTGATTTCCGTCAATAATCACTATATTTTCCTTATCTTTCAGCTTTTCAAAAGCCTCCATATACTTTTTCCTAACAATCGTTAAGCGTTCCCGTGTTTCAAAAAGCTCTGATCTATATCGTCCTTTCGCAATCCTGTCAAGCGACTCGTCAGGAGTTACATCAATAAACACAGTGCATGTAGGCCGAAGCAGATCAGCACAGATAGAGTTTGCCGAAATAACCCAGTCCATGTTTACATCAACACTATGATAAGCATACGACGAAAAATAATATCTATCTGAAATAACCGTTATACCGCTGTCTATCTTTGCGCAGATACCGTCCAGATCATTTAGAAGATGATCCAGCCTGTCTGCCAGAAAAAGAGCGGCTATAACCTTATTATCCGTCTTTATTCTGCCGGTCAAAATCTGACGCGTAAGCGATCCTATCGGCGCGTCAGTAGGTTCGCGCGTTTCATAAATACTGATACCATTGTCTTTAAGCCTATCGGCAAGCAGCTTCGCCTGAGTGCTTTTTCCGCTGCCGTCTATCCCTTCAAACGCGATAAAAGCTCCCTTTTTATCTGTTTTTACCTTTTCCATAAATACCATTTTCTCCTTAATTTTATTATAAATAAAGTATATCATTTTAAAAGAAAAAAATCAATATATTTCCATATGAACATACCTTTACAAAAAAAATCTGACGGCCATAACGGTTGTCAGATTTTTTAACTCATTATTTATCCAAATAAACTCATAAGCTGAGCGACAATAAGACCGCCGCCAGTACCCACAACATAGCCAAGCAGCGCCATAACAATACCAACAGGCACCAGAGCGTTGCTATATGTTCCGGCAAGCACAGGCGCAGTGGCTGTACCGCCTATATTCGCAAGCGACGCAACCGCGCACGTGAATATGTCCAGCTTTAACAGCTTCGCAAGAATAAGCATGATGCCGACATGTATAATAAGAACAATAAATCCCGCAATCAGCCATACAGGCGCGTCACCCATACCCGCGAGATCCGCGCGCGACGCTATAAGCGCAATTACAACATACAGCATTACATTTGAAATTTCCTCCGTACCCTTGATTTTGCCAAACGGAGTAAGCGCAAGTCCCACACCCAGAACTGTTACTACAAGTACCGTCCATGTGGCCTTGTCAAAAAACGGAAGCGCTGTATTTATAGCCACTCCCGCCTTTTGCGAAAGCGCGGAAATGATAAGTCCCGAACCTGTGAGAAGTATAATATTCTGCCATGTGATAGGCTTCATATTAGCTCCCGCTTCGGCTTCAAGCGCCTGTCCAACCTCGTCAATTATTCTTGTATCCGCCTTTGTCCACGCGTTAAATTTTTTAGAAAAACCTATTGCCCAAAGTAGGAACATAATATAAATGGTGGCGCATATCGAGTCCATAACAAGCGCGTATGCCATTGCAGACTCGTCAACATCCAGCGCTGCCTGAATGGCAAGCATATTGCCGCCGCCGCCCATCCAGCTTCCGCAGAGAGAACCGAGAGCTTTCCACGCTCCTTCTCCAAGCGCGCCGCGCATAATGGCATATGACACTACAAAACCAAGTCCAATTGAAACCGTGGCAGCAAAAAATCCTATAAGCATTTTAGGCCCTAATCTGATAATTTTTTTGAGATCACACCGCAGCAGCATAAGAAACAGCATCGCATACAATATAGGATTTTTCAGCGCGCCGTACGCGTCCGCCGTTGCTTCCAGATCCCACAGTCTAACCGTACACAAAATCATAAGTCCGAGATAAATCAACACTACAGGCGGTGCAAATCTGAAAATATTTGACGCTGTCTTTCCGCGAAAAATTTTCGGCAGACATACCAACACAGCGGCAATAAACACCAAAGCCGCAATATACATAAACCCATCTTTAATCATATTTTTATCCTCCTGTTTAATTCTTTTTTATATACATCATTTCAGACATTCAAGAAGCCGCAAAAGATAATTCCAGCACCGTTCTGCAGATTGAATACTAAGTCTCTCGTCAGGCGTATGCACCTTCTCCATATCAGGCCCGATAGAAACCATATCCACACCGGGAAGTTTATTTGCAAAAACACCGCATTCCAGTCCCGCATGTATTGAGCATATACGCGGATCATCTCCGTACATATCACGATAAACTTTTATCATAATATCTCTAAGAGGCGAATTATGCATATACTCCCATGCGGGATAATCATCGCCGCAATACATATCTCCGCCCACATATTCCACAAGCGACTCAAGTTTCCTGACCAATGCTTTTTTTCCAAAATCCGTATTGGAACGTATCATTAGTTCTATACTTAAATATTCGTCTTTAAACGACATACTGCCCATGTTGGAAGACGTCTGAACAAGCTCCGGAATATCAGGGCTCATAGCATAGACTCCATCCATAATCTGCATAAGTAAAAATATCAATTTATCCGTACTATTTCTGTCCGTGCTGAAAGGCGGAACAGAAATATTCTCCGCTGCCGCGTAAGCATCAGGCTCAAAATTTATACAGCTTATTTTCAGATTGCTGTCAAAGGCGGATATTATACTGTTAAACACGTTTAAGAAGCTTTCCTTAAAGCATACAACAGCTTCGGCAGCTCTCGGAATTACGTTTGTTCTTCCTCCGGAATACACATCGGCAATATTTATTTCTATCTGTTTATTCAGTTCATACAGAAGTTCAGCAAGAGTTTTTGCCGCATTCCGCCGTGATTTGTTAATGTCCATTCCTGAATGGCCGCCGCGCAAACCTCCTATTTTTATCTTCCTCGCGCATATGCCTTCATTTTTAGTTTCTTTCAGTTTTAGCGGCAAACTACATACCATACGCACTCCGCCCGCGCAGCTTACCGTAAAAACACCCTCCTCCTCTGAGTCAATATTAATAAGTCTTCGTCCCTTAAACTGTGACATGTCAAGCGCGTTCGCACCGCGCAGACCTATTTCTTCATCAGCAGTCAACAACGCTTCAATAGGAGGGTGAACAATATCATCTGACGCCAGCAACGCCAAAATATACGCTACTGCAATACCGTCATCACCGCCGAGAGTAGTTCCGCCGGCCCACAGATATTCTCCGTCAGTGACAAGCTCAAGTCCGTCTTTTTCCATGTCACGGTCACAGTCTGAACGCTTCTCACATACCATATCAAGATGTCCCTGTATAATAACAGGATCATATTCCTCATACCCTGCGGTACCATTCTTAAAAATCATTACATTGCCGTAATGGTCACTATAGGATTTTAAATTATGCTCATTAGCAAACTCCATACAGTAACGCGCTATTTGTTCAGTATTTCCGGAACCATGCGGTATTTTTGAAATTTCCGAAAAATAATGAAAAACCTTTTTAGGTCTCAGCTCAGTAATTTTCATAAAATATCTCCGTTCAATATATTGCTTATTATGATATTGTACCCAAATGTATTAAATCAATAAACAACATTTTTATTTTCTTATATTTTTACCATTTTCATACTATACAAACTATTAAAAAAACACTATTTTTTCGTCATATTTATAATAAATATTCTGAAACATACAAAAATAAATGTAATTATACCATATATACCAAACCCCTAATTTCTCTCAACAATATTATATACAACATTACATTAAATTTCAAGCTCTCTATCTGTTTATCACAAGCCTTAATCGCAAAATCACTTTTTAATTCAAAACTTCTTACAAATACCATATTTGCAATTATTTTTTCATCCACTTGACTAATTAAAAAATTATTTACCTTTCTATCATAATTTGCTTTAAAATCCAATTCAATAAGACCTATTAGTCTTGAAAATTCTTCTAAAACAATTGATTTAATTTTCTGTCTCTATATTACACCCCTTTAATAATTCTAATAAATCAACATCTAAACTATTAACAATTTTTTCAAGATTGATAATAAATATATTTCTTTTGCCTGCTTCAACAGATGAAGAATAAATGCTATCCATATCAATCTTCAAAGCAAATTTTTCTTAACTTAAACCGATTGCTAATCGAAGCTGTTTTATTCTTTCTCCTAACCTTTCTTTTACCATAAATAACACCTCACCTTTATTTTAACATATTGTCGAAAATATATTAACACAATAAAAAGGATTGATAAAACGTATAATCAAAGTTATAATATAATCACAAACAAAAACTACAAGGATCTCAACTATGGATGGATTTGGCAAGAGATTACGGGCATGGCGTGAAAGCGCAATGATGCCGCAAGCTAAATTTGCGGTTGAAATTGCTTCATCACAATCGGCAATAAATAGATTTGACAATAATCAATCAGAGCCAAATTGTACTCTTTGGCTTTGCTTGCTGTTAGCGAAATTTTGTAAAAATGAGCAATTAGCAAAAAGTAAAATGAGTACCCTCTTGCTGTGCTTGCTCCATACTGAAAATCGCTATTTTTCAATAATTTCATAATATATTTTTATTTAAACAATGTCAAAGAAAATATGTTAGTTTTTACCATTTTCTCAGTGTTCAATAAAATATTTTTTAATCGGTATTTGAACTTTGTATGAAAAATCAAGCATATATACAAAAGGACAAGCATATAAAATTTTTATAAAAGCGGCTGACAAAATAAAATATGCGCGTTAGAATATATTTAACAAGCATTATTTACAATACAAAAAGGAGAGTGAAGAATAATTGAAAGCAGTAATTTATGCGAGATATTCAAGCGACAACCAAAGAGAGGAAAGCATTGAGGGACAGTTGAGAGAATGTAGTGCATTTGCAGAGAGAAAAGGTTATACAATAGTCAAAACATACGCAGACCGAGCAATATCGGGTAAAAAAGCCTATAACCGTCCTCAATTTATGCAGATGATAGCCGACAGCAAACAAAAGCTGTTTGATACGGTTATAGTTTGGAAAATTGACAGATTTTCAAGGGATAAATATGACAGCGCTTTCTACAAGAACGCTTTAAAAAAGAATGGCGTAAGCGTCATTTCAGCAAAAGAGCCTATTGACGATACTCCCGAAGGTCAGCTTATGGAAAGTATTTTTGAGGGCTTTTCCGTCTATTACATAAAGGATTTATCTATGAAAGTCAGCAGGGGTATGACGGAGAATGTGCTTAACTACAAATTCAATGGCGGAGCACTAACCTTTGGTTATCTAATAGACGAAAATAAACACTTTCAACTCAATCCTGATACTACGCCGATAGTACAGGATATTTTTATCAGATACGCAGAAGGCGAAAGCGCAAGAAATATTTTAAATTCACTAATTGAGCAAGGCGTAAAAAATCAACGTGGTAAAAATCTAACTTATAGCTTTGTAACAAATATTCTTAAAAACAGACGGTATTTAGGAGAATATAGATTTAAAGACACAGTTGTAGAAAATGCTTTTACCCCATTAGTTACACCTGAAATATTTAATAAATGTCAGGAAAGATTATCCGCTAACAAGCGCAATCCTGCTCATTTTAAAGAAGTTGCCGATAAATACATTTTGACAGGTAAAATATTTTGCGGCCATTGCGGCAGCACTATGTCAGGCGTAAGCGGGACGAGCAAAACGGGAGAAGTTCATAGGTATTATCATTGCCGCAAGGCAAAATCAAAGAAAACCTGCGATAAAAAGCGAGTTCAGAAAGATTTAATTGAAGATATTGTGATTGATTACACTATGAATATTTTGAATGACTATAGGTTAATCAATCAAATTGTAAACACTTGTTTTGAATTACAAAGCAAAGAGAATACAAGATTACCTGTAATGACTAATCGAATGAAACAAATCAAAAAAGAGTTTGATAATATTATGACCGCAATCAAACAAGGTATATTCTCACCTACAATAAAAGAATCTCTTGACAATCTGGAGCAGGAAAAAGCAGATTTAGAATTAGCAATCGCAAAAGAAAAGATTGAGCGACCAACTTTGAGCAAGGAACAAATCAAATATTGGATATGCACATTTAAGATGATAGATAAAGACGATGATACTCAAAAGCAGCGATTAATTGACGCTTTTGTAAATTCTATCTATGTCTATGACGATAAAATACTGATTACCTATAATTACAAAGACGGAGAAAAATGCGTCGATTATGACGAGATACAAAAATACATGAACAAAAAGGAAAACTCTGATAATCATAAAGACTATCAGAGTTCGCCTATTAATGTTTTTGGTGAAGCGTTTTGTGCTAAATCCGAATTTTCTACTTCTTCAAGTGATATTGTCCTTGTTCCGTCTTTGAAATTGTATGTGATGACGATTTTATCATCATACAGATAAACTGAATTTACAAATGTGTCTATAATTCTGCGTTTGTATTCCTCATCGTCAATGTTTCCGTCCTTAAATTGACTAATCCAAAATATGATTTGTTCTTTTGTTAAAATCGGGTGTTCAATTTCTTCATTGAGAATTGCAACTTCAATTTCAGATTTTCTCTTTTCTAAATCCTCTAATCTCTGTTTTGTTGATAATGTAACAACTCCCATTTGAATTGCGTTGAGCATATTGTTTATTCCTATGAGCAATCATATTTTCATTAAATAAATATATGATTATACAGCCATAATAACATA
>CAJTPP010000037.1:22940-24094 GCA_910578235.1 uncultured Clostridia bacterium | reverse complement strand
CAGGACAAATACACGATAGTTACAGACGAAGCGGGAATACAGTACAAGTATATCTATGACGATCTTGGACGAATAAAGGAAAAATACCGTATATACGGTAATCGCAGTTCACGTCAGGAAATGTATACCTATGACAGCGGCGGACGGCTGAGTTCAAAGACGGCGGGTAAAAACGGAGCTGGAATGACGCGTGAAGTGTACGCGTACGACGGGCTGAACCGGATGACAAGCAGAACGGTACATGAGTATTCGGGCAGACAGCTGTATATAGAAACATACGCGTATGCGTGCGTATATGACAGTGCGCAGGGGAAATATCATGAGGTTGTGACAAAGTCGACAACGGCGTCAGACGGAACAGAGACAGCTGACGTAAAGACGTACAATAACGAGTACGGAGAGACAGAGAGAATAGAGACAATATCGGGAGACATGGTTCTGACGGCGGAAAACACCTATGACAATCAGGGACATCTGATAAAGACAATTGACGCCAACGGAAACGCCGCAACGTATGAGTACACCTATGACGGACAGGTGAGCAAGGTGACGAACGCGGACAGCGGCACGGTTACCACACAGTATGATCTTGCGGGGCGCGCGGTTTCTGTGACAGATGCGAACGGCAATACTGCCGTTACGGATTATGACAAGCTGGGACGGGCGGTGAAGGTGACATCTCCGTTTGACGGAACAAGGAATGCTGTAACAAAGACATATTATGATAAAAATTCCAACGTGGTGAAGAAAGCGGTCAGGGAGAACGACACAACATATCAAACGGAGGAATACAGGTATGATAATATGGGCAATCTGACAGCGGCCTCCGCGGGAGACGAGGGAGAGAAGTCTGTTACGCAGTATGAGTATGACAGCGCGAACAGGATGACAAAGATGATAACAGGCCTTGCTGAGATCAGCGCAACCCCCGCGGGAGGCAATGTCACAACATACGAGTACGACAGTATGAACCGATTGACAAAACTGGAAAATGATGACAGCATATTTGTGCGGATACTTCCATACATTAAATAAACTCCTGTGAAATGATTATTTCATAGGAGTTTATTTTTGTATTTTAAAAATATATTTTATAGCTATTATTTAAAATGACAAAAATAGCTATAATTTTGTGCGAAAAATGTCTTAAAGTA
>CAJTPP010000037.1:20477-22930 GCA_910578235.1 uncultured Clostridia bacterium | reverse complement strand
CACTTTGTGAAAAATCGCATAGACATGTGGAAATCCGCAAAAAAAATTATTTGGGGGAGTAGTCATCATTTACTTCTGAATACTCCGCTATGTATGGCAAATTTCTGTAATATTCCCCATGATCCAGACCGTAGCCTATTACAAAATAATCCGGAATAGTAAACAACGAGTAGTCTGCTTTAAAGTCAGTTATCCGTCTGTCAGGCTTGTCCAACAGTGTGACAACCCTGAGAGAAGCAGGATTTCTTGATTTCAGTAATTTTACCACATCGCTTAGAGTGCGTCCTGTGTCTACTATATCTTCTACAATAATCACATTGTATTTGCTGACATCGTGATCTAAATCCATATTTATACGAACAATGCCTGATGACTGTGTGCCTTCATAATAACTTTTTGCAATCATAAAGGCTATTTCGCAAGGCACAGTTATTTGTTTGCATAAATCCGCTAAAAATACAAATGAACCTTTTAGTATACTGACAAGCAGTATCGGTTTTCCGTCATACAACGAGTTTATCATAGCCCCTGCTTTTTTTACTGCCGATTTAATTTCTTCTTCTGTGATAATAACGCGTTTAATTTTACTTTGAAATTCCTTGATGCTTCCAATTTGCATAACTTTCATCCTTTTTACATATTTTTACTTCGTTTTTATGGTATATTACAATATATCATAAATTATGTGTTTAGTCAATGAAAATGCGGTATATGCTTTATAAAAAATAAAGACTGTATTACTATTAATACAGTCTTATTTCTACAACTTATTTTTTTGCCTTGTTAATAATAAATATTCCAAAGCATACAAGCACAAGAGCAATTATACCCTGAATACCGAACGCCTGCTTCTTTTCACCAAGAAATATTGCAGATAAAAGTACGCCAAACATAGGATTTGTAAATCCGAATACAGTAACTTTTGCAACAGGGTTATGTTTTAATAATATTCCCCATACGGTGTATGCTACTGACGAGATCATTGCGAGATATATAAGAAGCATTGTTGCGCCGAATGTAAAACCAGTAACTTTACCTCCGGCGGCAAGTCCTGCAATGCTCATAACCAAGCCTCCGAGAAAAAATTGATAGCCGCTTAATACTACAGGGTTTTCGTCCTGTGAATATTTTTTTATCATGCCGGAAGAAAGAGCGTATGCCGCGGCGGAAATCAGTATTGCGCCCTCGCCTAAGAACGACATATGCATGTCAATACCGCCGCCTGTAAGGTTAATTATAACAATACCCGCAAATCCTGCTATACAGCCTATGAGCTTAACCAAAGTCATCTTTTCATACTTAAAAATCAGCACGGCAAACAGTATTGAAAGAAATACATTTGAGCCGTTAATAATTGCCGCTTTAACTCCTGACGTATGCGCGTGACCTATGTAGAAAAAAACATATTGTAAAATGGTCTGTACCATTGCGAGTTTGACAATGGACGGAATAGATTTCTTTTTTGGAACAAGCGCTTTTCTGCTTAAAATACTGCCGAACAGAATTGTTAAAATTCCTGCAAGGACAAATCTCATGCCTGCGAACAGTATTTGTGACGCGGTATCGTCTGACGCTATGCTGAAAAGTTCATAACCTATTTTTATTGACGGTGTTGCGCTTCCCCATAGGATGCAGCATAAAATCGCAAGTGCGCATACCACGGGGGTTTTTGTGAGTGTGTTTTTATTCATTTGTAATATCCTCCCCAATAACTAATTAATCTAAGTATAGCATAAATTTCAGATTAATACAACATAAATTTATCAACAAGTAAGTAATATGTTTATAACGTATTATGTACTATTTTTTGCTCGTAAAGCGGTGTATAATATAAAATTATTTGTTATTATGATTATAATAACTACAATATGAAAGATGAAAGAATAATAAATTTTAGACAGATGGCAGAGGCGTGTGGCATGTAAATCCGCATCAGCCGCAACAGTATACGGAAAATTCCGTTAGGGAAGAACACAGCAAAACTAAAAGCGCAAAACGATAATGTGTATAAAGATGATAATGACATACCTTTATGGGCCAAAGCTGCTATATACAGTATGCGCTCATATGGATTGATAGTTGGAGATGAAAACAAATATAAAGAAGAAACGGATGGTAATCAGGTGGCGTCATTGACAAGAAACGAGGGAGAGAAGTCAGTTACGGTTCATAAAACAATTGACAAAGCTGTAAAATGATGATAATATGTGTGTGTTTATAGGATAAAGAATTACAAAAAATTTATTTTACATTATGATTTTGCGATTATATTCATTTAACTAAGATACAATAAAATATAAATAAGAAATGTTATTTGATATAGAGAGGAGTAGAATATGAAAAAAATAATATTTATATTAGCTGTATTAAGCTCTTTTTTACTATTCAACAATGTGTATGCAGCTTCTAACAATACAATAAGTTTTGATGGTACAAGATTTTATGCAATAAGA
>CAJTPP010000037.1:3426-20415 GCA_910578235.1 uncultured Clostridia bacterium | reverse complement strand
TGGACAATGTTGTTGGCATAAATCAGAATTGTATAATTAAAGATGACGCTACACTATGGTATTATGATGAAATACCAATAAAGCTGTCAGATGATGTTTATAAAGCATCCGCTTATTCATCATATGTTCTTTTTATAAAAAATGATAAGACACTGTGGTATATAGATTTGAATGTTAATGCACCTCAATATGTTCCTATAAAGCTGATGAATAATGTATATGATGCGCAATTAGGATCAGAGCATTGTATTATTTTAAAAACAGATGGTAGTGTCTGGGGATTTGGTAGTAATACATATGGACAACTTGGTGTTAATAATGATTTTATTTATAAAGAACAACCAATTAAGATTCTTGATAATATGCAAGACATATTTACAGGTGAAACATCAAGTTTTGCAATTGATGAAAATGATATATTATATCGTTGGGGAAGTAACTATGGAAATGCTGTAGGAATTAAAGAAACAGAAATTCAGGACATACCAATTAAATATGTCAAAGATGCTAAAAGTGTTAATTCACATTGGGGGTTTAATTTAATATTAAAACAAGATAATACATTATGGATTTATGGTGATAGTGAATTTGAGAAATTTGGATACACTTGTTATCCTACAGGGATAAATTTTACAAATTTTCCATATAAAATATGTGACGATGTGAATTGTGTTAGTGAATGGAATACAGATCAAAATCATAAAACACTTATATTAAAAAATAATGGTGATTTATTTGAGTTTGAATTAATTGAGGGAAAACAGAGGCACACTCCTCAATATAAAATAGAAAAGATTAATAGTAACATAAAACTTTCAATTATAGAAAATAATAAAAAACCAAAAAAATTTAGCGATGTATCTGATCAGACAGAGGAAATGCAAACTGCTATAAATGCATTATTCAAGGCAGGAATAGTAGAAGGGACTGGAGAAACAGAGTTTTCGCCTGACAAGCCGATAACACGCGCAGAAATTGCAGCATTGCTTTTGTGGATTAGCGCCAAGACAGATATTGAAGATAATGGAGGCTTTACGGATGTAACAGAGGATAAATGGTACTATCACACGGCGGGAACAAGCAAAAAGCATGGTATCGTTTTGGGATTTGAAGATAACACATTTCGTGGTGATGAACCTGTATCAAAATTGCAAATGGTGTCATTGACGTCAAGAGTATTGAGAAATGAAAGTGTTTTCGTTGATGAGGAAGTAAATAGTAAAGCGTATGCTAATATTCCTGACTGGGCGGTAGAAGATATAGCGCTGGCAGAACAAGAGGGATTGATTTCTGCTGAAAAAGACTTGATATCTTTAAACGAAGATATGACTCGTGGAGAAGCTGCTGTAATTTTGTATAGATTATATAACAAGATATGATTTTTATATTGAATACAATATCCAAGATAAATACACCGTGGTTACAGACGAAATGGGTATAGCTATTTTAAACGGTTAAATTTTTAGGGAGAGAAGAAACAAGTAAAAATCCATCCGAATTATACGGATGGATTTTTACTTGTGTGATTTTAAGATCTTATTATATTAAATATTTTTCAAAACAATATCTTTAATGGCGGAAACATCTGTTTCAGTCACTTTTTTGCGTATAGGCAATATAGCGCTCGGAGTTACAGAAAGCTCGTCAATACCCATTGCAAGGAATGTCTCAGTAAGCGTAATATCAGATCCAAGCTCGCCGCATATTCCCACCCACGTTCCGTTTGCATGAGCGTTTTGAATTACCATATTAATAAACCTTAAAACGGCAACATGATGTGAGTCGCAGAATTCGCCTATATCAGGATTTTGTCTGTCTGCCGCGAGCGTATATTGCGTCAGATCATTTGTTCCTATAGAGAAGAAATCAAGGTGTTTTGCGAGTATGTCACTTGTTACTGCGGCAGCGGGTGTTTCGATCATACAGCCCAACTCAATATTTTTTGAATACGCCAGTCCTTCGCTGTCAAGCTCATTTTTAACATTTTCAATAATTTCAAGAACCTTTAATATTTCCCATTCGGAGGCGATCATTGGAAACATGATTGCGAGACGTCCGAATACCGAAGCGCGGTAAAGCGCGCGAAGCTGTGTTTTGAATATATCCGGACGAGTCAGGCATATTCTGATAGCGCGTATGCCCATAGCGGGATTTTCTTCTTTGGGCATATTAAAGTAGTCGACCTGTTTGTCAGCTCCTATATCCAATGTGCGTATAATCACGCGTTTATTTACCATTTGTGACAGTACTGATTTATATGCGGCGAATTGTATGTCCTCAGAGGGATAATCATTGCTTTCAAGATATAAGAATTCACTTCTGAAAAGACCTATACCTTCAGCGTCGTTATTCAGAACGGCTCCGACATCATGAACATTGCCTATGTTTGCGCAAAGCTCAATTTTCTGACCGTCTTTTGTTATGCTTTTTTGTCCTTTGAGCTGTTGAAGCAGTTTTGTCTGTTCCTCTATTTCCCGTTTCTTTTCAGTCATTTTTGATATGGTGTCTTCATCCGGATCGATATACAATGTACCTGTGAAACCGTCGGCAATAGCTGTTTTGCCGTTAAAAGAAGGATCAAGAGCGCCTTTTGCCCCTATAACCGCGGGAATATTCATCATTCTTGCAAGAATGGAGGTGTGTGAGTTTGTTGAACCGCCTTCTGTCACAAAAGCAAGTATTTTTTCCTTGTCAAACTGCACTGTTTCACTTGGCGCAAGATCGTCTGCAATAATGATAACAGGGTTATCATAAATAATATTCCCTTTGTCTCTGCCTGACAGTATTTTTATAAGACGCTCTGAAACATCCTTTACATCGGCGCTTCTCTCGCGCATGTACGCATCATCCATGGCGCGGAACATCTGAACAAAATTATCGCAGGTCTGACCTACGGCCGTTTCGGCATTTATAAGCTGATCAGTAATAATATTTTTAATAGATTCTATATAATCAAGATCCTCAAGCATCATCTGGTGTATCTGAAAAATCATGGCGTTAGCTTCGCCGACTTCTCCGATAGCTTTGTTATACAGCATATCAAGCTCTGAAATCGCCTGAGTGCGCGCCTGTTCAAAGCGCTCTATTTCATCTTCGCTATTTTCGACATGGTAGCGTTTTATGGTACTTTCCTCGCGGCTGAATACAAAAACAGGGCCAAAGGCCACACCCGCGCATACAGCCTTTCCGGAGACAGTAATCATAAGTAAATTCCTCCCTTCAAAATTTAGAATTTATATACTGTTAATATTCTCATACTATTCCATATATATTATACAACAATTTTGACAAAAAGGAAAGCATTTTCAAAATAATATTGTGCATATTTTTTGAAAAAATATATATTAAAACTTGTTGAACATGTATAAAAATACAAAGTCAAATAAATATATTGAATAAAAGGAATAATTATGATAAAATAGCAGCAGATAAGTTATTAAACAACAGGAGAGAATTTTCTGAAAGGGGTTAATGATATAATTATGGATAAAAAAGAATTCGCGTTAAAACAGCATGAGGACTGGCAGGGTAAAATTGAAATTGTATCACGCGCAAAGGTAACAAACAGGGACGAGCTGTCTGTTGCGTATACGCCCGGTGTTGCGGAGCCTTGTATTGAGATTTCAAAGGATGTTGATTTATCATATAAATACACGCGCCGTTCAAATCTTGTGGCTGTGATAACGGATGGCACGGCGGTGCTCGGACTGGGAGACATAGGGCCTGAGGCCGGTATGCCTGTAATGGAAGGCAAGTGCGCTCTTTTTAAGACGTTTGCCGATGTAGACGCGTTTCCGTTGTGTGTGCGCTCGAAAGATGTGAATGAAATAGTTAACTGTGTAAAGCTGATATCAGGTTCGTTTGGAGGAATAAATCTTGAGGATATCTCCGCCCCGAGATGTATAGAGATTGAGAGACGGCTTAAGGAAGAATGTGATATCCCCGTGTTTCATGACGATCAGCATGGAACCGCAGTTGTGGTGCTTGCGTCGGTACTTAACGCTCTTAAGGTCGCGGGTAAGGATATCACAAAAATTAAGGCTGTTGTAAACGGCGCGGGATCGGCGGGAATGGCTATAACGAGACTGCTTGTTTCAAGGGGACTGAGGAACGTGATTATGTGCGATAAATACGGATCGCTTTACAGGGGTAACCCCGAAATGAACGGCGAGCAGGCAAAACTTGCCGAACTGACCAATCCTGACAATCTTAATGTGGATTTGAGTGAGGCGCTTGAGGACGCGGATTTGTTTATCGGCGTGTCAGCACCGAATATTCTTACTGAGGAAATGGTTTCAAAAATGGCTGATAGTCCTATAGTTTTTGCGATGGCTAATCCTGTGCCTGAAATTATGCCTGATATCGCAAAAAAAGCGGGAGTACGAGTAATTGGCACGGGAAGAAGCGATTTTCCAAATCAGATAAATAATGTGCTCGCATTTCCCGGAATATTCAGAGGCGCTCTGGATGTAAGAGCAAGCGATATTAATGACGCTATGAAAATAGCCGCCGCTGAGGCTATTGCGGGTATTATTGGCGAAGATGAGTTGAATGAGGAATACATAATTCCGGACGCTTTTGATAAGCGCGTGGCGGAAAGCGTGGCGAGGGCCGTGGCAAATGCCGCGAGGAATACAGGCGTGGCAAGGATATAGAAACGGAGGAGAGAAAGAGTGCGTGAAGTAGAATTGCATTGGCTTGAAAACCGAGCCAGGGGAGGATATGTAACCTTTGGCGTGCCATGGAAAATGGGCGAAAAGAATGAGCAGAGGCATTTTGCGCCCTATGGCGCTGACGGAAAACAAATAGCATATCAGGAAAAGCCTATTGCGTATTATCCTGACGGAAGCACTAAATGGAGCTCATATACCGCGAGAATAGACACTGAAAGCATTAAATTGATGGAAGCTGACTATGCGGAATTTATAGGGAACGGTATAGCGGAAACGGACTCGGAAGTGAAAATTAATAATGGTATGTTTAATTTTATATTTCCAAAGTCAGGCGGAACATTAATGAAAACTCCTTATGCGGATGTTTTATTAAAGGCGGTAAAGGAGCTGCGCTATGAACAGAATGGTATAGAAACAATAAAAACTGTGCCGTATTACGGTGAAACTGAAACAGTAAGTATAGAAGATAGCGGAGCACTGAAAACAACTGTGAAAATGACAGGAGTTCATAGAAGCGCAGACGGTGACAGCTTTCTGAAATTTATAATAAGATTTTCTGTGTACTATAATGAAAAAAGCGTTCAAATTATGCACACGTTTTTGTATGACGGAAATGAGACAACTGATTTTATAAAAGGCGTTGGTATTGAGTTTACCCGGAAAATGGCGGGGGAACTGTATAACCGGCATATCAAGATAGCCGGAGATTATGGTGTAATGCATGAGGAAATGCAAATACTTAATTTGTGGAGACCGAGACTTGGGCCGTCAATAGGTATCCAGCCTGTACACTCAAAGCAGCTTGCGGGCGAGAAAATAGATATTTCAAAACTAATCGATCTCCGAAACGGAAATCCGGTAACCGAGGAAGAGATAGACAATGTCACAAAGTGGGACAGCTATAGATTACAGCAGATATCGCCCGATAGCTTTGAAGTCAGAAAAAGAACAGGACATGACGAGTGCGCTTTTATAAAGGCAAACTGGGGTAAACGATCAAAGGGACTTATGTTCATAGCTGATGAGAACAATGGTGTGGCTGTATGTATGCGGGATTTCTGGCAAAAGTATCCTTCGTCGCTTTATGCCGACGGACTGTGTTCTGAGAAGGCGGTTCTTACGGCATGGATTGTGCCGCCTGACGCGCCTGCTCAGGATATGCGCCATTATGATACTGTAGCTCATGACCAGACGTATTATGAGGGCTTTCCTGAAATCGGATCGTCTGCGTATGGTATAGCCAACACAAACGAAATGACTGTATATATGTATGATGATATTCCGTCTGATGAAAGTCTTATGAGACAGGCGGAATATGTTCAGAAACCGCCTGTGATTGTCGCATCGCCGGAATATTATCATGAAACGCGGGTGATGGGATACTGGAGCCTTCCGTCGAGAGATACGCCTTTGAAAAGATGGCTTGAAGACGAGATGGACAAGGCGTTTGATTTCTATTATAACGAAATTGAGCAAAGACATTGGTACGGTCTGTGGGATTACGGAGATATTATGCATACGTATGACGCTCAGCGCCATTGCTGGAAATACGATCTCGGCGGATACGCGTGGCAGAACACTGAGCTTGTGCCCACTCTTTGGCTATGGTACGCGTTTTTAAGAAGCGGACGGGAAGATATATTTACAATGGCTGAGGCTATGAGCCGTCACAGCGCTGATGTGGATATATATCATTTTGGTAAATTCAAAGGACTGGGGAGCCGTCATAATGTAGTGCACTGGGGTGATTCTTGTAAAGAGCCCCGAATAGCAATGGCAGGGCATCACAGAGCAATGTATTTTCTGCTTGGAGGTGATTACAGATTACGTGATGTGTTTGATGATGTCAAGGATGCGGATTTTGCTACCATTGACACAGATCCTCTGCGCTATTCTTATAAGGATACTGAAAAGACGCTGCCTACTCATGCGAGAAGTGGTCCGGACTGGTCTACATACTGTTCAAACTGGTATACTCAGTGGGAATTAAAAGGTGATAAAAAATACAGAGACAAAATAAAGGTAGGACTGAATGACTTGAAAAAGGCTCCTTTGCGCTTGATGTCAGGAACAAATTTTGAATATGATCCTGAAAGCGG
The DNA here is from genome assembly GCA_910578235.1 of uncultured Clostridia bacterium. GTDB lineage: Bacteria > Bacillota > Clostridia > UBA1381 > UBA1381 > Hominilimicola. Next base: position 13,643 of record CAJTPP010000037.1, on the reverse strand, counting down.
ACATCTTGGATATCTTGGTGAAAATTCTGCGGGCGGTTCACATCTTGCGATATGTATGGGCGGGCCTCAGACTTGGTTTGAACTCGTGCCTTTGCTTGAAGACGAGGAATTTAAGATCATGCTTATTCAGTACGGCGAGTTCTATTTCCTTTCGCCGGAGGAAAAACGCGTTGCGGCAAATAACCTGATATCGGGTGAAGGGTTTGAGTATCCGTATATGGCGTCATCAATGGCAGGATATGCGTCGGCGTGCACAAAGAATAAAAAATTGGCATATCAGGTATGGCAGGTGCTCGTACATTCATTGGCAGGTAAGGATAAGAAGGATAATTTTGATGTTTCCGTATTGAAAAATTATTTTAACTGTGAGAACCTTGAAGAGATGTTCTGGATTTCTACCAATTTCACAGCTCAGTGGTGTTTAAATACCATTGTAGCCCTTGAATTGACTAAGGATTATATCCCGAAAACACTGGAAGAAGTTGAATGGGCAGACTGGGTAAAATAATTATGAAAATGCATTAAAACATATTGCAATGATAAACTAAAACCGGACATGAAAGGTTGGGTCATATGCGTGACATGGATAAAAAGAAAATATTTATAGATATAATTATTGTTATAGGATAGTATATGTGCGTATATTTTTTGACAGTAACCGGATCTGTATTTTCTGTTGAGGCTATATTGGGTAAAATCCGAAAAAATATAAATAATTTTCGCTTGAGTTGGCATATGTAAGAAAAAATGAGATTAAAATAATTAGAGATATAATTATTTGCGAATTTTAAGGGCATACAAAAGGTTTATCAGCGGGTAAATTTCGTAAATGGAAGAGTAAGCATATATCATATGAAGTTTAAAAAGGAAAAGTGTATCTTTTCCTTTTTTATTGTATAACGAAAACCACACGATAGTTGCAATCATTTACTTGGTCGGTCTTGTTGTTTTTCAAATTATTGTGTTTATGTTCAAACCGATACGAATATACATTTCTACCTTCCAGATTAATACCTTTATTCACATTATTTTCTAACGTTGCAAGTCGGGCCGTAACAGAAGCTCAAATCAATATTTTCTCAGAGTTTTTTATATTATAAAATTAATATTATATTTTACTCCATTATGAAACAAAATACCATCTGTAAGTTTTATGCGCAATATACAAGTATGCGTGTCATTTTCATCTGTATGACCGTTAGAATACCACTCTGCAAAGGCTTGTCTTAATTTATCAGCAATTTCCTCATTTTCTTTTTTCAGAATGTGTCCTAAGTTTTCTCCTATGCCATGTGCTGAAAACCATTCACCACATACTGCAACAGCAGAATTTTTCTTTATCTGCTTCATTTTATGTGAAAGTGCATAAGTTATAACATAGAATGAGCCATCTTCATAATAACTGTTTACTATTCTTACATTAGGTACACCACTATCAACTGTTGCAACAGATAACAGAGTATCGTGTCCAAAACGTTCATTCATAATAGCTTGTATTTCATTTGTTAATTTCATATTTGTTTATCTCCTTTATATCCAACTTAAAAGCTATATAACATAACAAAATAATTTGTTTCACCAATTTTCCATCTTTGCGCATATAAGTCCTTCATTATTTTTAATTTTTTAGTTTAACCTATTATACCACAAAAAATAAATTAAAGCAATAAAAACGACAGCAACTGACAACTTTGTATCAAATTTACTGTCGGATTTTGGTACGCGATCAGGGGCTCGAAAATTAAAATGGCAATTTGCCAATTTGTGGTAAACCCCTGCGAACCGCATTGTTATGCGGTTTTATGGGCTTTATCTTAATGTATCGTGTGCTAAATTTTGCTAACTTTTTGTAGCAATAAAGGACAAATAAAGGACAGAATTTCTGTGACTATCCTCTGTAATATTAATTACCATATTCTTGTATTCCCGAATAAACTACAGCTTCATCAATTTTATACATCAACATACTTGCAAACATTATTCTACGTATTGCATCGTCTTGTGTTATTGTTATATTTGCATGTGCTTTAGGATTTCGTAGTGCTGACATCGTTCCCTGTAACATAAACATAAAACCTTTTTGTTCGTTCTGTCCTGATTCTGTAGATGTATCACAAATTTTAAGCAAAGGGTTATTGACAGAAAAAACAGTAGTCATCGCCGCATCGCCGTCAGGAACTTTTGTTGTTTCAGGATTGATTTTTTTATAAATCCTCTTAACTCTATCATTTATTTCAATAAATGCATCTTCAGCTGCGTTTGCGTAGTGTCCGTCTAAAAATAATTGTTTAGATACGGAAACAATTTGCGAATGAACTAATCCTCATATATTTTGAGACGGACTGTCAATTATATTTATAAGAGCTTTAAATATAGCTATTACTTGCCCATATACTTGCGGATCAAAGCACCCATATCCTATGAATAAATGATCCTTAAGCATAAACAACTCATTGCTGAAATAAGGTTATTCTGTAGCAACAATTTGCGATATATGAATTAAATCATTTTGAACTGTGGTGATTTCCATTTGGTGATGAGGTATTGTTGCCCAATTTGGAACAGTGCTCATACGAGCCAAACCACGATAAACATTATGGAGCTTTTGCCAATCAGTAAGCTTAATCACGCCATTCACTATTTTAGCTTCTTCTTTTTTATCAATCACGTTTATTCTTCTATATAGTTCGCATTATAAGTTACTTTCTTCTATACTTCTGATTTCTGCTATTCGGCTTATTGGGAACTGTCATTTCAATCAATCCCTTATCCAAAGCAGGGTGCAGATAATTTTTTCTGAATGTCGGACGGTGGGATAATCCCAATCGTTCCATAATCTGAACAGCTGACAGTTCATCACTTCCCATACACTCTAACAATAACTTAACTTGGTCGGTTTCTTGGTCGTCAACTTGGTCGGTTTTGTCAAGCTGCACTAACGCATCAAGAATAATTTTCATCATCATTTCAACAAAGCCGGTACAATCTGATTTTTTGTCTGCTATAGCAAGCGCGTCATAATATTCCTGCTGACGCTCCCGTATAAGCTCCTCAATCGGCAGCCACGCAAACAATTCATTCCATTGACTGAGTAACAATGTATGCCACATTCTGCCCATTCTTTCATTGCCGTCAGCAAAGGGGTGGATAAATTCAAATTCATAATGGAATATACAGCTTTTTATTAAAATATGAAGTTCTGATTGCTTGTACCATTCAAATAAATCAGCAATTAGTTGAGGTACATAATTTGCCGGAGAGCCGCATGAATAAGTTTCTCGCCCTCAAACACACCAACGCTACCACTTCTAAAGATTCCGTTTTCCTTTACAAGACTATTCATCATCAGCTTATGAGCTTTTAATAAATCTTCAATATCAAGCGGATTTAATGACAGCATAATTTCATACGCCTCATATGCGTTTTGCACCTCTTTTATCTCCTGCGGTGCGCCTAAAATACGCTTGCCGCTAATGACAGCCGTTACTTGCTCTAAAGACAAAGAATTATGCTCAATAGCAAGAGATGAATGTATTTTCTTTATTCTGTTCTCTCGTCTTAATTTTAGACTTATACTGTCCTTATGCAAGACACTTACTTGTCCGACAAGTTCGCTGATTTTCGCAAGCAAATTTATTATATTGTCATTTATGCTGAATGGCGGTTTGTATTCCATTGTTTTGCTCCTGAATTAAATGAATTTATCTATTGATATTATTATATCATAAATCTCCATAAAATTCAATTCGTAAACAGATTATTTGTTTTGACACATATATGTCACGGTATAGTAATCATTCAGTAGAAATTTTAGAATTTGAAAACCGCATAAACACTCACTTTTTGGGACGTGAAATACCGCTAAACTTAGGGGTATGTATAGTTATATTAAACCACTTGAAAATGCGGTTCTAAATGTCTACATTCTTCTTATTTTTTGAGTTAGTTATTGTTCTCTAATATTGAAGCTAATACTTTTTTATCTTCGTTTAATTGAGAAATTTCTCTATCCATTGAAGCAATCACTATACCTATCTCAGCACTAATACTTTCATTCTTATTTTGTTCTTTCTTTAATCGTAATATTTTCTCATCACATTCTTTAATTATAGGATTGGAAGATATGCTTTGTTTGAGATTTCGTATTTCATTATTAATTTTTTCTAATGCTGACGTTATCTTTTCGGCTGCGGCTATGCTTTCTATTTTTTTTAAAAATCCAGAGCTTAATGATGATGTTTTTCTCCGTTGTACTGATAGTTTTTCATATTCCATTTCTAATCTCTTACATTCAGCTTCTATATCTTTTTTGATATTATTTTTCTGCTGTTCTTGTTCTGAAATACTTTGAGCTATAGCTTTTCTCTGCTCGGATATTGTAATTAATTCTTGTTTCTTGTTATTTAAGTCAGGTGTTAAAGAATTAATTTTTTCATCAACATTATGAATTTTTTTGTTGATTTTATCTATTATGGAATTGTTATATTTCTCTATACGTGCAATCTCTTTTTCATCGCTAAAACGAATTGCTTTATTATAATTGTTGTAGTTCCATAATGGTTTGTCTAATGATGCCAAATCATCTTCTTTTTTTAGCTTTAGCTCACATAGTAATTTACCTATATAAGCTTTTGGTTCTCTGGGATTTAGGTTTAATACTTGCTCCAACAGTTCATCCGCTTTATTAAATTCTCCATCCTCAATACAAAGAAATGCTCTGTCAATCAATGGGGCGATATTCCCATTAGTACTAGAGGAGATATTATTTAAGTTAGCAGAAGTCGTTTTTTCGGTATTGCTATATGTAATTTTTTGTATTCCTCTAATCAAATCCTGCATAAATCCTAGTTTTGACATATCTTGTGCCTGTAAATGAGAAAATTCCTCTGGCAAATCATATGGGTCCATATCTTTATATGCAGGAATAAGTATTTTATTTTCACCATTTTTAATAATAGAAAGATAACGAGACCATTCATTTTTCACCCATACAGCATTAAAATATTCAGGTCTTGTGCCAAGCACAACCATTACTTTTGCGCTGTTGAGTGCAGCAAAAATATATGGTTCATATGCTGTACCCAATTTATCCTCAAGTGTGATACGCGAAAAGAAAACCTTAAACCCTTCATTTGTAAGCTGATGATATAAATCGGTTGCAAGAACACTGTCTGGTGTGCGTCTGCCATTATTATCGGTTTCCTTATAGCAAATAAATACATCAAATGGTTCTTCTTTGTTAGAAATCTCAAGTATTCCTTTTTGAATATCATCAATTAATTTAGCTTCCGATTCATATATAGACTTTTGATATGTATCTGCATATTCAATAGCTGATTTGTAATCACTATCTGCAAAGATTGATATATATTGGGCTCTGTTAACCGTTGGCACACGCTTATGCGTTGAGGGGTCTTCAACATATTCAATACCATATTTACATAACACCAAAGACCAGTATGCTTCTGCATCAGTCCTATCTTCTTCAAGAATTTTTTCATAAATAGAAATTGCTTTGTCAAAATCATTATTTCTTCTGAAATGTCCAGCACGATCATAAAGATTTGCTCTTTTTTCATCATCTAGTCTTGGAAGTGTCTGCTGCGTTCCGCAATATTGACATTCCGCAACACTCATACCGTCAATAATTTCTAAATCACCGCCACACATTTTACATTTAAATATTGCCATTTTGCTTTCTCCTTATATTTTATTAAAAAGCTATATCTCAAGCTGTATATTTCCGATGAGATTATATAAAGTATCAAGTTTAGCATGCACTTCCTTTTTTTCTTTGAATTGAAGCATACTAAGTTTTTCCTTTTCCGCTTCCAGTGGTATTATATCATTTTGAATAGCAATCATTCTATTACATATATCTATAAATTTCTCAGTCTTAAAAGCTTCTCTTAAATTTTCTGATTTATCTAATCTTTCAAAGTCAGCTAAAGCAGTTTTCAAATGATACATATCAGGATGATATTTTTTTATAAAACTCTTTGCAGAATTAAATATAATTTTTACATCGTTTCCGTGTTTACATTCTTTAAGTAATTGCTCAGTGTCTTTATAACAATCAATACTTTTAAATAATTTTATAGCATCGTCAAATTCTCCATCCTGCATTTTTAATATCCCTTTTTGATATATGTAATTTTTACATTCTTTAATTTTGGATTTGACATCTTTATAATCATATATACCTTCAAATAGTTTAATCGCTTGTTGATACGTATCTATTATTCTATAAACATAAATCAAATGATTTGATTGCAATTCTGACATTTTTTTGATGGCTGAATTATATGTATCTTCATTAAACTTTTTTGTTGTTTGTTCTCGCAACCAGTCTAATTTTCTTTTAATTTCTCCATTCGCAAATTTCACAGCCTTTTTATAATTGTCATAATTATTAAGATTCAACTCTATCTGTACTAATGAATTCTCATCTTTTACATGTAATTCTGACATTAACTTGCCCAAATATGCCTGAGCATTTTTAGGCTCCATATCTAATACTTTTTCACAGTATTCATCTGCACTTTGCCAGTTACCATCTTCTAAAAACATAAATGCGCGTTCCAACAATGGGCTTGCACTCACATTTGTGCTACTTTGAATTATTGTTTCTTTTACAACGGAGCTATCAGAACTAAGGATTTTGCCTACACCTCTCAATAAATCCTGTATAAATCCTATTTTTGACATATCTTGTCCCTGTAGATTTTTAAATTCAGGTGGCATATCGTATGCATCAATATCACAATAGCAGGGAATGAGAGTCTTGGATCTATCATTTCTCATTAAATCCAGAAACCGCTTCCATTCATTCTTTACCCACACAGCATTGAAATACTCATATTTCGTTCCAACTGCCAACATTACCTTTGCGCTATTCAACGCCGAAAATATATACGGTTCAAATTCCTGCCCAAGTTTATCTTCCAACGTTATTCGGGAAAAGAATACTTTATATCCTTTACTGGTAAGCGCATCATATGTATCTTGCGCTAAAACGCTGTCCTTAGTTCTCTGACCTGCATCATCTGTTTCCTTGTAACAAATGAATATGTCAAACGGTTCTTCATTTTGAGCAATTTCAAGAATTGACTTTTGTAATCTGTCTATTTCCTTTGCTTCGGTTCTGTACATTTGCAGTGATTCCGAATCCGCATACTCCAAGGCAAGGTCAAAATTATTATCTTCAAAAATACTTTCGTACGATGTGCGGTGGCAAGTAGGTATTTTCTTTGCAGTAGTGGGATCATCTACGTATTCTATGCCATACTTACATAAACAAAGTCCCCAATACGCTTCCGCTTCTTCTGAGAACTCTGCTATAATGTTTTCAAAAATTCCTGCTGCTTTGTCAAATTCATTTGCAAATCTTAAACGATTTGCTCGATTAAAAAGATTTACTTTCTTTTCATTATCTGCATTCGGAATAGTTTGTTTGGTTCCACAATATTCGCACTCGCACAAACTCATTCCGTCATTGACATTTAAATCACCGCCACACATTTTACATTTGAAGATTGCCATTTACTATTTCTCCTTCTATAAAAACGTTAGTAATATAATTATAATAAATTATGGATAATCAAATCCGCCATTTAGTCCATTATCACGACTATTACACTTGCACAACCTTTTAATTCCTTTAACTAAACCGTGAATGGCCCCGTATTTCTCAACTGCTAAAATCATATATTGCGAGCAAGATGGTTCAAAACGACATCTCATTCGTATCTTTTTAGGTGCAAAGCGTTGATACATTTTCACAGTAATAACAACAATACCTTTTAAATTAAATATTATATATATGATTAACATTAAAACAACGGAAACTGCTATTATGTATCTGCCTATATAAAGAAATAAATAAATACCACATAATAATAACATAGTTATAACAAAATAATAAATGATATGGAAACCATTTAATTTTGGCATATCTAATATTCTGCTGTAATTTTTGCTTCTTGGATCAGAGTCCTTAAAACATTTCAAATTGCATTTTTGTTTCATATAAATATCCTTGTTAGCAATGAATCCGGGTAGACCCTCAGATTAATTTGATAAATTTATATTTTTACCATTCTTTATCATTATATGGCGTGGATAGATAACCTTTTTCTTGAAGGCTTTTTACCATGCGGTCAAGAGTTCCACGCCACATTTTCTTAAACCATTTTGTATGACCAAACCATTTAACAAGCGTTGGACTGATTGCATAGTATGTATGAATAAATGCTCTTCCATACCATGTTCTGTCAAGGGTATAGTCACGATAACGACGCAATGTCCAAACTTGCGGACAATCGTAAGAGCCATATACTGCCGTTGCTACATAACACCCCCCTGAAGCTGTATTTATCACAGGAGCCGTATAGGTAGAATCATATTGTTTAATTTTATCAACATATTTTATTATAATCTGCTTATTAGTTTCTTTTTGGGCAAAGTATGTCATTACTCCTTTATGTTTCTCTATGCCGTCTTTCCAAGCAGATACAGCTGTTTGATGAAGATTAATATTATTTTCAAATATAGAATCGATATTATCACCCAAAATATACATTATGTCTCTTGCTGCACAACAATTATTCAACATTTCTTGAGTATAATTAGAACGAATTTGTAGATCAATGCCTGTGTAATGATTTTTAGCTCCGTTATATAACATCTCAGAAATCAACATACAACGCAAAGCAACTTCATTTACAGATTTTTCTTGTTCATCAGACTCTTTCACGTGATTTTTAATAAGTCCTAATACGCTATCTATACAATTAGATATCGAAATACTTGCAGATTGAATTTCAGCGATTTTACATTCCATAGCTTTAAAATAAACCAAATAAAATGAGGCTTCCCAACTCGTTGGATCTTTTACAAGAATCATATCATAATATTTAGCAGCATTTGCTCCGTTATTGTCATTCTTTGCGCGACGAGCAATTTGATATAAATTTTTTAATTCGTCTGAATTATCAACCTTAACCGTGCCCTGCACTTCGACTGTTCCTTCAACCATCATTTTTTTTGCTTCTTCGACAGAATACTTTGTACCACAGCTTTGGCAGACAAATACACCATCCTGCTTTAATAAGTCCGTGATTCCACACATCTCACATGTTAATTGTTTCATCTTATTTTTCCCCTTAAAAATAATTATTTTAACAACTTACATTTTTTGTTTCTATCCGCAAACAGAATATTCATTTCTTCGCAAATTGTCTTTATCTCATCAATTTTACCTTCCGCAACTGCTTTTTCCAAAGCGTGGAACTTTATCGTGATTTGTCCTTCAGTTCCTGCCAGAGCGTCATTGGACATTGGATCACTATATCGGCATATTTCTGCTATATTCTTCACTTCAGCTTTTATCTCATCGTTTTTAGATTTTGCTATAAGAGTTTCCAAATCTGTTGTAAGGGATTTTACAAAAAATGTTTGCGTCTTTATTTTTTTATCAATACTTCCCACGGCATCTGCTGCAGCCATTGCCTGAATTATTGATATTGCGTAAATTGCAAAAATAATTATATCTGCTATTACACCTATCCAATTAGGTAAAATCGGAAGTGCCATAAAAATCGAGCCAACAATAACGCTTATAATTAATCCTATATAACTCAATGATATAAGTGGTAAATTTAAAAAATGTTTGTCATTACCATCGTTTTTGAAAAATATATAACTACAAATTAACTGTCCTGCAAATGCCAGTATGATAAAAACAAAGCCTACCCAAAATGAACTTCCATATTTGCTTATTCCGGCAATTTCAGATGGTGTAACAAATATAACAATATTAAACACCGCTAAACAAATGAGCCATATAACTGCATAATATTTGAATCCTTTTTTCATAAATAAATCCTCCTTAAAGCTTTTCGCCACATTCTGAACAGAATTTTGCATTTTCTGATAATGTATTTCCGCACTTGGGACAAATATTAGGTGTAAACTTATGCCCGCATTCAGGACAGAATTTACCTTGTGTAATTTCCTTACCGCATTCAGGACATATAACTGTTCCCTTGTTTACAACCTTTTCGCCACATTCAAAGCAAAACTTTGCATCAGTTGGTAATGGTTTGCCACATTTAGCGCAATTATGCGTTGTTACATTTGCTTCAAAAGGCTGTGAGGCCGACTGCACGGCGTCATTCATCATTCCTCCAACCATTCCGCCTACCGCGCCGCCGACA
>CAJTPP010000037.1:2192-3416 GCA_910578235.1 uncultured Clostridia bacterium | reverse complement strand
TGCCATAGTGCCAAATCCAACACCCATATTGGTGAACTCTCCGACAGCTTCATTTTTTGCGATATCCTGCGCAACATCAAATCCACGTTCCTGCTGATATGTATAGCCTTCTTGCGCACGTTTGGTTGCCATTGCCTGTGATTCAATAATTGTTTTTTGGGCCTCTGTCTGAGCATAGATTATATCTGTCTGCTGTTTTAATTTTGCTTCGGCAATATCCGCATATTGACGAAAATGTAGGCTTTTAAATTTCTCATATGAACTATCGCCATCGGGTTTCACAATGTTTGTAACAAAAAATCGTTCCAGTGAAATACCGTAATCAGAAAAATCAGGCATAAGCATTTTAAACAACTCATCTGAAAGCGATTGTAAATGCTCATCAATTTCAAATATGCTAATTTTTTGTTCCTTTATGACCTTTGCAAGATATGTCTTGACCTTAGTCATTAAAAACGCGCGAAAATACTGCGTTAAATGCGACTGCGTAAACGATTTTTCAGTGCCTACTAATTTTATCAGCAATTTACGAGAATCTACCGCCTTCAAGCTCATTTCACCGCTTGCGCCAAGCTGAATCGGGAAATTATATGTAGGTTCCATAAACTGAACTTTACTGTCAGTTCCCCATTTGATGGCCATTTGTTCAGTCAGATTTATAAAATAGACCTCACAATGAAACGGAGTTTGATCTCCTGTGGCACGTTGTAGAAACTTACCTATTTTAGGGATATTCTGTGTTTCAAGCGTATATCTTCCGGCTCCGAACAAGTCAAGTGCCTGACCGTTCATCATAAATATTGCTTCCTGCGACTCATGAACAATCAACTGTGTAAGAGAATTGAAATCCTCACATGGGTGCTTCCATATAAAGGTGCTGTTATCACCCTCGTATTTAATAATGTCCGCTATTTGTGCCATTGCTTATCCTCCTTGCAACTTCAATATCACATAATTATGTAGTAAACATTTCTAAAAAATATCGCTATAATTATATCATAATATGTGAAAAAAATCAATAATTTTACAAAAATCGCACAAACTCATATAATGTAACCTGTATGTTGAGTAATTACTGTTTAATAATATATGACAATGTGTAGTTTATCTGTCTTGCTTCCTAAAAACAAACAGTCCATATAAATATCTCCCATACCGATATAATCTAAGTCAAGCTGGCACGGAAAAATTCTATTATAGTTGTAAATTAAATCTCTGGTATAT
>CAJTPP010000037.1:0-2175 GCA_910578235.1 uncultured Clostridia bacterium | reverse complement strand
CCGCCGTATTTCCTTTGCTGTTCATTAAATAAGGGAAATATACCAATCTATCTTTATTCACAGGATTTTTATATCCCCGTCCACTTCCTAATTGAACCACTTGCCCTAAATAATCAAAACAATTACACCATATAAGGATAAACGCTCTTTTTCCCTTTTTTTCTGATTTAATTTCTTCTGCTAACCATTGAAAATCCTTTTCTATTTCTTTCCATAGTTTGCTATTGCTTCGATTACTTGATTTTGATACGGTTTTCCAATTTTTCAAATATTTAACTTCAATTATAAAATCTTTTGACGGAATACCTATATCATGATGACGTTGTAATCTTTTCAAATCAGGAACCTCATAATATGCCAAATCTTTAAAGTGTTCACCGATTTTGTAAACCCAATCTCTCTCAACATATCTTTCATTTGCCTCGTTTTTTAATTCCTGAGTATTATAATGCTCATATCTTATGTTGAATTGATCTATGAGTAATGAACAAATAAGTTCTAAATATTCATTAATACTATAATCTTTTTTATACATTGGTTTACTCCTCACTTTTAACACTTCCACTGTTTTATGACACGTTATTAATATATATTTAAAACCATAATTTTATGAATGAATATTTAGATATGGCGTATTCAAATTAAATTAGCATCAAATTCCTGCCCAAAAAGGACATAACCGCTGAAACGATTATGCCCATATAAGATTTGTTTGGCGACAAACGGAGCAACGCATTTTTATTCTTGATCTTCCAGCAGTAATTTTCTTGCTACTGTAAATTTTTCATTACCAACAGCAGGAATATCTCTGTAACAGGTATCAAGTGAAAATTGTTCGTCATAATTAAATGACGCGTCTGCTGATTGATAAATTATTTCGTATGCTTCTCTGACAGCTTCCATATATTCCTTTTCGTTCTGAACCGCTGTAATAAGGTCGGCAAGCAGTACCTTTAATTCTTCCTCTGCTTGTGCGTATGCGTCAGGGCGGAGCTGTATATCACGCATAATGCGGATTGCGTTTTGTGCGATAGGTGATAATATTCCATAACCATTGCAGCCTGTTTCGTTCGCCATAACGGCTTTCCGTATTCTTGTATTTGCATATCCGGCAGCTAATGTGTAACTGAGCTGCCGCTCTGTACTTAATCAAGAATATCGCCGATAAGATTTTCAACGATTTGTATCTGCTGTTCGGTTGAGTTTAATGGTGCGCTTTCTCTCGGAATTTCTGCGGCAAATGCTGTTGTACTTGCCGACAATGCGGCAATTAGTGTTAAAATAATTATTTGTTTTTTCATTTCAAAAACTCCCTTCAATATTTTTATAATATAATTATATCAAAAGAAGTTTTGCGCGCCCAGCCGGGAAAGCGTATGAAAATATTTGTATCAGCCTGTATATAGCGCCTAAATGAATTATTCAAGTTCTTGTTCTCTTGTTAGTTCGTTCCGCTGCGGAGTTTGGAGCATAGTATCAACATTTGATTTCACAACATCAATGTCCGATAATTCTTTCTTTGATTTTCTGTACTCGGAATATAATTTTTGCTTTTGTTCTTCAAGCTCTATACGCTCTGTATTTACTTTTTCAAGTGCCGGCAGCTTGCCGTTTGTTTGAACCTCTGACAGATATTTGTGCGAAGCCTCAAACAAAATAATTTCCTGTTTATATTTATTTTCAAACGCAGCTTTATTTTTTGACTTCCTGTATTTATCATAAATAGGTTTTAAGGATTGATAGGCGCTTATATATTTTCGTAAAATATTTGTTTCGTTCAATTTCTTTTCAACCGATTTTAGCTTATCAGAAATGTTATCAAAGGTTTTTCGTCTTTCCTCAATTTTGGTTTTCAAATCATCATAACTATTTATATTATGCTCGGTGAGGAAGTTCAAAGTTTTACTTGCCTGTTTCAAATTATTTATTTTTGCCCAATGTTCATAGCCTTTGCTTTCCTGTACCTTGATACAATTCTGAATATAAATGATAAGGCTGATATGCTTATCTGATTTTGTAATTGATTTCTGTTTCTGTATGCGTTTTATGATAGCTTCTTCCGTATATCTTTCGCCAAGCGTTTTTGACCGCATAAACCGCTGTTGTCCCTGCGCTCTAAATGATATATACTTGCCTCGCTTGACTTCATATCCGGCAAGTTCCATACGAAGAATA
>CAJTPP010000036.1 GCA_910578235.1 uncultured Clostridia bacterium | reverse complement strand
AAATTTTCAGCAATTTTTGCAATGGTATTTTCAAGACTATCGACTAATTTTTTCAACTCAAGAAGTAAAGCATTATCTTTTCGGATTTGTCTGTTTATCTCGCAACGCTCGGAAACACCGCCGCGCTTTTCTATAATACGCGCTGTAACTCCCTCGTGGATTGTGGGCTGTTCGTCTATGCCGCGTGATTTGAAACTGCGGCAGTCTACGCGTTCATTAAGCTGTTTCCGTTCCAATTCAAGATTGATAACATCTTCCCAAGCCTTGCGCCATATTGTGATTTGTTCCTCGCTGTTCCATTCAGCACATATTGGATTTTGTCTGCCGTATCGTGTACTTTTCGGATTTTTGGAAACTCGCTCTAAATTCTGCGATTTAGCTTCGTAGGGTGTCATATATACCTTTTTCTTACCCACGAAATACTGATATTGTTTTTCCCAACCATCAGCCTGTGCCGCCTTAAATTCATCAGCGGTAAAGACTTGTTCTTCGTCACCGCGTTTGCAAAGGTATTCCTTTTGTGTTTTTGCTTGCCATTCGCCTTTATCATCAAGCGGGCGCATTGTCAATAAAATATGAGCGTGGGGATTGTGTCCGTCTGTATCGTGTATGCTGACATCGGCACACATACCCTTGTCAACACAATTTTCTGTGATGAATTTCTGTAATATAGATTTCCATTCATCAAGTTGTAATTCAATCGGCAAGGCAACTATCAATTCTCTTGCAAGTCTGCTGTCCTTAGACTTTTCGGAAGCTTCGACCGCATTCCATAATTCTGCTCTGTCTTGCCATTCAGTCGGTGCGTTCGGCGGCAAAAATATTTCACTGTAAACACACCCTTGCTTACGAGTATAATTGTGTTGAATACCGTCATACTCGTTATATATCTGCGAGCAGGACGCATAAGCGGCGGCAGCTACAACCGAGCGACCTGTTCCGCGTGTAATAACTTTTGCTTCAAAATGATAAATTGCCATTGCGATTTATTGCTCCTTTCCGTCTGCCGAGCAGACTGTTTTTGTTGCTTTTTCTAAAAAAGCAATGACGCTTTGCGTCAGTAGTGAAAACTATTCAGTGAATAGTTTTCACACACAGCCGATTAAATGAGCTGCGCTCATTTTGCATTGAGATAATCAATGCGGCAATCAATTATGATTGCGTTCGGCTGTACGGTCAATGAGTGATAACGAATTGAACGAGCCTCCTGCAAGGACGCTGTTCGCCGCAGGCGATACCACTGCTTTTCAAGAATTGAAAAGTGGTGAGTAAATGCGCCCTTCGGGATAAAAAAGAGCGTTCCGAAAATCGGAACGCCCATAATAACGCTATCGCTTTAAAATATTTAGTAGATAATCCTCCAGCTTATCTAATTCAATATCTGTAATATTAGGTAAAGTCTTTTCCAATATTGCACCCTCTTGAATTAACCGCCTTGTACGAGCCTTACGCTCTTTCTCTCGGTTTCGGTTTTGTGCCTGTTCAAGTCTGTGTCTTTCCTGTATTAGCTTTTTCTCGTTCTCTGTCATTTTAACCCCTCTTTCTGTTAAAATATATAGAATTGACAGTAAAAACAATAAAAATAGCAGTAACCGCCATCAATTCCGAAATACCTTTGAAAATGGCAGTAACCGCTATCTTTTTTACTGTTATTATGATGTTTTGTAGCAGTAAATTAGCTTGATTTACTGCTAATTAAAAACCGTCTGCAAAATCAAGAGCAGTATCAGCGTATTCATCATTATTGTCTGTTGTATCAGCTAATTCCGTATTAGGCTTATTAGCGTTCAATAGCTGTGTAAGACCGCTGATAATTCCAAGTGATGAACATTCTTTCAATTCTGCTTTGATTGTGTCTATTATCTTTTTCAAAAACCTATCTTCCTTTTCTCTTGTTTCAAGATACGGGTCTGCAATAAGCTGTTCCTGTCGGCTGAAATACTCATTTAAGGCTATCACAACCGCCCTGCTGTATGATTTGTATTTCTTTCTGTCCATACTCCGCAAATACTCCCAAGCCTGACGGTCAGCGTCATTTTCAAGATTTAAGCGGATATTTGTATTTATAATCTTTCTGCTCATACCACACCGCCGTTTCTGCGAATTTTACGCTGTGCAAGCATTTCATAACCTTTAGCCGTAGCGCAAATATCGTCATTGATGATTACGCGCTCGGAATTATATTCACCAAAATTCTTTATCATACAACCACCGCCGCCAACAACATAAAGACGCATAAGCTCATCATCATATCCGTGTTCACGAAGTATGCGGAATATACCTTTTACATATTCGCTTGCTGTTTCGGTAATGGCGGTCAAGTATCTTTCGCTTATATCTGCCGTGCCTGTTTTGATTACTCTTTCAAGTACCGTTTCATCAATATTGACACCGTACAGTTTCATCAAGTTTTCACGAACGGCAAGCATACATTGATTTGTGCCGTACTTCTCCGTAAAGCATTTCTTTTCGGACGGTTTGCACTCATTTATATACATAACATTCATTGTTCCGTTGCCAATGTCGGCAAGCATATTCACGCCCTTAAATTCCCGTAAGCTATCAGCGACAGCAGAAAAGCCCTGCGGAAATATATCCGCACTGACAAATTCAATATGATAATCTGTGCCTTTGAAATTGAAGTCTGCCGTTTCATTCTGCAACAGATACCGTTTGAAGTTGTCTTTTTGCTCACTAACCCAAGTAAGCGGCAGACCTGCCGCAATATGAACTCTTGCAGACGTGATTTTCCGTATATTCATTTCCCTTGCGACAGCCGCGAGAGTGAGAATATAGTAATCATCATCTAACATCTTGTCGGATATAAATTCCTTGTGTTCTTCGCCGATAATATAATATCTATCATTGTATATCAGCATATTGTTTTTGAATGTCGGCTCTTTATCATAGGCGGCAACGCCTGATTTGAAACAGGTGTGAGCTGTTTTGATATTACCGTACCCGTGGTCTATGCCAATAACTATTGTGTTGTTTGTCATAATAAAATCCTCCATTTCTGAAAATTAAAAGAGCGGCTTATGATTGTTCATAAGTCGCTCGAATGTGTTTGTATTATGCAGATTGCTCCGCTCTTTGTTCTGTTTGTTTCTCTTGCTGCTGTGCAAGTTTTTTCTTGCGATTTTCTCTGTAACGCTTTGCCGCTTCACGGTGTTTTATGCGTAGTTGACGCTCTTTTTCCTCTTGCTCTAATTCTGCTGTTGTCGGTTCGGGCATTGGAACATCAAACTTGCCTATAAATTTCAAGTAAATCTCAATTTCTTGAGTCCGCTCTCCACTTGATTTGTCAGCCGCGTGAACAATAATTTTATCAATAAACTCATTTATCATCACAGGTGTCAACACGGAAAAGTCTGTATATTTCTTTGTGAGTTCAAGGAATTGATTTATTTTGTCGTTGTCCTCCTCGTACTCCTTTAACTCATTCTGTGTTTGCTCAATCGTGATTTTGAGTTGTTTCTGTTCACTATCATAGTCATTGAAAAGCATTTCAAAACGCTGTTCGGGGATTTTACCCGTAGCGTAGGACTCATACAGCTTTTTGATTATTCCGTCAAGCTCGTCATATCGCCTTTTGTTTCTCTTGAGCTGTTTCTGAATGTCCTTTGCTTCTTCGAGTTGCTTTACTCTTGACGTTTCCTTTACCCTTTGTATAAATTCAGCTTTGTTTGAGATAGCATACTCGCTCACTAATTTTATTGTGTCTAACACTAATTTATAAAGTGCTTTGACATTTATATAATGACTAAAACACTGTGTTTCACTTCGGGCATAGGAACGAAAATAATTCGCACATTCAAAATGCTCATAAGGATAAAGTCCAGTTACAGGGTCAATACCTTTTTGCGTTTTACTTGTCCTCGTCTTATCACGGTGAGTGTGCATTTTTCGCCCACAGTCAGCGCAGAACATAAGTCCTGTAAAGGGGTTTGCCATATCATTCTCATTCGGTACGCGTTTTGTTCTCCGTACTTTTTGAGCAAGCTCCCAAGTATGCTTGTCAACAATAGCTTCGTGAGTGTTCTCGAATATTACCCATTCATCAGGAGAGTTCCATATCTGCTTTTTACTTTTGTAATGCTCTTTATGACTTCTGAAATTTACTGTATGTCCCATATATTCAGGACGAGCGAGCATAGTCATAACAGTGGTACAGTTCCAATCATAAGGACGGTTTCTGTCAAAGATATTCTTTTGAATACCTATATTTCTTGTACCGAAGTAATAGGACGGACGCTCAACCTTGTCATTCATCAAAATACGGGCTATTTGTCCCGGACCTTTTCCCTCAATGCTTAGATTGAATATTCTCCGTACAACGGCTGCCGCTTCCTCGTCAATCAACCAATGGTCTTTATTTTCAGGGTCTTTCTTGTAACCGTAAATACAGTTATTTGAAACGTGTTTTCCCGACATACCGCGAGCCTTAAACGCTGCCTTTTGTTTGCGGCTGCAATCACGAATATACCATTCGTTCATAATGTTGAGGAACGGAGCAAATTCGCCGCTGCCCTCAATATTGCTGTCAACTCCGTTTGTAATAGCGATAAACCGTACACCGTTTTCTCTGAACAGTATTTCCGTATAAAATCCTGTCTGTAAATAATCTCTGCCGATACGCGACATATCCTTTGCTATTACTGTTCTAACCTTGCCGCTTTCAATATCAGCAACAAGCTGTTTCCACGCGGGACGCTCGAAATTACCGCCTGAATATCCGTCATCAGTGTAATGTCGGATATTCGTAAACCCATTCTGTGCAGCATAATTTTCAAGCATAATTTTTTGATTTACAATACTGTTGCTTTCGCCGGATAATTCATCATCTCGCGATAAACGCTCATAAAGAGCGTCAATCTTATTATCTGAAAGACAATTTGCTATCCTTGCTTCCGTTTGCCTGTTGTTTGTTACCATAATAACTCCTTTCAGGCTGAACGGCTCATTTGTGGTGTTGAAGTCATTATACCACAATTTTCGTCATTTGCCAACGGGTGATTTAAAATTACCCGAAAAATTTTATCTTCCATTGTTTCTGTACTGTTATTGTTAAAGTAAACTTTAACTTTATATGTAGTAGTTCCAATTCGCCTACTCATAAAAATATAGTCTTTATTCATATATTGTGTCCTCCTTTTGGTGTTGATGTGAACGACAAAAGGCACAATATCAAATATAAATATATCCGCTTCTACCCGAAATACATCCATAAATGACTTGTACCTCTTGACAAAGTGTAATCTAAAATATATAATATAGATTACCCTCTACTAATAGGAGAAATATGAGGGGTAAAACGGAACTGTTTTTGAAAAAATTTTAAAAATTTATATAAT
Organism: uncultured Clostridia bacterium; assembly: GCA_910578235.1. Classification (GTDB taxonomy): domain Bacteria; phylum Bacillota; class Clostridia; order UBA1381; family UBA1381; genus Hominilimicola. Next base: position 19,564 of record CAJTPP010000036.1, on the reverse strand, counting down.
TTTTTCTGGAGGTGAAACAAGACGCTTTACAACAGGGAATTTGACGAGGAACAGGAAAAATTAAATAGAGAAATAGAGCTTGAAAATCAAGCGGCGGTTTTAGCAGCTAATGAATATATAGAGGAAAATCTAAAGAATAAAAAATTGAAACGCGAATTACGCGCTGAAGCCTTGCGAATAATAGAGGACTCAGCAAGGACGCAAGAGGATTTTGAGGAAGTTGTCAAATGGTATGACAAGCTTGACGCTAATCGTGAGCGAAAAGAACGTTATCACGAAATAAGTCGCGGCAATAATATTCCGCTTGACTATAACGCTGATGAAAACGGTATCTGCTTTCCGAGAAGTATTAACAAATACCTATGGAAACAAATACAAAAAGGCGAATTTGACGAAGCAATATAATGATTGTCCTCACGAGCTTCAAGACTTGATTACAGAGCCGTATATAGCGGAGATAATAGGCGAATTGACAGCCGAGCAAAAGGAAGTCCTATTCTATTACATAGTCAAAGGTTTCAGTACACAAAAAATTGCTTGCATAAGAGGTCAGACAGACAGGAATATACGAAAAGTCAAAAATACGGCTCTGAAACAAATACGGAAAAAGATATATGATTATCTGACATTAAATTCAGGACATAGTATGACAAAACAAGAAAAATTATTTGTTGAAAATTATCGGAATATGATTGACAATGACAAATAATAGTAGTAATATAGATATTATAAAAGAGATTACAGAAAAATGAGGTTTATTTTGTTATGGAAAATATTTTTAAAAGAGCAAGTTCAAATTGGGTAAAATACAGTGAATATATGATGATTGAAGATGGGGACGGTACTTGGTATATTCAGCCCGCGTCTGACGCAAAGGTTAAAATATATAACATTCTCGAAAATTATGAAACAATGGTAATTGACGCACTGAATGTCGGACTGCTATGTATAAACAATCATAACGAAGAAAAGCAGCAACAAGCAATTTTTAACTTTATATCAAACTACGGTTTATTTGGATTTATGACCGCATTACCGACTACACCGCATTTTATGAATTATGAAGCAGTATATCTAAACAAAAACAGATATATAAAGCACGAAACGATGTCAACCGAGGAATACTTAAAATTGTTTTTCCCGTTTGAAATGCCCGAAGTGTCAAGTTTCAAAGGCAATGTTTCTTGGACAATTAGCGGCGATAAGGATATGATGGCTCTTGCTATGACTATGGATAAACGACCTGTGGCGGTCAATATGCTGTTTCAGCGTGAATATGCGGAAAGATACGATTGGATATTGAAGCAATTCAAAAATTGGGCATTTACTTTCTTTACAACAGTGTTATATTATGAGAATTTAGACAGCGACAACGAAACCGCAAGGGAAGTTTACAGAGAAGCTATGGCAGCCTTTGACGGTATCGCACCGACATACCACCTTGAATTGCTTGATACTCCGACTATGGTATGGGATTTTCATTCGCTGTTACTCGGTATTCAGATGATGTTCAGCTTTATGCTTGTAAATGACAAAAACCCGTTAAGGATATGTAAACACTGTAACACCGTATTCAAGGCAAGCAGACCAAGCGCGGTATTTTGCAGTCCTCAATGTAAGAATAGGTATAATGTTTATAAGAGCAGAAAAAAGGATAAAAAACAAGATATATAACGTGGGCATTTAGAGCATTTTAAACCGCATAAAACCTATACTTTCAAGGCTTGAAACACGCAACCCCTTATGGTTTATATTCAATGGTGCAAAAATGCGGTTTAAAATGTAGCAGTTAAATTGTCATAAAAATTGTACCTGCCGTAATTAAGATTACACCGATAATTGATTTTACTGTCAATTTCTCGCCAAGAATTGCAAAAGCCATCAGCATTGTAATAACTACGCTCATTTTATCAACGGGAACTACCTTTGACGCTTCGCCGATTTGCAATGCCTTATAATAGCATAGCCAAGACGCACCCGTTGCCAAACCCGACAAAATAAGAAACAGCCAGCTACGTTTTCCGATAGACGCTATTCCGCTCTGCGAATTGGTAACAAACACCATAACCCACGCCATTATCAAAATTACAATAGTCCGAATTGCAGTAGCCAAATTGGAATTAACACCATCAATGCCGATTTTTGCAAGAATAGATGTAAGCGCAGCAAATACCGCCGACAATGCCGCAAATACTAACCACAAAACTGCACACCTCCGTTAATTTTTATCAAAAGTAATCTTAATGCTTGTTCCTTTGCCTTCTGTGCTTTCAAGCGATATATCCGCGTTATGATACATCGCACCGTGTTTTACAATGGCAAGACCCAAGCCTGTGCCGCCGACCTTTTTTGAATGACTTTTGTCCACTCTGTAAAAGCGTTCAAAAACTCTTGATTGGTGTTCGGGCGGAATACCTATGCCGGTATCTCGGACAATAACGCTTATCTTTTTATCCGTACCGCTTACAATAATATCAACCGTACCGTTTTCTTTATTGTACTTTATAGCGTTATCACAGAGATTATAAATCATTTCGTCAAGTATTTTCCTTATACCGACTATTTCCGCGTTTATTCCGACTAAGTTGTTAAGTGTAACATTCTTCTTTGCCGCTTCGCTCTTTAAGCGGTCAATAATTTCATTTGACAGTTCATATAAATCAACCTTTTCGCTTTCAAGCGAGATACTTTTTTCATCAAGCTCTGAAATCTTTATAATATCATTTACCAAAGAAATAAGCCTTTGCGCTTCATCATAAATAGATTTTGAAAAATCCGTTACGGTTTCATTTGGGACACCACCGTTTTTCATAAGCTCCGCAAAACCCGATATTGAAGTAAGCGGAGTTTTAAGCTCGTGAGAAACATTTGCGGTAAATTCGCGGCGCATTTCCTCACGCTTTTCAATCTCTGTAATATCAATAATGATAATAACCGCGCCTATCACATTTTCGTTTTCAAATACGGGACTTGCAATCAAGCTGTATGCTCTGTCATTTTGTTTCATAATGCTTTGAGCCTTTTCGCTCGATAGTGAGTTTGTTACGACTTCACGAAACTCCTTAGTGCGGCAAAGAGCAAGCGCACTGTCTGACGCGGGATTTTCAATACCCAAGAGCTTTAACGCCGCACCGTTATGAGTTAGAATATTAGTGTCCTTATCAATTATCAAAAATCCCTCGTTCATATTTTCGGTAATTAAGTTAAATTCATTTTGCTTTTTCTTTGCTTCTGCAAGCTGCTGTGAAATAGTCCGCTTCTGCTCGGATATTTTCCGAAGCAGCGGTGTTAATTCCTCATAGGTTTCATTCTTATCGGGATATTCCAAATCAAGCTCGTTTATCGGCTTTATAATCGCCTTTGATACCCTTGAAGATAAAACAGCGGTTAAAATCAAAGCTATGACAAGAATTAGAATAATCGGCTGTAAAAGCCCTAAGAGAATTGTAAAAACAGTATATTGATTGGTGGAAACTCTTAAAATGCTGCTGTCAGAAAGTTTTACCGCATAATACAAAGTCTTTTCCGTTAAGGTCTTTGAATAGCGTATGCTCATACCCTTGCCGGTTTCCATAGCCTGTTTTATTTCCTCACGCTTGGCGTGATTGTCAAGGGTGTCCGCATTCGTTTGATTATCAAAAAGAACATTACCGTCCGCGTCTATCAAGGTTATTCTTCTGTCTGTTCCGTTAAATTCGCTTAAAAAGTCTGCCCCCTCGCTTTCAACAGCGCGGGCAAGATACTCCGCTTCTGTTGCGGCTTCACGTTGAATTTGCTTTTCAAATACATCAAACAAAATGCCCATAATAAAAACAATAGCGGCGATTAAGACAAGAAAGGTTGTGAAAAAAGAGGAACGAAATATTTTACTGTTCATTTTCAGCACCGCCAATCTTATAGCCTATTCCTTTAATCGTTTGAATTAAATGTCCCGTGCAGCCGAGCTTTACTCGGAGATTTCGTATATGCACATCAAGCGTTCTTGACTCCGCGTAAAACTCGCCCCATACCTTTGTTAAAAGCGTTTCACGCTCTACAACATTACCCTCTGCTTCAAGCAAGACCATAAGCAGGGAATATTCCTTATAAGATAATGTTATGCTTTCGCCCGAAACCTCTATAATATGCTTTGCGGGATTTACATATAATTCACCGATTTTATATATTTTATCAGTATGTGTTTTTTCATATCTGCGGAGTACCGCGCGAATACGCGATATAAGCTCGGTCATTCCGAAAGGCTTTGCAATGTAATCGTCCGCGCCCATATCAAGTCCCGTTACCTTGTCAAACTCGCTGCCCTTTGCAGTAAGCATAATAACGGGAATATCCTTTGTCTTTGGTTTTTCTCTAAGTCGTTTCAAAACCGATAATCCGTCCTCATTAGGAAGCATAATATCAAGCAAAATCAGCTTGGGCACATTATTTTTTATTTCGTTCCAAAATTCAATCGGTGATGAAAATTCCTTTATGTTAAAGCCCTCTTTGCATAAGGCATAGCTTACAAGTTTTCTTATATTGTCATCATCTTCAACCAAATAAATCACACAAAACACCTCCTTGCCGCAAGGGGCGGCTATAAAGACCGCCCTTACATACATCATTATATAACAATTTCAGACGCTTTACAATATTGATTACATATTTTTCTTAAACAACCAAAGCTGCGCCGACTCGGCGTTCTTATCTATTGTTATAGTCGGGTCAGCTCTTTTTCCGTTAAGTGTGTATGCTTTGCTGTTACTGTCATATATATAATTTGTTATTGCAGTATCATTGTCCTTGTCCGTAACCTTTGTGGTAATTCCAAAATCATTATCATTTATTACGGCAATAGTATTTTCATCTGTCATACATAAACCTTCGGCTTTTTCCGCTGTCCAGCCTATAGCTCTTAAATCTATCATCTTTTCTTTTTTGGCGAAATTTATATCAAGCTCCTTTGCGGATTTTGCATATTCAAGGTATTTATCACCATATTTTATATCGGTTATATCTGTTGCGCTTGTCAAATCAACCTTATAGATTATATTGCTCATCGTTTTATCAGCAAGCGCTCCTTGCTCTATTACAAGAACGGTAGTATCATCTATCGCATAAATATCACCTATTTTACAATCTTTAGGCGAGTTATACGCAGAAACATCTACCGGATATGCGTATGTTTTTGTTTTACCTGTTTCAGGGTCAAGTTCTATGATACGAGTAAAGCAAGCTGTTTTAGCTGTTTCGCTGTTTATATCTAATACACTTTGCATAGAGGCAAGTATTTTTCCTGACGGTGTAATAGTAATACCCTCAAAACCTCTGTTTGGTATTCTATATTTGAGAACTTCATCAAGTCCGCTTGCAGGCGCATATTTGGCAAGCTGTGTGCCGTCCGGCGCAAACTTAGCGATAAAAGGACCGTATTCATCGCATACCCAAAAATCACCGTTTTTATCAACTGCAATTCCCTCTGTATCAAGTCCGTTATTATCATATCCGATATTATTAAGGCTCATATCAAGAGCTACTTCATTAGTTGCTCCTACAAGCCCCGGTTTAAGCGGAAGTCCTGTGATATTTTTTCCTTTCATATCTTTTAGCTCTATTGTAGATGTTACAACAGCTTCATTACCTTTTAACGTAATTACCGCTATGCTCGGAGTGAAATCGGGGCAGGAAAAAATCTTTGCGTCTGATATATTTTCACCGCTTTTATATCGCGGAGCATCTGCGTTTGGTCCTCTGTCGCTTATAGCATAAAACTCCATTTCTCCGTTAGCGTTATAACCCTTAAATGTAACAGCAGAGCCGTAGCCCGGTGTAAGACCGGTTTCAAAATAACCTGTCTTTGAATATGAGAACGGTACTTTATATTTCTGAGGCACCGTAACGCTGTACTGTTTCGCTGTCCATTCTGATGTATCATTTTCCGTATATCCTTTTGAAGTGTCTATATATATTGAATTTGTCATTTCGTCCCATTCCACTCCAAAATTTAATAATTTCCCCAAATCTCTGAGTTTGAAGTAATTATTGTCCTTGACATTATATCCGTTTATATCAGCCTGTTCACCGTTTATAAAAATTTTAGACTGCGTTTTTGCTGCTTCCTCTGCAATAGCAGAGATATTAGTACATGAAATTGATAATACTGCTCCTAACAGTATTGAAAATAGTTTTTTCTGCATAATATTTCTCCTTATAATAATTATTTTAACTAAAATTTGCGTGTCTTCCCGTAATTGAGTATATAACCCATTCCGCAATATTTTCTGCGTGGTCGCCGATGCGCTCAAAATATTTCGCTATCATCAATAAGTCAATTAACGCTTCGGCATCGTCCTCTGACTGCTGAATTGCCTGTATAAGCTCATTTTTTACCTTGTTAAATAATGAATCCACTTCGTCATCATTCTTTATAACAGTTTGGGCAAGCGCAATATCCTTTTTCACAAAAGACTCTACGCTGTCAGTAACCATTCTTATAGTCGCTCTTGCCATATCGGATATGTGCGTGTTGCTTTCAAGATTGCTCTTTTGAATATGCTTTACAATTTCCGCAATATCAGACGCTTGGTCGCCGATACGTTCCATATCCGAAATCATTTTAAGCGCGGAGGATATGACGCGCAAATCTGTCGCCACAGGCTGCTGCTGCATTAAGAGCTTCATACAAAGCCTTTCTATATCGCGTTCCTTTTGGTCTATTTGCTTGTCGGCTTCAAGCGTATTATCGCGCATAGCAATATCCTTGTCTATAAGATATTTCACACAGCCGCTTATTGCTTCCTCGCATAACGCGCCCATTGTTATAAGCTCGTTATTAAGATGTATAAGCTGTTCGTCAAATCTGTTTCGCATTATCCAAACCTCCCTGTTATATAATCTTCTGTTCTCTTGTCCTTTGGTGTGGAGAACATTTTATCCGTTTTGTCAAACTCAATAATCTCGCCAAGCAGGAAAAACGCTGTTTTATCCGCAATTCTTGCCGCCTGCTGCATATTGTGCGTTACCATAATAATCGTATAGTTTTCGCATAGTTCTATCGCCAAGTCCTCAATTTTTGAAGTTGATATAGGGTCAAGCGCAGAGGTCGGCTCGTCCATTAAAAGTATTTCCGGTTCAACCGCCAATGCGCGCGCAATACATAATCTCTGCTGTTGTCCGCCGCTCATACCGAGCGCGCTTTTTTTAAGTCTGTCCTTGCACTCGTCCCATATCGCCGCCTGACGGAGTGAATGCTCTACGATTTCATCAAGTTTTACTCTTGATTTAATTCCGTGTATTCTCGGACCGTATGCGATATTGTCATAGATGCTCATAGGGAACGGATTAGGCTTCTGAAACACCATACCAACACGCTTTCTTAAAATATTAACATTCATATCCTTGTAAATATCAACACCGTTGAGCGTAATATCGCCCTCAATGCGGCAGCCCTCGACCAAATCATTCATTCGGTTAAGCGTTTTCAGAAATGTTGATTTTCCGCAGCCGGACGGACCGATAAGAGCGGTAATCTGCTTTTCGTGAATATCTATATTTATGTTTTTTAACGCTTGATTTGTGCCGTACCACAAATTCAAGTCCTTTGCTTTCATAATATCAGCCATCTTACTTTTCCTTTCTCTTTTTCAGTGCCGTTGCCGTAAATTTTGCCGACAGATTTATAATAAATGTCAGTATCAAAAGTATTGCGGCAATCGAAAAAGCTATGTCAAATTCGCCGCGTTCCTTTGCGTACATATACAGCGCAACCGTAAGCGTTGAGCCTGCCTTTTGCGGCATTACACTCTCATATATACCGAGAATTTCATTTGCCATTCCTGCCGTAAACAAGAGCGCCGCGCTCTCGCCAACAATTCTGCCGATTGATAGGATACAGCCTGTAACAATTCCGTCAATCGCAGAGGGAAGCACAGCCGTGCGTATCATATACCATTTTCCCGCGCCGAGAGCAAGCGAGCCTTCACGGTAGCCGTTTGGGACAGTTTTAAGACTCTCCTGTGTTGTTCTGATAATTGTCGGCAGCGTCATAATTACAAGTGTCAGCGCACCTGCAATAAGGCTTGTTCCGAGCGAGAAGAACTGAACAAAGATTAACATTCCGACAAGTCCGTATATAATGGACGGTATGCCCGACAGCGTTTCCGTTGCAAGCTCAATAGCTTTTACAATTTTTTTGTTTTTCGCGTATTCGTTCAGATATACCGCCGCGCCCACGCCTATCGGAAGTACGATGATAAGCGTTATCAGTATTATGTAGAGCGTGTTTAAGATGTTCGGCAGTATTCCGATTGTATCGTTTATTAAACTTGGCTTTGACGAAAGCAGTCCAAATGATATATTGGGAATACCTCGTACAAGAATATATCCGATAATTCCCAAAAGCATAAGACATATAAGCCCTGCCGAGAGATACATCAGTATGTTTAATATCGTAATTTTAATTTTACGATTTGCTGATATTCCATTATTCATCTTTTGCACCTCGCTTTACTATGAAATTCAAAACAAGATTGATTATCATAATGAATATGAACAATACTAACGCTATTGAGAATAACGCTTGCCTTTGAAGTCCGGAAGAATAGGACATTTCACTTGCAACCGCTGTTGTAAGAAAACGAACGCTTGTAAATAAGTTCGGCATATTTGCAACATTTCCCGCAACCATCATAACCGCCATAGCTTCGCCTATTGCTCTGCCTATTCCCAGAACTACGGAGGTAAGTATTCCGCTTTTTGCAGCAGGAACAATAACCTTAAAAACCGTTTCAGTTTTTGTTGCACCGAGCGCGAGAGAAGCCTCCTCATATTCTTTCGGTACAGCGCGTATCGCTGTTTCCGATACGGAAATTACAGACGGTAAAATCATTATTGCAAGCACGAGTATTGCCGAGAACAGATTTGCGCCGTCAGGCAGATGAAATATCTCACGCACAATAGGAACAATAATTATCATTCCTAATAATCCATAAACCACAGACGGTATGCCCGAAAGCAAATCAACTGCCGAGCGTACAAGTCCCGAAGTTTTGTCGTTTGACATTTTAGCAAGAAATATCGCGCACATAAGTCCTATCGGCACACCTATTATAATCGCGCCTGCTGTTCCGTAAACGGAGGACAAAATGAATGGCAAGATACCGTAAGATGGGATTGCGGCGGTTGACGCCCATTTTGTTCCGAAAAGAAAGTCAATTATGCCTATTTCTTTTATAGCCGGAATACCGCTGACAACAAGAAAACCCGTTATAATCAGCACAAACGCAACAGCTAAAAATCCGCAAAAGGTAAATACGGCGTTCATTGACTTTTCAAAAATATCCGCTGTCTTTTTTAACTTACTCATCGACGCTGCTCCTATCTCTTTACGGGAACGGCTCCTGCCTTAGTAATCATAACGTCAGCAGCTTCGCTTGTTGCATAGTCCATAAATGCTTGTGCCGCTTGTGATAATTGCTTGTTTTTCGGCGTTACAAGAATGAAATCTCGCTGAATTTTATATGTTCCGTTCTGTATTGTTTCATTGGTTGGCGTTACACCCTCAACTGATAACAGCTTAACAGTTTCTTTTACTGACGCAAGAGAAGCATATCCTATTGCGTTCGGATTTGATGAAACGGTCTGAACAACATCACCTGTGGAAGTAAGCTCCTGCGTATATTGACACTTATCCTTAGTGTCCGTTATCGACTCAAAGCCGTCGCGTGTTCCCGACGCAGCTTCTCTGCCGATTAAAACGATAGGCGCGTCATTACCGCCGACTTCGCTCCAATTCGCAATTTCGCCCTTGTAAATTGCGCCGATTTGCTCAATCGTTAAATCTGATACGAGATTTTCGGGGTTTATAATCATTGCAATTCCGTCAATCGCAACTATTGTTCCATTAAGGTTTTGCGCTTCCTCCGGTTTCAAATCACGGCTTGAAAGTCCTATGTCGCAGCGTCCTTCTGAAACAGCCTGTATTCCTGCGCCCGAACCTGTCGGGTTATATGTAATCTTTGTATCAGTGTTTTCTGCCATATATGCCTCGCTTAAATATCCGATTACCTTTTCCATTGAGGTTGAACCGTCTGTTGAAACGGTCTGCGGTGATACCGCTGTCTGCGATGTGGTTGCTATCGTATTGCCGCAACCTGTCAATGCAGCTGCAAGCAAACTGCCGATTACTAACATTCCTATGATTTTCTTCATTAAAATCACTCCTTAAAATTTTTTATGCTTTTGCACAATGTAATTATATAGCGAAGTATGTTAATTCTGAAAGCAAGGTTATGTTAATTGTATGTTAATCTTTTTATAAATCAAAAAGGACATAACCGTTAATGATTATGTCCCAGATAAAATTACGTTGCAATAATTGAGCGTTTTTTATTTTTGAGCCTGTAATAACAATTTTCTTGCTACTGTAAATTCCGCACTGTCAACAGGCGGAACATTCCAATAACAGAAATCACCCACCATATCAGTATCAGGATTGAATGATGCGTTAGCTGCTTTATATATTTTTATCCTCGCTTCGTCATAGGCGGTGTTGTAATCCTTGCCGTTCTGTACCTCAACAATCAAGTCTGCAAGTACCGATTTTAATTTTTCTTCGGTTTGCCTGTAATAATCAGGTCTTAATAATATATCACGATAATATCGGATTGCGTTCTGTGCGATAGGTGATAGTATTCCGTAGCCGTTGCCGTTTGTCTGATTTGCTATAACCGCCTTTCGTATTCTTGTGTTTGCATATCCTGCGGCTAACGCATAGCCAAGCCTGTCCGCTTGTACCTCGTCAAGAATATCGCCGATTAGATTTTCAACGATTTGTATTTGTTCCTCTGTCGCATTAAGCGGTGTTGTTTCTCTCGGAATACTCGCCGCATTTGCTGTTACGCTCGACAACATTAAAATAGCTGTGATAATATATGTAGTAATCTTTTTCATATTCTCGCCTCCCAACCGTAAACTATCTCTGATATAACAAATTCTTCTGCCGTATGCTTAAACATATTCATTAGTCCAACCCATTTCATTTGCTCGGTTGATTTTAATTCTTCCGTTATGCCTGACTTCACCGCTAAATCTTTAACAAACCTGTCCACCATATCCTTTGCTTGTGCATCGATTTCTTCAAGATATTCAAGTAATGTTCCGTCCATCAGCTTTGTAGTATATATACTCGGACGGTATTTCTTTAAAAATTCTCTGTGAAGTCTGCCATACTTACCAATATTGTACTTCTTGTTTGGTACTGTTAGCGCGGGGATATAGTAATCACCGACTTTTACATATTCAATTTTCATTTGCCTTTCTCCTCTCTTTGTGATATAGTAGTTATATAGATTTGTAATCGTGAAATTTTTTAATATTCACACCTCTTTTCTTTTCATATATAACTATTGTTCAAACTACCACGAATGAGCCGTAGCCATATATATGTATTAGATGAAAAGTGTGCTATCACTTTCACCCTTTACATTATATATCTTGGTATAATATAAAACTGCTAATACACTTTTTCTTTTTTGCATCATATAGCGCATAATCTTCTGCAACAGAATTAACAGGTTGATATCGTCCTTCACTATCAAAATATGTTACCGCGTCATATGTGCTATATTGAATTCCTTCTGAGAAAAATCTTATGACAATAAACAAAGTACGCATATTATGCACATAAATATAGCTGATAATTTAATTTTTATCTTAACATGCTTTCTCCTATCGTTCGGTTAAAAATTCAACTGTAATATTATATGTCCGTATAACACTAATTACCGGCAACTGTTCTAATGCAACAATAGTTCCTGCCATATTACCTATGGCACTTTGAACGCTTGTAATATCTTTTAATTTTTCCACATCAAAATTATATATATCATAAACAGTAACTCTTGTTATTCATGCACCTTGATTATTCCTTTGTCCATCCAATGTAATGGTGACATAAGTCCATCTTAAAGAATGTTATAACATTTCAGCTGACACATTTAAACCCGCAATGTTCAAACCATTCACACCCAGGTTTTTCCAGACCACATATTGCCGCTGAAATGTATTACTTCAATCTACTCCCACTTCTCTGCTTGGGTCAACATACATAACCGGATTATTACCGCAATACACATACCAGTTCAAGCCGTCCTGTGCGGGATCTTCGCTCATAAAGCGTCCGATACTTGGGTCATAGTAACGCGCACGAAGATAATACAACCCTGTCTCATTGTCATAGCTCTCTCTGCAGTAACGATAAGGGGTATCGTCTTCTCCGTTATCACTGATTGTGTTTCCGTACGCGTCATATGTATAACGCTTGACTGTTGTTTACAACATAATTTAACATTATACTTCTATTTTTTATCCAAGACAATTCTCCTTGTCTGTTAACAGCATACACATCATAGGCTGTAATGTTACCAATCCATGGTTCCAATTATCATAAAATCCGCTCTCTATAATTTCTATACTATGTATACTATTAGTATATTGATTAAGTACCATCCCCCTAATATCCACCAGAATTGATATGTTATATTCCAAACATATATTAAATACATCTAATTAATAATATATTCTATCTAATATAACGATTCACCATATATTAAATTATTTGCTTTTGATTAATTACTATATCATTATACAATTCTGCAATCATTTTACTCATATATGTTTGCTCACACTCAAATTTAAAACATAATGATTGTTCCTTATGACAGTCAAATAATATGCCACTAATCACAAATGTTCCTAATTTATTGATTGATATCATTATTTTTGAGCCTATTGATATATCTTCAATTTCGGCTTCTCCTATTATTAATTTATTTATTTCATATAATTTGCCAATAAAATTTTCCAATGTGCATATATCTATTATAAATGTGCTTTTACCACTATAATCTCCAGAAAAAACTTGAATATCTAATTCTGTGTTATATTTATTCCCAATCTTTATGTCATCAGAATAACTTTTAATATTAGATATAATTAATTTATTATCATACTCATCTATAGTTTCAGTTTTATATTGTTTCATCTGTATTCACCTCTATCTTTAATTTCTCAACGCCAATATTTAAAATGATATATCATATTTGATGAACTATCATATAATACTTCTAATGTGTATGAGACATTATTTTTAAACATTTCAATAGTATACATCAAAGCAGATGAACCTTGAGGGTCTTTTGATACATTACCGTCTTTTATGGCCTGTTGTAATATTTGTATAGGAACATATCTTCCTGCCTCTTGCATATGTCTAGCTGAACTTTGCGAAAATTTTAACGATGTACCTCTTGCACTGCTCATTCCTGATATTACTTTTCCTCCTTTAATGGCAGCAGTTATTGTCAACGTGGAAACTGTATAATATATAATATCATCCACTGTATTTTGTGTATTAGCTTTTTTTTCTGCATTTTCCACATATATACTAGCATTTTTTATACGCTCTAAACTATTATTATCACCATTAATTATCGGACCCACAACATCTGCTATTCCTCCCCAATTTTCATAATATTCTACTTCATTAGCTATAGTAGCTTTTGCCAACATAATTCTATCATATGCTTCTTGATAAAAATTATCATAAGATGGATATTCCATCATAATACTTTTATTAGTATATATGCTATTTAAAGCACTAACTATTTTTTGATAATCTTCTCCGCTTGGGTCAATGTACATAACCGGATTATTTCCACAATACACATACCAGTTCAAGCCGTCCTGTGCCGGGTCTTCGCTCATAAATCGTCCGATACTTGGATCATAGTAACGCGCACGAAGATAATACAACCCTGTCTCCTCGTCATAACTCTCTCCGCAGTAACGATACGGATTATCGTCTTCTCCGTTATCACTTACTGCGTTGCCGTATGCGTCATATGTATAACGCTTGACTGTTGTTGTTCCATCATAGCTTGCGTCCGTATTACCATGTGCGTCACTGCTGAACAACTCATTATTACGCGCCGCTATACCTGTCATTCCCCACATATTCACATTGGAGGACACCATTCCTCAACATGGCTGTTCTATAATGAAATATCCACTTTCCGATTTATAATCTTTATCTAAACAATGTATTATTAAATAAACAATTATACAATCTCACACTCAATGTTTTTTTATTGTTTGCATCCGGATAACTATCTGTTATATCCCATACTCTTTCTCCTTTTAAATCAATATTACACTTATAACTTAATATAATATCATTTTTTTCTCTCTGTTTATCTGTTTGATAAAATATTATATCATTTCTACCCTCATTAATATATATCCATTCCACATTACAATCATTCTGAAGCGTATTAACATCAACATCTTTCATAATATCTGTTAAATAATAATAATGAGTATTTGAATCTTTTAAAAGAATAAAATCTAAAATATTATTAAATGATTCAATATTATCATTAAGATTTCTTCTCAATATAACCTCCTTGGTTATCAATATCTTTCCATTATCAATATATGTATGTTCAATATTATAAAACCCAATACTAATATGCAACATTGATAATGATATTAATATTATTATCAACAGTATAACAATTTTTCTTCTCAACGTGACCCCCTCCTTTATTATGGATATTGCCAGTAACTATTCCACTTCATTTCGCTCATATCCGCATTCCACAAGTTCAGCTCATAAATCCCTATATTATTGCTTGATTTTGATGATGGATTTGAAAGAATATAATTCGTTATAATGCCCTTACCGTACTCATCATAAATCTCTATATATTGTTTTTTATAAAATCCCTCTTGTAAAATATCATTATAATTACCTTCAAATGAAACTCCCGAAGCATCTATAAAGGAAGATATAGCCTGACCAATAACTCCTGTTGCATCCAATAATGACGTTGCTGAACCTTCAAGCAATTTCATTGCCGCCGAACCTAAATTTTGACTCCATCTTTGATATTTAACATCATTACTTGTAATTTCCATTTGAACAGTTTGCATACTATAATTGACACCAATAAGTTCTAAAAATTCCTTCATAGTATAATGTAAAAATCCATCTATATAATGTGAATCTTCTGCCCTATAACCGCTTTCTGCATTTGCTAATTCTTCTACATTAATATAAGATATTTGCCCCAGAGCTTTTATACTAAGAATACCGTTCTCAAAATGAATTAATCCTCCTACTAAATCAACTAACTCCCTAATATCATATCTTACATCATATACATTATCACCATTATACAGTGGAATGTCATGCGTTCCCTTAGGGTCAACATACATCACAGGATTATTACCGCAATACACATACCAGTTCAAGCCATCCTGCGCGGGGTCTTCGCTCATAAAACGTCCGATACTTGGGTCATAGTAACGCGCACGAAGATAATACAACCCCGTCTCCTCGTCATAGTTCTCTCCGCAGTAACGATATGGGTTGTCGTCTTCTCCGTTATCACTTACTGCGTTGCCGTACGCGTCATATGTATAACGCTTGACTGTTGTTCCGTCATAGCTTGCGTCCGTATTACCATGCGCGTCACTACTGAACAACTCATTATTACGCGCCGCTATACCTGTCATTCCCCACATATTTACTCTTGGCGACACTGTATTGTTTTGCTTCACTTCCTCATACTGAACCTTATCACCATACCAAATATATTCGGTAGTCTTTGACTCTGTAAGCTGTCCGTTCTCATAAACTTCCGTTATCTTTCCGTTTCGGCGGTTTGTCGCGTCATATTTAAAAGTTACGTCCGTTTTTCTACTACCCTTCTTAACAGACGCGCTGTCCATCAAATTCCAAGAATTATACGTATAGTCTGTTATTTCAGCAGGCTCGCCGTATTCATTAGTTTCTATTTTCTGATATGTATTTCCGTTCGGCTCCTGATAATAGTATGTCCTGCCAACCACTGTATCTCCTGATTTCTTTGTCACCTCAATTATCCGGTTACTCATATATTTATCTGTATGTTCTGACGTGTATATATAGCTCTCGGTATAATTATCAACACCGCTGACCGTCTTTTCTGTAATATTATTACGCGCGTCAAACTTATACGTTATTGTATTGCCGCTATGTCCGTTAACCTCTTTTACAAGACGGTTAAGCTTGTCATATTCATATGCGCTTACTATTTGTGCTCCGCTGTTACCGGTTTCAAAAATACCTGTACGGTTTCCGTTGTTGTCATATGTATAATTGTATTTCAGCGTTGATACACCGTTTGCGTCAAGACGGTTAAGCTCCGTAATTCTTCCCGTTCCGTCATATACATAGTTATTCGAATAACCGTTCGGCAGCATTTCCTTTTTCAGCCAGCCGTTGGCGTAATACTCACAGCCCACATTCTTATTCTGCACACCCGACGCTGTCTGACTTATATCGTTTACTCTGTCCATTTCATCTCTGGTGTACTGCGTCTTTTTTATCTCCTGTCCCGTATCTTTTCTTACTGTAAAACCCGTCAGAGAACCAATTTTATTATACTGGGTATTGAATGTCACTCTGCTTGTACCGTCAAGTCTGAAATCTGTTTCAGCATTTACCAAACCGTCTACTCTGTAATTATACTGTATTCTGTTATCTTTTTCAAGAGTACCCTGAGAATTTGCCGTACGGCTTTCTACCGCTCTTACTTTTCCTGCTTCATCATACTCATATACTTTGTCCGTGTCATCAGTTGACATATTTGTAACCGCGCTGCGGCTGTTATATGTATACCTTGTAGAATCTCCGTTCTTATCAATACTTTCAATCAGATTCCCTGCCGTGTCGTATATATAATTGTTTACATTGAAATATTCGTCCGTTACCGCGCTGAGCCTGCCAAATTCATCATAATAACTTGATTGACGTATTGTATTATCCGTATAAAATTCTGTAACATAGGACAAGTCATCAGCATACTGTATACGACTTACTCCGCCCATAGCATCCAGAGTATGATATTTTCGTCCCAGCACATCATAATAACACTCTGTTGTATTGCCGTTATAGTCCGTTACTTCAACTAAATTACCTGTACGGTCATATCGGAAGCTCTGCGTTACAGACTTACTTTCCTCCGGGAATATAGTCTGCTCTATAACTCTATTCCCCTCGTCATACTTCTCCGCTGTTTTATTGCCTTCCTCGTCATATATAGTTCTTGTACGTTTAATATCGTCATATTCTATCCTTTTTTCTGAAAAATCAGGATTTACCTGCTTTATAATACGGTTAAAATTATCATATTCATACTTTGTTATACCATTCACGTTAGAAACCTGTGTTACCCGTCCTATAGAGTCATATTGTATTTGCTCCGTCTCCTGCCATGGTACGCCAGATAATACTTCGATAAAATGAGAATCATTCTCCGACATATCTTCATAATGATATTTATTATTATATTGGTTTTGCGATTCCAGAATAGACATTTCCGATATTGCTGTAACTCTGTCAAAATCATCCAATGTTTCTTTTTTTACAGGCCCTTTTTCATTAAAATAAACATTTGATAAATATACATATCCTATATTTTTAGAATAAAGATTTTTTGTATTTGTATTATCCGGATTTATAATCTCTACTACCTCATTTTGTGCATTATATTTATACCGGGTTGTTTGTCCGAGCGAATTCGTTTCTGAGATTTTACGGCCCAAATAATCATATGTATACTCGCCTATAACCGTATCACCCTTCATATGTTTTTTCACATTAGCGTGGTCGTCAGTATATTCAAAATATTCTTCTTCCATATATTCAGGAACAGTTTTTCTGCTTAACATATTGCCACATGTATCATATGTGCTTACAACAGACTGAACAATATTATCTTCACTGCCATCCGCTATACTTGACGTAATGATATTGCCTTTTTCATCTAAAGTATTGATTGTATACCGCGTATCAGCAAATCCATACCACGATATCGGTTCCTCTATTTTTGTAACTACGCTTGTAGCTTCGTCATAGCTATACTTCCTTTGAGTCCCAAACTTATCTGTATGGCTTATGACATTTCCCTTTTCATCATGCTCATATGATTCCGCCACAATAGCAGTTTCATCTTGATTATTATATGTGCGCTGTAAATATGATTTCATTAAATTGTATTTATCATAAGAATAATCTATCTCAATCTTCACGTCACTGTCCGGAGCTGTTATTTTCTTATTCTTTATAAGTCCATAATAATCATTAGACATATATGTTGTTTCTAAACCTGTTTGCGCTACTGTTTCTGTAACTTCATACGGTATATGCCAATATTTATAATAGTCAGAATATTGATAATTGACCTCATCAACAATTTCATCTCGACATGAAAAAGTGCCTACTGTTTTCCGATTTTTAATTTTCATAAATTCTCTGAAGCCAACACTTCCATAGTCATTTTCCACTGCCATGTTTCCTTTTTCATATTCATATTTATATGAATATTTATCGGCCCAATTTACAATTTCATCTATTGTAAAAACAGCTGTTACATCACCTTCATACGCCATAGGCGCTCTCACATCTATTTCATTCTTGTTATAAAAATATAAGTTATCACTATTCCGTGTTGCTTTCTCATACATCATATATTTTCCATCTGTATTCTTTTCCATCTTGTATTCGCACATCCATTTACCGTCCACATAAACATTCACCTCTGCTTTATTGGTTCCATCATGATATGTACGCTCAAAAATAATATTTCTATTTACCGAATCTATTATTTTCTCTAACAATCCGTCATCCGCATAAAAATACCGGATAGAATTGCCGTATCTGTCTTCTGTTCTTATAATACCTTTATCATTAAAATAGTCTTTAGTTCCGTTTTTATATGTTACTACATAATCATTTTTCGCTCTTACTTCAAAATCTATATCTTTAGTCTTTCTTCCCCAATTTTCAGTATCTAATGTTGAACCGTCTGCTAATCTGATATAATATTTGTCCCTTTCATTTATATCCTTTTTCACATAAGGAATTGCAAAACTCCAGCCAGCTCCAATTCCGCATCGTTCTTCAGCCGCTGATGTATATCCGAATATCCAAGTAGAATATGTCGGACTATCCCAATAATCAAATGTAGGTACAGCTCCCGGCATACCCAAAGCAGTTTCTTCCTGATTAAAACGCACTGTCAAAGCAAAATCCAAACCGTTTACTCCCGGCAATACAAAATCTGTTTCTTCGTGCGATAATACTCCTGTAGCATAATTTATACGTTCATTTCCATTAGTCATCGTATAATTTCTATAATCACGCTCTTCCTGTTCGGGAGGCATAAATATTGTACCTGAAACATCCGCTCGTGCCGATGCATATGACATAGTTTCTGCAGCTTTATCATACTTGTTGTTTCTAAAATCATCAAATGCAATTTCTTTTCCCGGATTATTTTCAATATATTTTTTATATTTGATTAAATCATATACAAAATCATTGGTTCTATCATATTCTGATAAATATCTATCTACATCATCCTCTGACATTTCAACATCATCAGCTATAGAAACTATTCTTTCCTTAACCAATTCCAAGGCCGCCCCATTTTTTTCTTCGCCATAAACTATAACTGATGAAAATATATTTATTATCATA
>CAJTPP010000035.1:17478-25436 GCA_910578235.1 uncultured Clostridia bacterium | reverse complement strand
CAATGAAGTGCTCTGCCTACTGAGCTACGTCAGCATTTTTACAAATATATATTAAATATATTACCAATATATTTCAATATATCATATGCAACTATAATATTATATTATATCCAAAAGTGTTTGTCAATACTGATGTTATAAATTTTTCTTCTTGTTTTAAAAGAATATTTGTTGTATAATAAAAGAAAATACTTTTTTGAGTAAATAAGGAACTAATATTATGAAAAAGCTAATAATTTCTATTTTTATCATATTATGTATACAAATAACCGTTTTTGCGGATGGAATTACAGTTATTCTTAACGGTTCTCCGATGTCATTTGAACAGGAGCCTGTATTACAGAATGACTCCACTCTCATACCGTTTCGGGCGATTTTTGAAAAGCTTGATATGGCGGTACAGTGGTTTGAGGACGAAAAACGCGTAACCGCTCAAAAAGAAGATACGGTAATTACTTTATTTATCGACAGGCCTGTAATGTATGTAAACGATGATATTATAGAACTAAATACTCCGCCGGTTATTTATAATGATTTTACGCTTGTGCCACTGCGCGCTGTTTCCGAGGCGGCCGGAGCTGCGGTTGACTGGGACGGAAACACGCGGACTGTCACAATCACAGCCCGGGAAAGCGATTTTGAAAGCTGGGCAAATCAGGTGCTTGTTCTTACAAATAACGAGCGCGGCAAAAACGGTCTGGAGCCGCTCAAATGGGATAATGCGCTTGCCGATCTCGCGCAAGCGCATTGCAGGGATATGATAGACCGCGGTTTTTTCTCGCACAATAATCCCGACGGTAAAACGCCCTTTGACAGAATGAAAGAAGCAGGTATATCCTATATGATGGCGGGTGAAAATATTGCCGCGGGACAGTATTCTCCCGAAGCTGCCGTACAGTCATGGATGGAGTCGGAGGGGCACAGAAAAAATATATTAAATCCGGCGTTTAAATATCTCGGAGTAAGTGTTATGAGGGGCGGAGATTACGGCATTTACTGGGCGCAGGAATTTGCGAGGTTTAAATGATTTAATGTAACAAAAAAATAATATTTTTACTATTGACACATAATATGAATAGTGGTAGTATAATATTAATAATATATAAAAAGCAAGATAGAGGTGCGTTTTTATAAGAGTAAACGTATAGAGGTATGCAGTTACCAATGATATACGCCGAAAGGATAAGACGCCGAAGCTTTGATATGACTGCGCGTATTTCTGCTGGGCATGCCGTTAAGAGCGGTATGACTGTCATCGTAAGGTGGGGAGCTATCGCTGTTTTGGTTTAGCAAACATGGCAGTAGTTTCTGACTACTGTCTGTTTTTTTAACAAAAAAGGAGATTTAAAATGAAAAACAATTACAAAATAGGTATTATAGGAGCTACAGGCATGGTCGGACAGCGTTTTATAACGCTTCTGCATGATCATCCTTGGTATACGATAGAGGTTCTTGCCGCTTCACCGAGAAGCGCGGGCAAAGCGTATAAGGACGCGGTAGGCGCGAAATGGGCTATGGACGAGGAAATTCCGGCATCGGTAGCCGATATGGTAGTTATGAACGCTACAGAGGATGTTGAGGAAATTGCGAAAAAGGTTGATTTTGTTTTCTGCGCTGTTGACATGAAAAAGGATGAAATAAAGGCTCTTGAGGAAAGATACGCGAAAGCTGAATGTCCGGTTGTTTCAAATAATTCAGCTCACCGTCATACTCCCGATGTTCCTATGATAATTCCTGAAATCAATCCTCAGCATATTGATATTATACCGGCTCAGCGTGAAAGATTTGGCACAAAGAGAGGATTTATCGCGGTTAAATCAAATTGCTCATTGCAGTCATATCTTCCCGCAATGGCTGTAGTTAATATGAAATATCCTATTGACCATGCTCTTGTGACAACATATCAGGCAATTTCCGGTGCGGGAAAAACCTTTGAAACATGGCCTGAAATGGTTGACAATCTTATTCCGTATATCGGCGGTGAGGAAATGAAGTCTGAAGTTGAGCCTAATAAGGTACTTGGCAAAATTGAGGGTAAGGAAATTGTTCCGTCAGACGCTCTTTCAATTGAGTGCCAGACATACAGGGTTCCCGTGTCAAACGGACATACGGCGGCTATTTTCTTCTCATTTAAGGATAGCGCAAATAAGCCTTCAATAGAAGAAATTGAAAAAATGTGGACTGAATATTCGGGCGAGCCTCAGAAGCTGAACCTCCCGCACGCTCCGAAGCAGTTTATACATGTGTATACCGAAAAGGATGAGCCTGACCAGCCTCAGATTAAGACAGTGCGTGAAATTGACGGCGGAATGGCAATTTCCTGCGGACGTCTGCGCGAGTCCGCTCAGTATGATTATAAAATGGTTTCAATGAGCCATAACACACTTCGCGGAGCGGCCGGCGGCGCGGTACTTCTTGCAGAACTTCTGACCGCAAAAGGCTACATGGACTGATAACAAAATATATTCTGACAGAAAGGACTTGATTAATATGGCAAAGACATTACCTTTTCAGGGTTCGGGAGTAGCTATTGTCACACCGTTTGACGGAATGACAACTAATTATGACGAGCTTGGAAAACTGATTGAATATCATATTGAAAATAAAACAGACGCTATTATAATCTGCGGAACGACCGGCGAAGCGTCAACAATGCCCGACGCGGAGCATCTTGCCGCTATTAAATTCACGGTTGAAAAAACGGCGGGAAGAATTCCCGTAATTGCGGGAACAGGATCAAACGATACGGCTCATGCCGTTGAGCTTACAAAAAAAGCGGAGGAATACGGCGCTGACGGAATACTTTCAGTAACTCCGTATTACAATAAGACTACACAGAAAGGTCTTGTGGCTCATTTTACAGCGATAGCAAATTCGGTGAATATACCTATAATATTGTATAATGTTCCTTCGAGAACGGGTATGAATTTTTCTGTTGATACATTAAAGGAGCTTGCGAAAGTTCCGAATATTGTCGCTGTTAAGGAGGCGAGCGGAAATATCAGCTATATGGCAAAAGTTGCCGCTGAGGTTCCAGAGCTGTATATTTATTCGGGCAATGACGATATGATTGTGCCGGCGCTTTCACTGGGCGGCAAAGGAGTTATATCTGTCGTGGCAAATATTCTCCCTCGGGAGACACATAACATATGCGAGTATTATTTCAGCGGCAAAGTTCAGGAGTCGAGAGAGCTTCAGCTTAAAATGCTTAATCTTATAAATAATCTGTTTATTGAGGTAAATCCCGTTCCGGTAAAAACAGCCATGAATTTGCTTGGCTTTAATGCGGGTAATCTGCGTATGCCGCTTGTGGATATGGACAGCGCAAATCTTGAAAAGCTTAAAAAGTCAATGACTGATTTTGGTATGAAACTGGCGTAAAGGAGAAAAACCAATGACGAAAATAATTATGAACGGCTGTAACGGTAAAATGGGGCAGGTTATAACCCGTCTTGTAAGCGAGGATTCCGAATGTGAGATAATAGCGGGTTTTGACGTGAATGAGGCTATAGAGAACACGTATCCTGTTTTTACAAATCCTGATGATTTTACAGGCGAAGCTGATGTTGTGATAGATTTTTCTCATCCGTCGGCTCTTACAAACATACTGAGCTTCTGTAAAAAACGCCGTCTTCCTGTTATTCTTGCGACGACAGGCTTTACGGATGACCAAAAGAAGGAGTTTGCGGCCGCTTCAAATGAAATACCGGTATTTTTCTCGGCCAATATGAGCCTTGGAATAAATTTGCTTATCGATCTTGCGAGGAAAGCTACAAAACTGCTGGAAGGTAATTTTGACATAGAAATTGTCGAGCGTCATCATAATCAGAAGATTGACGCTCCGTCCGGGACGGCTCTTGCGATTGCGGACGCGATTGACGAGACGCTTTCATATCCGGCCGAGTATGTGTATGACAGACACGCTGTTCGCAGAAAAAGAAAGAAAACTGAAATCGGACTGCATGCTGTGCGCGGCGGTACAATTGTCGGTGATCATAATATTATTTTTGCGGGTACAGACGAGGTTATTGAGCTGAAGCACAGCGCTCACAGCAAAGAGGTGTTTGCGGTCGGCGCTATAAAAGCGGCTAAGTTTATCAAGGATAAACCGGCAGGTATGTATAATATGAATGATATTATCAGTAATTTATAATTGAATAATAATATTAAAAATAAGTCCGATATTTTATCGGACTTATTTTTGAGTTAAGTATTTACAAATCGTATAAAATATGTTATAATGTTTTTGCACAATAATTATGAATAAGTTTATCTCTATGGTTTATGTTTAGAAAAAAACATAGGCTTTAATTTAATATACCATAGAGTAAAAGTATTTATTCGGGATTATTGTGCAAAAGTTGAAGCCGTGTTGTTTTTTTATGCGCGGTTTCAACCGCGTATTTTTTATTATAACATCTTTACAAATAAAATAAAATATGTTATAATAGCATTGCGGTAGAATTGAATATAGTCATAGGCACTGTTTTGTTTTGGAAAAATACAGGCTTTTTACTACTATATCAGTGTTTTTGACTATTGATATTAAATTCTACCGCAATAGAAATAGTTTGAAGCTGTGTATTTTTATGCGCGGCTTCAACCGCGCATTTTTTATATGTTAAAGGAGGGCAGAGAACGTAAGTATGTCGGCTTACATAAAAATTGAATATTAGTATATAGTTAAAAATATTTTGTTGCGTGTGAAAGCCCCGTTTTTATAACGGGGTTTTCCTCTGCCCGCCTGAAACAACACAGGTTTGTATCATTAATTATAATATACAATAGCATATTTGTCAATAATTTTAAAGACTGTCATAAAAACAAGCGTCCCGAAAGTTAAATACTTTTGGGACGCTTATCAATATACAACTTTTTGTAAATCAATTATTTGGCAGATCCTGTTATAACGGCAAAGTCCGCGCTCTTTAATGAAGCTCCTCCGATAAGTCCGCCGTCAATGTTCGGCTTTGCGAGAAGTCCCGCGCAGTTGCCGGCGTTCATGCTGCCGCCGTACTGGATTGTGATAGCTTGAGCTGTCGCGTCGTCATAAAGTGAAGCGAGCACTTTTCTGATCGCTCCGCAAACTTCTTCTGCCTGCTCGTCTGTCGCGGTTTTGCCTGTGCCGATAGCCCAAATCGGCTCGTAAGCGACAACAACTTTCTTAGCGTCGTCAGCGCTGATACCCGCGAACGCTTTTTTAATCTGTATTGTGATGAAATCCATTGTAATTCCGGCTTCTCTCTGATCCAGAGACTCACCGCAGCACAGAATAGGAAGAAGTCCCTTTTCAAGAGCTTTTTTTATTTTCTTGTTTACAGTCTCGTCTGTCTCGGCAAAATACTCGCGTCTTTCGCTGTGACCGATAATAACGTAGTCAACGCCCATATCTTTGAGCATATCCGCGCTTACTTCGCCTGTATACGCGCCTTTATCCTCAAAATGAAGATTTTCCGCTCCGATTTTTACGTGTGTGCCCTTTGCCGCCTCTATTGCGGGCGCAAGACATACGAACGGCGTGCAGCAAACTACCTCGCATGACGCGTCCTTTGTTGCCTCGGCAACCTCTTTAACAAAATCATATGTTTCCGAAGGAAGCTTATTCATCTTCCAGTTACCGGCGATAATATATTTTCCCATTTTTTTATTCTCCTTTATAGTTGTTTAAATGCTTTTATCCATTCTCTTTTTATAAGCTCGTGTCCCGCCGTTGTCGGATGCACTCCGTCAATAAGCCAGTAAGACGGCGGAGCGGTTTTTGCCGCCTCGTCAAATTTATCCTGCAGAGAAATAAAAGTAAGATTGTATTTTTCAGCGATTTCTTTCGCTTTAGCGGCTCTTTTTTCAACCTCGCCGCGGAAGTGATCCCAGTTTTCTTCTGTTGCCGAAGCCTTTAACAGGAACGGTTCAAGAATTATTATTTTTATGTCGGGAAGCTCTTTTAAAACTTCCTCAATAAGCATTGAGTAAATTTTAAAGTATTTTTCCGCGTCGACGCCGTTTTTATAGTTTATCTCATGCCATACGTCGTTTACGCCTATAAGGATGCTCATTACATCAGGTTTAAGGTTAATAATATCCTCTTTTATACGCGCATAAACGTCAATAACGCGGTTTCCGCTTATACCTCTGTTATAGAATTTATATTTATTTGGATTTTCAAATCCAAGATAGCCTGTCACAAGCGTCGGATATCCGATACCTGTCTTATGGTCAAATTCCCTTGAACGATCCGCGTCTGTTATGGAATCGCCCTGAAATAATATTGTTTTCATCGTCTGTACTCCAAATTATTTGTCTGTAAGCGCGGCGATACCCGGTAATTCTTTACCCTCAAGGAATTCCATTGAAGCTCCGCCGCCTGTTGAAATATGGCTCATCTTGTCACCCAGACCTGCCTGATTAACAGCAGCCACGCTGTCGCCGCCGCCGATAATTGTTGTTGCGTCAAGATCCGCAAGCATAGCCGCGATTTCATTTGTACCTTTCGCGAAGTTTGACATCTCAAACACACCCATAGGACCGTTCCATACAACTGTTTTTGCGTCTTTAAGAACATTTTTAAACAGCTCTATTGATTTCGGGCCTATATCAAGTCCCATCCAGCTGTCGGGAATATTGCCTTCCACAATTTTTGAAGGAGCGTCATTATCAAACTTTTCAGTAACAACCGTATCAACGGGAAGAACAATTTTATCTCCCGCCTCGTCAAGCATTTTCTTGGCGTATTCGATAAAATCAGGTTCAAGAAGCGATGTGCCTGTAGTTTTGCCCTGAGCGGCAAAGAATGTGTAAGCCATACCTCCGCCGATTATAAGCTTGTCAACTTTCTTTAAAAGATTTTCAATAACGGATATTTTTGAAGAAACCTTGCTTCCGCCGAGGATAGCTACAAGCGGTCTTACAGGAGAGTTTACAGCATTGCCGAGGAAGTTTATTTCCTTTTCAATAAGATATCCCGCTACAGCCGGCTTAATAATTGATGACACACCCACATTTGAACAGTGAGCTCTGTGAGCCGTGCCGAACGCGTCGTTTACAAACAGATCCGCGAGTGAAGCAAGTTCTTTTGAGAAAGCTTCCTCGTTCTTTGTTTCTTCCTTTCTGTAGCGCGTGTTTTCAAGAAGAACAACATCGCCGTCTTTCATTGCCTGTACGGCGTTCTTTGCGTTATCGCCTACAACATTATCGTCAGCCGCGAAAACAACCTCTTTACCAAGCTTGTCAGAAAGGCTTTTCGCAACGGGAGCAAGAGAAAGCTCCGGCTTTGGCTCACCCTTCGGTTTGCCCATGTGAGAACAAAGAATAACTCTTGCGCCGTTATTTATAAGATACTTTATTGTGGGAAGCGCGCCTACAATTCTGTTTTCGTCTGTGATATTGCCTTCAGCGTCAAGAGGAACATTAAAGTCACAGCGGACTAAAACTTTCTTGCCCTTTACGTCAACATCTTCAACCGTTAATTTGTTGTACATAATAAATTTCTCCTTTTTGTGCGGACAAAAACGCCCGATTTTTCTTAATTCTATTATATATAAAAATTATCCTTTTTTCAAGTAAATAATAAAAATTCGTTAAATTTTTACCAATTTAATCAGGATAACCGCCATCACTATACCTACAATGTCGCCGGCGGCGGCAAAAGGTACTGCTCTAAGATTATGTTTTGCCCTTGTATTGGCAAAATATACGCAAAGACAGTAAAAAGTTGTTTCTGTCGAGCCCATGATAACTGAGGCAATCCTGCCTATCTGACTGTCCGCGCCGTGCGTGTTCAGTATATCTGTGAGTATACCGATCGCGCCGCTGCCTGATACGGGACGTATCAGTGCGAGCGGCATAACCTCGGCGGGAATAAATTTTGTTATGGGTGATAAAAAAGAGATTAACAAATCCAGCGTTCCTGAGGCGCGCAGCATATATGCGGCGGTAAGTACCGCTACAAGCGGCGGGAAAAT
>CAJTPP010000035.1:13515-17468 GCA_910578235.1 uncultured Clostridia bacterium | reverse complement strand
CCCGCCGCGATTTTCATTCCCTCCCCCGCCCCGTCTATGAACAATTCATATGACGGCAGCTTTTTTACGAGTGCGAATATAAGTACGGCCGCTATTATTAAGGGTATTATGTATATCATATTTTTTTCCTCCTAAACGACAGTTTAGCCAGAAAAACAGCAGTAATTACTGCCGTCAGCGAGGAAATCCATATCGGCAGAATTATTGAAAACGGTTCAGATGAATTGGCGGCTGTGCGCAAAGCTATTATAGTTGTGGGTATAAGCTGTAAGGAAGTTGTGTTAAGAACTACGAGCATGCACATGTTGTCGGACGCGTGAAGCGGCCGATCGTTTTCCTTATCAAGATATTCCATAGCCTTTATACCCATGGGCGTAGCTGCGTTACCCATTCCGAGAAGATTTGCGCTCATATTCATTGAAATATATTTTTTCGCTTCACTGCCGGCTTTTGGAAAAAGAAAGCTTATAACAGGCTTTAAAAGTCTTTCGACCTTTTGTGAAAGTCCCGCTTTTTCCGCGATTTTCATTATTCCTGTCCAGAAACACATTACGCCCGCAAAAGATAAAAGAGTAAAAACAGCGCTTTTTGCTCCTTCAAAGGCGCCGTTTATTGTTTCGCTGACAGTTCCGTTGAAAACCGACACGATTATTGATATAATTATCATGCCGCACCATATGTAATTCATGACATTACCCCCCTGTACAATCTATACTTATTTATTATTCCGAAAGGCATTGATATATGACAGGGAAAACGCTATTGAAAAAAGGTATTTTTTATGGTAAAATGTGTATATATTCAGATAGAAATGAGACGAGGTAAATATATGCTTGCAGTTGAACGCAGAAATCAGATAGAGCAAATAATAAATAAGGAACGCAGTGTGCTTGTGGTGGAACTTGCGAAACAGTTTGAGGTAACGACAGAGACAATACGCGCTGATCTTGAAAAATTGGAAAAACAGGGAATTCTTATACGAACCTACGGCGGCGCGACTCTTGCGGATAACGGTGAAGCGGAACTTGCCATAACAGAGCGTGATACTGTGAATTATGAGGGAAAACAAAGTATAGGCAAATATGCGGCCGAGCTTATACGCGACGGCGAGACGATTTTTCTGGACGCGAGCACTTCGGCATGGCATCTTGCAAGATATATAGAGGGAAAAAGAGGACTTACTGTTATAACAAACGCGGAAAAAATAGTAAACGAGCTTTCAAGCTGTGATCATATTCATGTTGTGTGTGTCGGCGGCGAGCTGACACCGAGAAATATGTCTTATATCGGTAGAGTCGCGGAAAAGACCATACGCGAAAATTATTACGCGAATAAATGTTTTTTCTCGTGTAAGGGCGTGACTTTGGGACGCGGTCTTGTGGATTCGAGCGAGGGCGAGGCGGAAATAAAAAAAGCAATGCTTCAATGCAGCGAATCGTCGGTGTTTCTCTGCGACAGGAATAAAATAGGCAGGCTTGGAGTACCGCGCGTGTGTTCTCTGAATGAAATTGACAGCTTTATTACCGATGCGGAACTGACCGAGGAATGGAAGCAGAAGCTTGCGCAAAAGGATGTTAAGCTTATTACGGTAGGAAAATAAAATATATATTAAAATGCGTAAGTCTGATAATTTTGATTGAACTATCAGGCTTACGCGTAAATTTTGTTTACTGGAACGGATCATTATTTGGCGCGTCTCCGGTTTTTTTATAAACAAACAGCTGATTATTATTATCGCATTCCGCTATATACACATCTTTTATGTTGCCGATTTTCTGTTTGTGCAGCTCGTTTTCAAGCCAGCGTATATCATTGCCGGTGCGTTTCAGATTTTCGCGCATTATATGTCCGTCAAGGATAATGACTTTTAAAAGTTTTTCTTGATCGGGAGAAAGCTGTATATCGCGCGGTGAAAGCGGTTTAGCATCGGATTTTGGCAGAAATGATATTTTTCCGTTCGGCTCCAGCAGCGCTGTGTCAATATCGTCAAGATTGAAATATCCGTTTATTCTGCACTGTGTTAAAAATTCGTTAATATCAATTTTAGCTGTTTTGAAATTTTTTTCAAACAGCTTTCCGTTTTCCATAAGAAGAATGGAGCGTCCCGCCAAAAATCTTCTTCCTGTCATATTTTTTTCGGTGATAAAGGACATAAGCCACATTATGACTGTATATACCGCTATAGCAATCAGCGGATAATAAAATTCTTTATCCATTTCAGTAGCCATTTCGGCGGCGATTGATCCTATTGTTATTCCGTTGATGTAATCGAACATACTGAGCTCCGACATTTGTCTGTTTCCAATTATTTTTGTGGAAAGAAATAGAGCTACAAGTGAAGCCAAGGATGAGATAATTATTTTTAAAATGTCCATATTGTCACTCCTTTTTGCTTATTATGCTCAAAAAGATAAAGAAAAAACAGTATTTTTTAAAAATACTGTTTCAGACATTCTATATTTTTTATTGTTTCATACATATGCGGATACTCATGTATAATTCTGTTAATACATCGTCTGCAAAAATCATAACGCAGCGCGTTATTGTCGCGCATTTGCTGTTTCATGCCCCATGTGTGTGTGAAACGCGTTTCCTTATCCGAAAATAAACTGTCCAGATCGGAAAAAGACCCCGCGGACATGCCGAGTTTTTTTGCGCACATCGGAAGCAGTCTCTGTTCGGCGAATACCATATATTTTAGCCGGTCGTTTTTCTCGTCAGTATGACGCATAAACTCTATAGATTGTTCAGTGTAATATTTTAGAAGCTTATTGTTTTTTATTATGCAAAAAGCAGTGTTGCAGGCTTTTAAATTCCAGTCAAAATCTGCGGCAAAGCTGTAATCTTTCATATGGAAATAACTTTTGGGCGGATATACATCGGGATACAAATCCTCGAAATGTATAACAGTCACATCCGAAAGCTCGTCAGGGTCTATTTTTTCCCATACAATAAAATCGGTGTCAATCATAGCTATGGGAGCTTCCTGACGGCTCAGGGCGAATATTTTTCCCGCCGCCCAGAATACGTCGGGGTTTACATCTACATCGTCGAGCAGGTTTTCTACACCATCCCATATTTTCGTGATACCGGCGTTTTTGTAGAATTCCTGGCCGGCAGAGTCGGTGATCATTGTAATCGGACCGTTTTTTTCACGCCATTTAAGCGCGGAAAGAATGGTGGTGAGCAGTTCAAAATCCTCAACACTGTACGGAGCTTTTGTTTTGTTTAAAAATGGTTTTGTCCAGTTTATATGTATTCCGTTCATAAGCTTAAATCAGGTTTATACCGTAGCCGTTGACCGGCACGTATTGTGTAGTTTCTGTTTCTTTAAAATCGGGCATGCTCAGCAAAAATGACGAGACAAAGGATGCCGCGAATGATGATGTAAAGGATACCGTATATGAATTTGAAAAACTGTTGGCGTATTCGTATTCATACAAATACGAAGTGACGAAGCTTGTCCTGTACAGATATGAAGTAATAAAGCTGCCTTTGTATTTATACATATATGATGTGACAAAGCTTGAAAAAAAGTAGCTTGACAGCATATATGAGGATACCTGCGCCGAAGCAGCGGGTATAGGTAAACACGCTTTATCTGTGTTTTCATCACGAAAAACAGGAGTAAATCCGACACAGTGTATGGAAAGCTTATTATAATCTTCTTTTGTCATACCGGCAGACACAGAAACATTTCCTATTGATATATAGGATATACCGCCGCGCGGAGGTATAATAAATGTATTGTCACAAAGCGCGATAGAAGTATATTTGTTTTCAAGGGCATTTTCAAGCTCTTTTTGTGTGTAAACTATTATATCAAAAGTCATTTTATGCCCTCCGTATCCTGTTATGTGGTTATCATATTATTATTGTACCACATAATTGCGCTAAAGTGTAGTTTTTTTTGAAAAAAATCCGTTTGCAATCATTTTATTGAGCTGAGCGCC
>CAJTPP010000035.1:0-13496 GCA_910578235.1 uncultured Clostridia bacterium | reverse complement strand
AAAAATATTCATACAGAAATACAGCCATAGCATCAAAAATACCAGAGCGGCCAGTGATCCGTAAACATATGAATAGTTTGAGAAGTTTTCGATATATATTGAATATACATATGAGAACACCATCCATCCCACAGCTGAAAAAGCGGCTCCCGGAAGCTGAGATTTGAAGGAATTATTTTTTTTGGGCAAAAATTTGTAAAACAGCGCGAATATTATTGTGAGATAAACCATAAAAACAATAATTTTTACTTTCAGAAAAAGATTTACAATTGCCGATAATACAATGGAATGAGCGCCGAGAAATATTTCAATTTTATTTCCGAAGCCGAATACAATGATTGTCATAATAAGCGCCGCGATAAATGCGAGCGTGTATATTATTGAAATTACGCGGCTGTAGAAATAATTCCGCATCGGAACATGATATACAGTGTTTATGCCCATATACAGAGCAAGTACGCCTCTTGACGACAGCCACAGCGCCGATACCGCAGTAACGGAAATTACCGAAGCGGAGGACGCTTTATCAAACAGCTCGTTTAAAATCATAGTTAAAAGCTGGCTTATCTGCGGCGGTGCAAAAGCGTTTATGGTATGAATTATCATTTGAAGATCTATATTTATAAAAGATTTTATGATGGTGAAGCACAGCATAATAAAAGGAATTGAAGATATAACAAGAAAAAATGACGCCTGAGCCGCATAAATACTTACAAAATCACCTGTCAGACAGTCAAGAAATTTTATTATTTTTAACGCTGTGTTCTTTAATTTTTCCATACCGGTCTCCTATTTTCAGGTTATATATATAACTATACCATAAAAAGATATTTTAGTCCACTGTTTTAGTAAATACCGAAGCATTTTTTGGCGTTATTAAGAGTTGCCTGTTCAATTTCCTCAACTGAAACTTCTTTTATTTGAGCCAGTTTTTCCGCCACATAGTGAATATAAAGCGAGCTGTTGCGCTTTCCTCTGTGCGGTTCGGGCGTCAGATACGGACAGTCTGTTTCAATAACAATTCTGTCTATCGGCACATATTTCGCGACTTCTGCGGGGCGTACTGATTTTTTGAACGTAAGCGAGCCGCCGAAGGCTATATACATTCCCCAGTCAAGGATTTCCCTCGCCATTTCAACGCTTCCCGAATAGCAGTGAAAAACGCCTCCGATTTTCTCAATATGATGGCCGCGCAGAATGTCCATACAATCCTTGTGAGCGTCTCTGTCGTGTATAATGACGGGCAGGTTCATTTCTCCCGCGATATCAATCTGCCGCGCGAACCATTTCTGCTGGATATTACGAGGGGAAAAATCATAGAAATAATCAAGTCCTATCTCCCCTATTGCTTTTACCTTTGGATTTTTGGCGTATTCTTTAAGCTTATCCATATCCGTTTCACTAAGATCTCCCGCCTCGTGCGGATGTATTCCGGCTGACGCGTACACAAACGGATATTTTTCACATATTGCGAGTATGCCGGGAACCTCGTCAAGAGACGAGCAGGAATTCATTATGAAACCGACATTATTTTCCCGCATGGAGGAAAGAATTTCATCTCTGTCCTCATTAAATTTTTCATCATTATAGTGCGCGTGAGAATCAAACAGCATGTATTTCACCCTATCTTTAAAATTTCTTTTTCTGTGATAATATAATTCATCGGTATATCGTGACTTTCTTTCGGAATATTGTCCAAAAGCTGAAAATCATAGCATAAACCTATCTTGACCGCATTGGTATTTTCAAGAAACCTGTCGTAATAGCCTTTTCCGAACCCCATTCTTCCGCCGTCTCTGTCAAAAGCAAGACCCGGTATAAGTATGACGTCAATATCGCCGATACCGGCGGATTTTATAACCGAAGGTTCTAAAATCCCGTACGCGCCCTTGCATAAATCTCTGAGACTGTCTATATATGAAAGAGAAAGCGTGTTTGTTTTTGTGTTGGAAATAGGTACAACTACTTTGCATTGTTTTTGCCACAGTTTTTTGGCAATCGGTATTGTGTCAGGCTCGTTAAAAGCTGACAGAAATATACATACTGTTTTTGTCTTTCCGATACATTCCGGAGAAAACAGTTTTTCTGTTATAGCGGCGCTTTTTGCGTCAATTTCCGCGGCGGTCATGGCGCGTCTTTGCGCGCGCATTTTTTTCCGAAGCTCATTTTTAATCAATATTGCATTATCTCCCTGATTTTATCAGCCGTTTCCTGTCCTTTAAGCAAAGATAGCATTGTGAAACCGAAGTTGGCCGCCGCTCCCGCTCCTTTGCCCGTTATAATTTTTCCGTCGGCAACAGCTTTGTCATCGGTGATTTCCGCTCCGTGGAGATATTTTTCATAGCCCGGGAAACAGGTTGCTTTTTTGCCTTCAAGTATCATTTTTTTACCGAGAATTGACGGCGCGGCGCATATCGCCGAGATATACAAATTGTTTGTAACAGCGTAATTAATCAGCTCATGTACTTTGTCCGAAGCGTCAAGCAGCTCGTGTCCCGCGCCGCCCGGGAGCATTAAAAGCTCCATGTCAGACGCGTCCGCGTCGTTTGCCTCAATATCGGCCGTTACGGGTATGCCGTGCGCGCCTGTGACAACTTTTCCGCTTATCCCCACTGTTTTTACTTCCACACCTCCGCGCCGCAGAATGTCAATCGGCTCAATGGCTTCGACTTCTTCAAAGCCGTCCGCAAGTAATACATATACCATATTTTTCATCCTTTCGCTAATTAATATAATATTATTGTACCACAAATTGAAATAATTCACAATAAGTTTACATAATTTTTGTTGATTTAAAATAGTTAGTCTGATATAATTATAATAAATTATTGTAGCTATATGTCATATAATGAAAAAATTAACCATATAAATTAATACTATACGGAAACGGAGGAGTAAATATGCGAGAGAAGATAGTACCGGTAGAAGTAACTCCCGAAATGCTGCAAATGCTGGAAATTTGCAAGAAAAACAAGACTATTGATCCAGAGCTGTACGCGAAATACGATGTAAAAAGGGGGTTGAGAGATATAAACGGTAAAGGCGTTTTAACCGGACTTACCGAAATAGGCGAAATACACGCCCATGATACACTCCCTGACGGAACTGATGTGCCGTGCGAAGGCAAGCTTTATTATCACGGCTATGATGTGGAAGATCTTATAAAAGGTTTTATAAAGGATAAGCGTTTTGGTTTTGAGGAAGTAATATATCTGCTTATGTTTGGAGAGCTTCCCAATAAAAATCAGTTTGATATTTTTATGAAAACACTTGCTCATCTTCGGACAATTCCTCCGTCATTTGTGCGCGATATTATAATGCAGGCGCCGAGCAGAGACATGATGAACGCCCTGTCAAGAAGCGTGCTGACGATGTACGCGTATGATGATAAGGCGGATGATATTTCATTGCCGAATGTGCTGAGACAATGTCTTCAGCTTATAGCGCAGTTCCCGCTGCTGGCGGTGTACGGTTATCAGGCGCATAAATATTATCACGAGAACGGCAGTTTTATTGTTCATGCCCCGAAAGAGGAGCTTTCAACCGCGGGTAATATTCTTCATATGCTGCGCAGAGACAGTCAGTATACCGATCTGGAAGCGAAAATACTGGATATCGCTCTTATACTGCACGCGGAGCATGGCGGCGGTAATAATTCTACATTCACCACTCATGTCGTAACCTCAAGCGGAACAGATACATACTCTACTATAGCCGCGTCGCTCGGCGCGCTGAAAGGCCCGAAGCACGGCGGAGCAAACATAAAGGTTACGCAAATGTTTGAGGATATGAAGAAGAATATAAAAAACTGGAATGACGATAAGGAAATAGAGCAGTACTTGTCGGATCTGCTCAACAAAAAAGCGTTTGACAAATCAGGACTTATATATGGCATGGGTCACGCGGTGTATTCTCTTTCCGACCCGAGAGCGAACGTGTTTAAGGCGTTTGTTGAAAGTCTTTCCAAGGAAAAGGGACGCGAGGAGGAATTTAATCTTTATTCGAAGGTAGAAAAGCTCGCTCCGCAGGTAATCGCAAGCGAGCGCAGAATATATAAGGGCGTAAGCGCGAATGTGGATTTTTATTCGGGTTTTGTGTACAGCATGCTGGATTTGCCTGTCGAGCTGTATACGCCGATGTTTGCCGTGGCAAGGATAGCGGGCTGGTCGGCGCACAGGATTGAGGAGCTTGTAAATCCGGGTAAGATTATGCGTCCCTCGTATAAAAGCGTTGCGGAGCATAAGGAATATGTACCGATCAGCGAGCGTAAATAAGATATTGAGACAGCGTTTAATTGTGTTGTTTCAGGAGAGCAAGAGGAAAACCCCGTTATAAAAACGGGGCTTTCACACGCAACAAAATATTTTTAACTATATACTAATATTCAATTTTTATGTAAGCCGACATACTTACGTTCTCTGCCCTCCTTTAACATATAAAAAATGCGCCGCTCATATAGAACAACGCATAAAAACACATTGCTCTATATGTCGCCAAACAAATTTCAAGCCCTAAATAACAGTGCTGAAACAAAGCATGTGTTTTTTACATAAAAAAATCACCGCTGTTACTTAGACTATTATGAAATTTGTTTGGCAGATATATTATAACATATTTTATAATATTTGTAAAGATGTTATAATAAAAAATGCGCGGTTGAAGCCGCGCATAAAAAAACACGGCTCCAATCTTGCACAGTAATTTAACAATAAAGTATTAGTATTAAAACTACATAATTAAAGCCTATGTTTTTGTCAACATAAGTTTTAAATACTAAGACCTATTAAATTACTGTGCAGATATATTATAACATATTTTGTAGTATTTGTAAAGAATAAATTTACATAAATCAAAAATGGAATGTTCCTTACGGAACATTCCATTTTACTGTTTTCTGTTAAATCAGTTTTTTTCGTTGATTTTTGCCTGAGCGGCGGCAAGTCTCGCTATAGGAACTCTGAACGGTGAACATGAAACATAGTCCAGACCGATCTTGTGGCAGAACTCAACTGATGAAGGATCACCGCCGTGCTCGCCGCAGATACCGATATGAAGCTTCGGATTAACCGGCTTGCCGAGTTTTATAGACATTTCCATAAGTTTACCGACGCCGTTCTGGTCAATCTTAGCGAACGGATCGTTCTCAAAGATTTTAGTATCGTAATACGCGTCAAGGAACTTGCCCGCGTCATCACGCGAGAAGCCGAAAGTAAGCTGTGTAAGATCGTTTG
Source organism: uncultured Clostridia bacterium (assembly GCA_910578235.1). Lineage (GTDB taxonomy): Bacteria > Bacillota > Clostridia > UBA1381 > UBA1381 > Hominilimicola. Next base: position 8,265 of record CAJTPP010000035.1, on the reverse strand, counting down.
TACCGAAGCAGAAGAAATCAGCCTCAGTAGCGATCTCGTCCGCTGTCAAAGCTGCGCGCGGAATTTCGATCATTGTGCCTACTTCATATTTAAGATCAGCACCCGCAGCCGCGATTTCAGCGTCAGCAGTTTCAACAACTATCTTCTTAACGTACTTCAGTTCTTTAATCTCTCCTACAAGAGGGATCATAATTTCAGGAACGATCTTCCAGTCAGCATGCTTCTTTGACACGTTGATAGCCGCGCGAATAACAGCTTTTGTCTGCATCTTTGCGATTTCCGGATATGTCACGTCAAGACGGCATCCTCTGTGTCCCATCATCGGGTTAGCCTCGTGCAGACTGTTGATGATCTCTTTAATTCTTTCAACGCTCTTACCCTGAGCTTTTGCAAGAATTTCAATATCAGCATCGTCTGTCGGAACAAACTCATGAAGAGGAGGATCCAAAAATCTGATGGTTACAGGATTACCCTCAAGCGCTTCATAAAGCTGCTCAAAGTCGCCCTGCTGCATAGGAAGAATTTTGTCAAGAGCCGCTTCTCTTTCCTCAACTGTGTCAGCGCAGATCATCTCTCTGAAAGCGTCAATTCTGTTGCCCTCAAAGAACATGTGCTCTGTACGGCAAAGACCGATACCCTCGGCGCCAAGCTCTTTAGCTTTCTTTGCGTCGGCGGGAGTGTCAGCGTTTGTGCGTACTTTCAGTGTTCTGAACTCGTCAGCCCAACCCATAATTCTTTCAAACTCTCCCGCGATTGTAGCGTCAACCGTAGGAACAATTCCGTCATATATATTACCTGTGCTTCCGTCAAGAGAAATTGTGTCACCCTCGCGATATTCCTTGCCGTTAAGCGTAAACTTCTTGTTTTCCTCGTCCATAGCGATATCGCCGCAGCCCGATACACAGCATGTACCCATACCGCGCGCAACAACGGCAGCGTGTGAAGTCATACCGCCGCGGACTGTCAGAATACCCTGAGCGGCTTTCATACCCTCAATATCCTCAGGTGAAGTTTCAAGACGTACAAGAACAACCTTTTCTCCCTTTGCGGCCCAATTCTTAGCGTCGTCAGCTGTGAATACGATTTTACCGGCAGCCGCGCCCGGAGAAGCGCCGAGAGCCTTACCCATAAGCTTTGCCGCTTTTAAAGCGGCAGCGTCAAACTGCGGGTGAAGCAATGTGTCAAGGTTACGCGGATCAATCATAGCGACCGCTTCTTCCTTGGATCTCATACCCTCGTCAACAAGATCGCACGCGATCTTAAGAGCAGCCTGAGCTGTTCTCTTACCGTTTCTTGTCTGAAGCATAAACAGCTTTCTGTCCTGAATAGTGAATTCCATATCCTGCATATCACGATAGTGATTTTCAAGAGTTGAGCATACTTTTGTAAACTGATCAAATACCTCGGGCATAACTTCTTTAAGAGCTGAAATCGGCTGAGGTGTTCTTACGCCGGCAACAACGTCCTCGCCCTGCGCGTTCATAAGGAATTCGCCCATAAGCTTCTTTTCGCCTGTAGCGGGATCACGCGTGAAAGCAACGCCTGTGCCCGACTCGTCCGACCAGTTACCGAACGCCATTTCCTGCACGTTTACAGCCGTACCCCATGAATAAGGAATATCGTTATCGCGGCGGTATACGTTAGCTCTCGGATTATCCCATGAACGGAATACGGCCTGAACAGCGCCCATAAGCTGCTCCTTAGGATCAGTCGGGAAATCAGCGCCGATTTTATTCTTATACTCGGCCTTGAACTGTGAAGCAAGCTCCTTCAGATCATCCGCTGTAAGATCAACGTCCTGAGTAACACCCTTCTTTTCTTTCATCTGGTCGATAAGCTGTTCGAAATATTTCTTACCGACTTCCATTACAACATCGCTGTACATTTGTATAAATCTTCTGTAGCAGTCCCATGCCCATCTTTCGTTGCCTGTTTTCTTCGCAACTACTTCAACAACCTCCTCGTTAAGACCGAGGTTCAGTATTGTGTCCATCATACCCGGCATTGACGCTCTCGCGCCGCTTCGAACCGATACAAGAAGCGGATTTTCGTTGTCGCCGAATTTTTTGCCTGTGATTTCTTCCATCTTTACAATGTGTTCATTGATCTGATTTTGGATTTCATCATTGATTTTTCTGCCGTCCTCATAGTACTGAGTACACGCTTCGGTCGAAATTGTGAAACCCTGCGGTACAGGCAGACCAAGATTTGTCATTTCAGCAAGATTAGCTCCCTTGCCTCCGAGAAGTTCTCTCATGTCTGCATTACCCTCTGTAAAAAGGTATACATACTTTTTTGCCATTGGAATTCCTCCTAAGTTATAATTTTTAGCGTTAACGGATTGTCCCGTTTTTGCACTTATGTACTTATTATACCATAAATCAGAGAAATGTCTACAATATATTGAAATTTTTTTACAATTTGTGAAAAATTTATCATTCATATATAATTAACCGCTTTTTGACTGGTAAAATTATAATTCAAACCGTAAGATTGCAGAGTTTTAACGGCAAGGGCGCAAATCATTTGCGCCCTTGACACAATATAGTGAAAATGCTATAATTAGACTGAATTGGTATAAAAAATAAACGGCGGTTTGTCCGCTTGATTTATAAATCCGCCGCTTTGCGGAGAATTTGAAATCAGTATGTAAAAACGGATACTTTTCGTTATGGAGGAAATTATGGTGCATTTGAATTCCGCGGTTCGTCTGCTTGATATGGCCGCCGAGAAATACGGCGGTAAAACGGCAATTTCCGATGAGTGGGGAGAAATAACTTTTAAAGCCTTGCAAAGCAGGGGCAAATCTGTCGGAACTGCGCTTGCAAAAACTACTCCCGCCGGATATATGCCCTCGCCGGTAATGGTATATCTGAAAAAAAGCATATCATGTATTGTATGCTTTATGGGCGCGCTTTACAGCGCAAATCCGTATGTGCCCGTAGCCTATGATATGCCTGCTAACAGGATACAGAAAATTGTTGACAGTCTGCACGGAAGAGGCCATATAATTACAGATAAAAAAGGTATGGAAACGCTCGGGACAATGGATATTCCCGGGACAATGAGCGTTCATATGTATGATGAAATCGTTGAGACGGACGCTGATGAAGTGCTTTTGGAAAAGACGCTTTCAAAGGTAATTGACACCGATCCGATTTATATAATGTTCACATCAGGCTCAACGGGAGAGCCGAAGGGAGTTACTGTCCCCCACCGGGGCGTGATTGATTATGCGATGTGGGTTCGGAAAACCTTCGGTATTGATGAAAACAGCGTGCTCGGAAATCAGGCTCCGTTTTACTTTGATAATTCTATTTTTGATATATACAGCTGTCTGCTGACAGGCGCGAAAATGATTATAATTCCCGAGACATTGTTTATGTTTCCGCTTAAGCTGCCGGAGTTTGTGCGCGATAATGATATCACGACAATTTTCTGGGTGCCGACGGTAATGATTAACGTGGCGAATTCGGGCGCGCTTTCGGATATAGAAATGCCGAAGCTGCGTAACGTGGTATTCTGCGGAGAAGTTATGCCAAACACACAGCTTAATATATGGCGCAAGGCGCAGCCGCAGTGTACCTACGCTAATTTGTACGGCCCTACGGAAATATCGGACGTATGCACATATTATATTGTCGACAGACCGTTTAAGGACAGCGATCCGCTGCCTATAGGAAAAGCTTGCGAAAACATGCGGATAATAATCCTTAACGAAAAAAATGAAATCGCTGAAACAAACGAGCAGGGTGAGATATGTGTTATTGGCACAGGTGTTTCTCTCGGGTACTGGAATAAGCCTGATATCACGGCGAAAGCGTTTACGCAAAATCCGGCAAATCCGTATTATGAGGAACGCGTTTACCACACGGGTGATCTTGCGTATGTGAACGGCGAAGGACTTATTATTTATATCGGCCGTATGGATAATCAGGTTAAGGTTAAAGGCAACAGGATTGAGCTTGGCGAGATTGAAAACGCCGCTATGTGCGTGGACGGTATAAAAGGCGCGTGCGCGGTATTTGACGAAAAAAATCAGCGGATTGTACTGTTTGCGGAGAGCGAACAGGAGTTTAAACTGAGAAAGCTCAATCTTGAGCTTAAAAAATATATCCCGAGTTATATGCTTCCGTCGGAGCTTGTAGTTATGGATAAGTTCCCGCATACGGCGAATGATAAAATAGACCGTGTAACTTTAAAAAACAGTCTGAAATAGTTAAGGAATATAAAAATGGACAAATTAATGCAAAGCGCCGTGGGTCTTTTAGAACAAGCGGCGGAGAAATTCAAAAACAGAACCGTGTTTGAGGATAAGGACGGCGCGATTTCCTTTGCCAAGCTGCGTGAAAAAAGCCGGATTGTAGGCAGCGAGCTTATAAAGCGTGTTGTGACAGGCAGAACAAGTCCCGTAATCGTGTATCTTCCAAAAAGCATAAATTCAATTGTTTGCTTTATGGGCGCGCTTTACAGCGCGTCACCGTATGTGCCTGTTGATTACGCGATCCCGCTTGCGAGGATGGAAAAAACAGCGGAAAATCTTAGTCCCGCGGCTATTATTACCGACAGCGAGGGCAGGGAAAAGCTGCTGCCGCTTAATCTTAATACAAAAATATTCGTATTCGACGAGCTGGTAAGCGGTCAGGCGGATAATGACGCGGTAGATAAAGCTTTAAACGGAGTGTGCGATCTTGATCCCGCGTATATTATGTACACGTCAGGCTCAACGGGTGTGCCAAAGGGCGTGACCGTGTCACACAGGGGAGTTCTTGATTATATCGAATGGATTGCTGAGACGTTTCCGGTTAATGGCGACAGCATAATCGGTATGCAGTCGGCCTTTCATTTTGACAACTCGGTATTCGATATGTATACCGCTTTCTATACGGGCGCGAAAACAATGATTATTCCCGAAATATTGTTTATGTATCCGGAAAAGCTGATGGATTATATGGCTGAAAGCAGAATATCATGTATATTCTGGGTGCCTACCGTTATGATAAGCACGGCAAACAGCGGAGTGCTTGAAAACAAGCCGCTGCCTGATCTGAAACTGATACTTTTTGCCGGCGAGGTAATGCCGAACACGCAGCTTAATACATGGCGTAAATACTTGCCCGACTGTATGTACGTTAACATGTACGGTCCGACCGAGGCGACGGATATTGTGACGTATTACGTGGTGGACAGGGAGTTTGAAAATCATGAAACGCTTCCTATCGGTAAGGTGTGCGGCAATATGCGCGCTCTTATACTTAACGATGATGACAAGTTATGTAAAACAGGCGAGCAGGGCGAGCTTTGTATAAGCGGTACGGGTATAGCGCTCGGTTACTGGAACGCGCCTGAAATTACTGAGAAAGCGTTTGTACAGAACCCGCTGAACACAATTTACAGAGACAGAATTTACCGTACAGGCGATCTGGTTTATGAAAATGAAGAAGGAAATATAATTTTTCTCGGCAGAAAGGACAGTCAGATAAAGCTGCGGGGCAACAGAATTGAGCTTGGGGATCTTGAAAGCGCGGCGGCCGCCGTGGAGGGCGTTGAAAGCGCTTGCGCGCTGTTTGACGCCGATAATGAGGAGATAGTACTGTTTATTGAAACGAGGACTGAAATCATTGCGAGGAAATTTAAACTGGAGCTGAAAAAATATGTTCCCGCGTATATGGTGCCGGCGAGAATTATTACAATGAAAAAATTCCCGCATACGCCGAGCGGTAAAATTGATCGTGTGGGTTTGAGGAAAGAATATATTGATAAGTAAGGAGATATAGCAATGGAAGAAATTAAGGACAGGCTGAGAGCGTTTATACAGGAGAAGTTTGAGATTGACGATGATCCCGATTTTACGGACGAAGTGCATTTGTTCAACGAGGGCTTTGTCGACTCGTTCGGAGCGGTGGAGATTATTCACTTTATCGAGCAGACCTACAGTATTGAAATAACGCAGAAGGATATCACGCTTTATCCTATGAATACAATTGATGAGATAGCAGAGGTTGTTGACAGTAAGCTGTCATAAATCAAAGAGGGCAGAGTAAATGTGGTATCTTCAAACAGATGTGCTGCTGCGGCTGCTTATAGCCTGCGGCATTATGATACTGTTATCGGGACTTTCCCGTTTTATATTTAAAAAGGATTTCAGCCCGAAGGCGCTGATTTTTGCGAGCGCGGCAGTTATAGCGTATGTATCATGGCAGCTTGCGTTGTTCAGTATAGGCTATATGCTGATAACTTTCCTTTTTGCGCGAATACTGAAACCGCTGAAAAAAACACGGCGTTTTTTCTTCGTGTTTTTCAGTATTTTATGTACAGTACCGTTTTTTTACGGACGCATGACGGAATTTTTTCCTCAGCTGCCTGTGATAATAACCTTTGTCGGTATAGCGTACACCATGCTTAAAGCGGTGGACGCCATGTATTTTGTGTACTACACGGAGATGAAAATACCGTTTCTGACATATGCGAATTACATGTTGTTCTTCCCTACCTTTACATCGGGGCCTATTTTTCGCTACAGGGATTTTCAGAAGGTGTTTAATAAGCCCGCGCCTCTGACGGCGGATAAATTTATCGGATATGTAAAAAGGTTTATACGCGGTATGTTCAAGAAAATGGTGGTTCTGTATTTTGTAAGCACGGTTTTCACCTTTCTTGTCGGAGCGGAAAAGCATTGGTATATCAGTATGCTTGTAGTTATATTCAGTTATTTGTTTTTGTATTTTGACCTTTCCGGCTACAGCGATATCGCGATTGCGGTTGGTTCCGTAATGGGCTATACAGTGCCGGAAAACTTTCGTAAACCATGGGCGGCGACTTCGTTTACTCAATTCTGGCGTAACTGGCATATCACCCTTTCCGACTGGGTAAGAGAGCATATATTTGTTGTGCTTAACGGAAAAAAGCTCGGCAGATGGGCGTCCGCGGGTATGGGCTTTGCCGTTATGTTCGTTATGGAAATGTGGCACGGATTTACGCTGCCTTATATAATCGGCGGCGTTTATAACGGTCTTTGTCTGGGACTTGAAAATCTGTTCGGGCTTACGACTGTGGATAAGCGTAAAATGAAAAAGCCTGTGTATGTTTTGCGCTGTATTATTGTAAATATGCTGTTCGCGTTTAACACGCTTCTTATGACGGTTACAACGGAGCAGTTTATGGAAATTCTTAAAGGGTTTATAAGGTTATAGCTATGAAAAAAATTGCATTAATTTTGGCGGCTGTACTTGTAATGGCTGTCTGCGATTTATCGCTGACGCGTAATAATTTTATAGCGGACAGCGATTATTTTGTCAAGAACGATTTTGAAATAACGCAAAATCACCATCCCGAAAAAGTATGGGATAAGGTTTTTTTTGGCAATAGTGTGGTAATTTCCTCTTATATTGAGGAAGAGAGCGGCTCGGGATATATAAATCTCGGTCTTGATTACGGTGTTGTAACCGATCTTTGGGAGATGATACAGAAGCGTTATATCAATATCGGTTCGGAGCTTGTGATAGGACTGAATTATCTCACCTTGTATGACGAGTTTGAGACAAATCCAACGTATATATGGCATAAGGACGTATATGTTCCGTACGCGTATTTTGAGCGCGACCGTTTTTATCCGCTGATAACGGACGGTTTTGACAGACTTCTGAACGGACAAAATCCATTGCCTTATAAATATCTTCCGCAAAAAAAGAACGTGTATCACGGCGCTGTGTCTGACTCGGCGCTTGCAAAAACGATGGAGAATTACGAGAAGGAATTTTTTAATCTTCCCGACGAAAAATTTGAAAAAAATATCAAAGCGCTTGAAGATATAATAAATTACTGTAATGAAAACAATATACGGGTAAGGGCGGTATGGATGCCGTGGAATTCAAAATATGAAAAGCCCGGGCTTCTTCATAGAGTGCGGATGATGGCGGACGCTGTATTTGAGAGATACGGCGTAGAGGCATATGATATGGAGGACTCGCTCCCTCCGGAGTATTTTTATGATACGGGACATCTGAATTATGACGTAGGCTCGCCGAGGTTTACGAAGTTAATAGATGAATGGCTTTAACATGAGGTAAATTATGAAAGTATTAAAAACAATTTTCACATTCCTGCTGTATCTTGCGATGTTTATACTTGTCTGTATCTTTTTTACCGGCAACGGCACATTTATATACGAGGCGTTCTAACATACGAGTGTTTCGGAGGGCAGAGGAAAGCCCCGTTATAAAAACGGGGCTTTCACACGCAACAAAATATTTTTAACTATATACT
>CAJTPP010000034.1:7767-25457 GCA_910578235.1 uncultured Clostridia bacterium | reverse complement strand
ACGAGCCACAATACGTAAGCGTCAGCGTGAGGGTATTGACGCGGCAAAAGCTAAAGGCAAACATCTCGGCAGCCCGAAAATTGAGCTACCCGAAAACTATGACGCGATTATTGCTCAGTGGAGAGCAAAAGACATAACAGCACGCCAAGCTATGAGTATGCTTGGCGTGAGTAAGTCAAGCTTTTATAAATTGCTCAAAGAGAATTAAAACATCTTGACTTTATCGGTGGAATATGTTAAACTATCATGTAAACATATATCTTTTAAATATGGAGTTATTATGGATAAAGTAATAAATGAAATAAAGCGGATAGCCTTAAATCATAAAAATATAAATAAAATTGTTCTGTTTGGCTCGCGGGCGCGAGGCGATAATACCGATAAAAGCGATTATGACATTGCGGTATTTTCAAATAATATGGATTTTTCCGACGAATGCAAATTTAAGGATGATATAGACGATATAGGCACGCTCTATAAAATTGACCTTATTTTTATTAAGGAACGGCATATTGGTACGGAAATATATAAAAATATAATGAATGATGGAATAACAATAATGGACAAGTGTCAAATAAAACTTAATAATTACCAAAACGCTCTTGCAAGATTGCACGAGGCGGTCGAGGAATCGAAATCAAACGATAGTCTTACCGTCCGAGACGGTGTGATAAAACGATTTGAGTTTACTACAGAGCTTGCGTGGAAAACAATCAGAGAATATCTGCTCATTCACGAGGTTAGTGATATAAACACGCCCAAAAGTGTTATGAGCGCGGCATTCAGAACTGATATTATAACAGACGAACAAGGGTGGATTGAAATACTCCGCAACAGAAATTTAACCTCGCATATTTATGACGAGGAGGACGCAGACAGAATATATCAAAGAATTATAACAGAGCATATGAAGCTGTTTGATGAAGTGAAGGATGTGCTTGTAAAAAAGTACGCTGAAATATGATTAAATTTATAAAAAAAGGAGAGATTTATATGATGAAAAAAGTTACTGTTTTAACAGCCGGAATATTATGCGCGGCAGGTATAGCCATAGGCGCGTCTGCAACAGGCATAATTCAGAAAGTACAGTCCGAGATAAGATCTGACTTTACGGTTAAGATTGACGGCGAGGTACGCACCTTTAAAAACGCAGATGGTGATGTGGTTTATCCTATGCTTTACGAAGGAACAACATATCTGCCGGTACGGGCTATAGGCGAAATTATGGGAAAGACAGTGTACTGGTACGAGGATGAAAAAATGGTTGAACTGAAGGACACAAATCCAACCGTTACCGACGCGGACGTTATAGTTCCGTCAGGCGGCGGACAGCCGCAGAATACTGCTGCGCCTGACAATTCTCAATCATCCGCAAGCGAAATAACCGTTGAGCAGGCAAAGAAAATCGCGCTTGAAAAAGCAGGATTTGCAGAAAAAGATGTGTTTTTCAAAGAAGCGAAGAAGGATTTTGACGATGGAAAATGGGTTTACGACATAGAGTTTGTAAAAGATAAAGTGGAATATTCGGCGGAAATTCTTGTATCTGACGGTACTATAGTGAAATGGGAAGTTGACAGAGATTAAAATTATGACGCTTGATAACAAATTAGGGATTACTGACTCGGCGGAGCTTGCGCGTGAGGAGGAAAAAATCAGCAAGAAAAAAGCTGTGGAGCTTTTTGAAACGGGATATTTGGACAGCCTTGAAGCAGGAACATTTGACGCGCTTGCCAAAATTCATAAATACTTGTTTGAGGATATTTATGATTTTGCAGGTAAAATACGCGACGTGAATATCGCAAAGGGCGGTTTTCGGTTTGCGCCGCTGATGTATCTTGAAGCGGCTCTTGTAAACATTGATAAAATGCCGCAATCGACTTTTGACGAGATAGTGGAAAAATATGTTGAAATGAATATCGCGCATCCGTTCAGAGAGGGCAATGGCAGAGCGACACGGATATGGCTTGATATGATATTCAAGAAAGAGCTTAAAAAGGTTGTGGATTGGAGCAGAATTGACAAAGAGGATTATTTGCTTGCAATGGAGCGCAGTCCGATAAAGGATATTGAAATAAAGCATATTTTAAGACAAGCCCTGACGGACAAAATCAACGACAGAGAAGTATACTATGAAGGGTATAGATACGAGCTACTATTATGAGGGTTATACTTCCTATAATATCAACGAAATCTAAACTGATAAATCTCAAATACCGCTGTGGTATTTGAGATTTTTGGCTTTTATGAAAACCTTATCCAAATTTTGTACCCGCCCCGCCAGGTTTTGAAGCAAGGTCAATGATAAGAGCGTCTTTTTTTACTTTTTTCAGTATATCCTCATCCAAAATCATTGCGGGTATTGTATTAAAGATGATATCAAATTCGTGAATATGCTCTTTCAAATTTTCGAGCGGCAGCGGCTCGTATCCGTGTCCTTCGATCATCGCAAGATCAGCATATTTACGGGCTTCAACATATGTCTGCGCTCCCATGCCGTAAAGATCCTTTGACAAGATTTTTCCGATTTTACCGTAACCTAAAACAAGGCTTTTACTGCCGTGAATTGTGATCGGAGTTTCCGATATGGCAATTTCTATTGCGCCTTCTGCCGTAGGGACTGCGTTGACGGTATAGCTATCAAATATATTATCTGATATTCATATTATTGTTTATAATAAATGTTTTCAGGTGTGAATAAGTATATGTTGGGTGATTTTATGATTAAATTTACATTAAATCAAAGAACAAGACTTAAGATATGTATAAGACGCGGAATGATAAAGGACATTTATAAGCGCGGTATGATTACCGAGGAACAGTTCCGTCATATGGTGATAATTATGACGCTTAAAGTGGCGGCGTATGCGAGAGTTTCCACAGATAAAGAGGACCAGATAAACTCTCTGATAAATCAGCGTGAGTATTTTGAGGAATACATAAAAGCTCATGACGAATGGGAATATGCAGGCGTGTTTTTTGACGAGGGAGTGACGGGCACGCAGACTAAAAAACGCGAGGGCTTTAATCGTATGATAGAGAGGTGCAAGGAGGGGAGGGTTGATCTTATACTTACAAAGGAAGTAAGCCGTTTCGCACGTAATACAGTAGATGCGCTGAATTATACGCGTATGCTGAGAGAATATGATGTGGGAGTACTTTTTATCAACGACAATATAGACACGCGCGATAATGACGGTGAGTTCCGCCTGTCTATAATGGCATCGGTTGCCCAGGAGGAAAGCAGAAAAATTTCCGAGCGCGTAAAATGGGGACAAAAAAGAGCCATGGAAAACGGCGTTGTTTTTGGTAATAACAGTCTGTTTGGCTATAATGTAAAGGATGGCGCATTGACAGTGAATGATACCGAGGCAGAGGTGGTAAGATGTATTTTCCACAAGTATGCTGACGAGGGCAAAGGGACACGTGTTATTGCGCGCGAGTTATATGAGGAAAATATCAGCCCTCCCGAGAGAAAAAGCGACTATTGGAGCAGCGCAATGATTTTAAGGATACTGCGTAATGAAAAGTATGTAGGAGATTTACTGCAAAAAAAATATATAACAAAAGACTACATTACTCATAAAAAGACAGTAAACGACGGTGAAAAAATATTTATACCTAATCATCATACGGCGATTGTTAACCGCGATATATGGGAGAGAGCGCAGGCGGAGTTGAAAAAAAGGAGCGCGTATAGGGAGAGCGGGAAAAAATATTCTAACCGTTATTGGTGCTCGGGGAAGATCATATGCGGAGAATGCGGCGGTATATTCACTGTGCGGAGAAGCGTTAAGAAAAGCGGTGTATATATAACATGGGGCTGTGTCAATCATATCAGACACGGCAGAAGAAAAACAGATCAAAAAGGCAATATCACAGGTTGCGATATGCGCATGGTGAACAATAAATCATTGCTTGAATGTATGCGATTTGTGACGGGACAGCTGTATGATGTAGCCCAAAACGCGGCAGAAGAAGTAATGGCAGGGCTGGAGTTATGCGGAAACTATGGTGACAGTGCGGTTGATGTTCTGAAAAAGCAGATAGAGGAAGTAAAGTTAAAGAAGCTGAATATGCTGGACGGATATTTTGAGGGCAAGATCAGCGCGGTTGAAATGGAGTGGCTTAAAGAGCGTTATGACTCGGAGCTGACCGCGCTTGATATGAGACTGGAAAAGCGCGGTCAGGCATATGCTGACGCGCAAAAGCGTATCAGCGATATGAGGGAGGTGCGTGATATTATACTAAATCGTTCGGTATATTCAGAAAGTGTGTACGGAGAAATTCTTGACAGGATTACAGTCAATAAAGATGCGCTCACATTAAAGCTGAAATATGTTGATTTTGCTTTTAATATCATATATTCGACTCACGGATACAAGGATAACTATACCACGCGTATTGACAGATGTAGTATTGTGAGTGATACGCCGCATTGCCTTGACACAAACATTAAGTAATGTTAAAATTGAAATATAAAATTATGTAATTCGATGATAAACGATTATGAAATATAAAATCGGGGGACAGGAAGCTATGACGTTAAAGGAACTGAAAATAGGAGAAACGGCGTTAATACTGACGGTCGGCGGAGAGGGCGCGTTGCGTCAGCATTTGCTTGATATGGGGGTTATTCCCGACGCAGAAGTTATGCTGATGAAATACGCGCCTATGGGTGATCCGATGGAGGTATGTATTCACGGGTATGAACTTACTCTGCGTCTTGCTGACGCGGAAAAGATAGAAGTTGCTCCGGTAAAGAGGACTAAAGAAGTAAAACGTGAAAATGTTTCGGAACCGAGAAAACGGCGCGAGCATCCGGGACTGGGCGAGGGCGGACGATATCATGTGAAAGAGGATGAAAATCCTCTTCCAAAAGGAACTGTGCTGACATTTGCGCTTGCCGGAAATCAGAACTGCGGCAAAACAACTTTGTTTAATCAGCTTACAGGCTCAAATCAGCATGTGGGCAATTTCCCGGGTGTGACAGTGGACAGAAAAAGCGGAGGAATTAAGGGATATCAGAATACAATGGTTACTGATCTGCCCGGAATTTATTCACTTTCGCCTTACAGCAAGGAGGAAATTGTTTCGCGGCGGTTCATTCTTGACGAAAAACCTGCCGGTATTATTAATATTGTGGACGCTACAAATATCGAGCGTAATTTGTATCTTACGATGCAGCTTATGGAGCTTGATGTGCCTATGGTGCTGGCGCTTAATATGATGGATGAGGTGCGCGGCAACGGCGGATCGGTGAATATAAATGAGATGGAGGCCATGCTTGGTATACCGGTAGTGCCTGTGTCTGCGGCGAAGAATGAGGGTGTGGAGGAGCTTGTGCGGCATGCGCTGCATGTGGCGCAGTATCAGGAGAAGCCGGGCAGAACTGATTTCTGTGATAAGCGCACGCATAAAGGAGCGGTGCACAGATGTCTGCACGGAATAATGCACCTGATTGAAGATAACGCTAAGGCGGCGGATATACCTTTGCGCTTTGCGGCGAGCAAGCTGGTTGAGGGTGATGAGAGAGTGCTTGACGCTCTCGGGCTTTCAGATAGTAAAAAAGAGATGCTGGAGCGTATCATAAGTCAAATGGAGGAGGAAAGAGGTCTTGACAGAGCGGCCGCCATAGCGGACATGAGATTTTCTTTTATACATAAGGTATGCGGCAGTACAGTGATAAAGCCGAATGAAAGCAAGGAACACATGAGGAGCAGACGGCTTGATAAATTTCTTACGGGTAAATATACGGCAATACCGGCTTTTGTACTGATTATGGCGCTGGTATTTTATCTGACATTTAATGTTATCGGGGCATGGCTTCAGGGAGCTTTGGAAACAGGAATAAATTATATTACGGTTATGGCGGACAATATGCTGACTGCAATGAATGTAAACAGTGTTATACATTCGCTTGTGATTGACGGAATATTTAACGGCGTCGGGAGCGTTCTGAGTTTTGTGCCTATTATAGTGACGTTGTTTTTCTTTCTTTCCATGCTTGAGGATAGCGGATATATGGCCAGAGTGGCGTTTGTAATGGATAAATTGCTTCGTAAAATAGGCTTGTCTGGCAGAAGTATTGTGCCTATGCTTATAGGCTTTGGATGTACGGTGCCGGGGGTTATGGCAAGCAGGACGCTTCCGTCCGAGCGTGACCGAAAAATGACTATTATGCTTACGCCGTTTATGAGCTGTAGCGCGAAGCTTCCTATTTACGGATTTTTTACGGCCGCATTTTTTCCCGGACACGGCGCGCTGGTTATGGTATGTTTGTATTTTGCGGGTATAGCCGCGGGAATAATTACAGCTTTAATTTCAAAGGGACTGTTTTTCAAGGGCGAGGCGGTACCGTTTGTCATGGAGCTTCCGAATTACCGTATGCCGGGAGCAAAAAATGTGGCTCGTCTTTTGTGGGATAAAGCTAAGGATTTTTTACAGAGAGCGTTTACTGTTATATTTATAGCGACAATAGTTATATGGTTTCTGGAAAGCTTTGATTTCCGTCTTGATCTCGTAACAGATTCATCTACGAGTATTTTGGCTTCAATAGCGGGACTTATAGCGCCGGTATTTACTCCACTCGGATTTGGCGACTGGAGAATTTCCACCTCGCTCATTGCGGGTTTTATGGCAAAGGAAAGCGTTGTTTCGACTTTGTCTGTGCTGTTCGGAGGTACGGGTAATTTGCTTGGAACAGTGACTCCGCTGTCGGCTGTGTCGCTGCTTGTGTTTTGTCTGATGTATACGCCTTGTATCGCGGCTGTGGCCTCTATAAAGCGTGAGCTTGGCGTGAAATGGGCGGCGGGCGTTGTAGTCGGGCAGTGCGCGGTTGCGTGGGTTTGCGCTTTCGCAGTGAGACTGATAGGTATGCTTATAGGCTTGGGATAACAAAAAGCGGACAAAATTTGTCCGCTTTTTATATGCTGTAAAAAATTGTGGACAACGGTGAAGTTTTATGATATACTGTTTTTGCGACATAAAACTTAATATTTTTAGCGCTATTGTATACGTTTTTATTTTGTAAAAAATGCATGCTCTATTTTTCGTATACATTTAGTGCATATATGAAAATTAAGTTTTGTGTCGCAGCAAAAAGGAGCAATGCATTTTTATGCGTTGCTTATAGTTGAGCGGCGCATTTTTTAATGCGCGAAAAATGTGAAGGGAGGGTATAGTTATGAATGTAATTGAGAGTATGTACAGACATTCAGGTAGGCCGTCAAGCCGGATTATGAGTAAAGACAAAAGATATATGAAAGCAAAAAATCAGGCGGGACAGTATTATCGCTGTCTGTGCAAAAGGCTTTCAGAAGAGAATATTGAAATTCTCGATAAGTTTGTTTTGTATTATGACAAGGAATTTGAAAGAATGAATATTCAATGTTTTGAGAATGGTTTCAAGAAAGGTCTTGTCGTTGCGCTTAAATCGCTTGAGGAGAACATCAAGTAATAATTGTGCTTAGAAAAATAAACCCCGATACTTTATGTGTCGGGGTTTGTGTTTTCAAATTGATATAATATCTTCGGTATCAGTATCAATAGAATTACATACATCAGAATTAGTATTCTCTTTAATTGATATGTCGTTCCTTTTTATGTGATGCCCGATTATTTCCGAAATGTCCGAAACTGTAACAAACGCGGATTTATCGCTTGAATGAACAATATTTTTTAATTCTGATATTTCCATTCGCGTCACAACGCAGTATAGAACATCCTTTGTTCCGCTCAGAAAACCGGAGCCTTCAAGCTTTGTGCAGGTTCGGCCAAGCTTTTGGTAGATTTCATTTGCCATGTATTCTCCGTCGTCCGTTATAATCATAATAGCCTTTGCCTGCTCCATACCCTGTTCAACAACGTCTATGACCTTAAAAGTGATAAAGTATGTAAGCAGACTGTACATTGCTCTGTCCCAGCCGAATAAAATACCGGCAGCCATATAAATTATTATATTTGCGCCGAGAATAATTTGTCCTATAGAAAACGAGGTCTTTTTACTTATAAGAAGCGCTATGATTTCAGTGCCGTCAAGACAGCCTCCGTAGCGGAGCACCAGCCCTACACCGGCTCCCAGCAGAATACCGCCGAAGACAACAGCCAGCAGTTCCGTTTCAGTCACATTGGCAAATTCATGGAATATTTCAAGCAGAACCGAGAATAAAATCATGCCGTAAATGCCGCGTATAAAAAATGCTCTGCCCAGTTGTTTGAAACCTATTATAAGGAAAGGAAGGTTTAGCATAATTATAAAAACACTCATTTGCAGCGGCGTAATTTTGTCTAAAATCATACTTATTCCTGTAATACCTCCGTCAAGAATAGTTGACGGAATAAGAAATTCCTCAATCGCAAAGGCGGCGAGTCCAGCGCCTATGGTTATCATAAGGTATGGAAAAATGTAGTCTTTAAATAATCGCTTCATATATATTCCTTTCATAATTAATATGCATTTATATAATTATATCATTTTATGCTAAAAAAATCTACTCTGATGAAAAGATAATTTCAATTTATTTTTTATATTTATTTTTAAGTAGACAAAATACATTTTTTTGTATATAATATTATTTGAAAAATATAAAGGTGGATAGTATTATGAAAAGAAATTATATTATTGCGCTGATGTTAAGCATGGCGATTCTTTTTCCTGTGTTTAGTATAAATGTAAGCGCGCAGGCTCCTGATGTGGTATACACGGAATTTGTGCAGGGGAATTTTAATCATGCGGGAGACGGAACAGCCGCATCGCCGTATAACTTGTTTGAGGATGCTTTTAACGCTGTGGCTGATGGAGGGACTATTTATATTCTTGGAGGAGGAGCGTTTATAAATGTCTTAAACGGAAATGATCCGTTTGAGGTGACAAAAAATGTTACAATAGCGGCCGCTCCGGGAATTGGTCACAGACCTTGTTTGAGTGTCAGAACGGGCGGTATGGTGCTCGGGGGTAATGTTACGTTTGAAAATATAGTATTATCCTTTGCAAACGCGTACAGACCGGTGGTATGCGCGAATGGATATACTATGATTATGAATAATGTGTCATACCATAAGAGCGCAAGAACAATACATCTGGCAGGCGGCGGTATGCCCGGCTTTTCTGATATTGCTTCCGGTCCGCACAGCCGGATTATTGTAAAAGGCAGGGAGTCATCATTTGGCAATATTTATGCGGGAAGCATAAACGGCAGCTTTGATAAGGATGTTGATATTACGGTTAATGATATATCAGGTATGTATATTGGCAGCGTTTATTCCTGCGGCGCGGCGGAAGGTTATTATAACGGCGAGAATTTTTTGGATCCTGACAATGAGCCGCAGTTCCCCGTGGATAATCCGGATAATTATCCCGTCGCAGGCAGAGTGTCTATAGAGCTAAATAATACCGGAATAGGCGCGGTATATGGAATGACAGGCGGGGAGAAAAATGCTTCATTGTCTGTTTCGACGGAGAATTTATATTCATGTTCGTTAATACATATCAGTGACTTGCAGATAAAAAAAGGAATATTTATGCCTGATGTGATGAATGACGGAGTGAATGTTACCGTAAACGAGGGAGCTTCGTTTGACATGCATTTGCTTATAGACTGTATTGTAAATAACTTTACAGGCGGAGGTATATTAATAAATGACTTTGACGGCTGTCTGACGATAAACGGAACCTGCGAGGGCACAACCGAATTCCGAACGTACGGAGCATATGATAATTCATATATTGCGCTGTACAATCATCTTTATATAAAAACGGCTTCAGGAACCGGAACTTTTACATTTAATCCATATCCGACGCAAAAGGATATGACACTGGAAAAACGTGATGACGGCTGGTATACGAGTGAACATACAGGCGAGGACATTATCGCGCTGACAAAGTTTGATATTGACGATGATTTGATATTTGTCAGAGCTTCTGAGATTAACGGAGGTAATCTGATGTCTGTTAATGTCATGGCGGAATTTACAGAAGATACATTTGTGCCCGATATTTCATATATACCGTTTGAATATAATGTGACTTATAACGGAGAAAAGTTTTTTGTTAAGTCAGATGAGATGGACGGAGAATATTATGAGGGAAATATAAAGCCTTTAAATATGAATTTCAGACCGGTGGAGGATGTGATAGAAATATCAAACTTTTCTGATCTGTATGATGATTTTGGGGATATAGCCGAGGGGGTATATGATATTGACATTATCGCTCCTACTGTTACGGGAAATGTGATACGCTCGTTAAGGCTTGTTGTGCTTGGCGACGACGCTGAAACAGACGAGTTTATTGTGACGGATACAGACGGCGATATACATGCCACATACACTAATGTGACAGAAAGCGATATCAATGACGCGGTGATTTTGGGCTGTGTGTATCAGAATGGTGTTCTCAGAAGCGTCAAACAGGACAGTTTGACAGCTGTACGGGGACAATCGCAGTCGTTTCACTTTAATATGTCAGATATTGAGTATGATAAAGTAAGGATTTTTGTGTGGGACAGTCCGAAAACAATGATCCCGCTAAGCGGCGGCTATAGTTCACAATGATAAAAAAGCGGTATAAGCAGATTGACGCTCATACCGCTTTTTATATGCGGAAATTAATAGCTATACCGCCAATGCCGTAGGGACGGCATTTTTGATGGAAAGTTCCTCGCGTTTCAGATAGTCACGGTAGGCAATGTGATTATCTTCCAGCGCTTTTTGCAGATTTGGCTGTATTTGTCCTCCGAACACAATCGCGGACGGATTTATTCCTTTGAGAAATTCTTCCACATACATGGGATTATCTGAATACGGTGAATTGACAGTTGTGCCGTCAAAGGTGACAGGAACGGGCAGGATAACAATATCCGCCGAAAGGACAAAATCTTTATCCTCCTCCTGTTTAAGACCTTCAGGCTGAATATTTTTATCAAAGCCGTATAAAAAAACATGATACCCCTCATTTTTGAGAAGGCGCGCAAGAGTAAGCTGTCTTAAATCTCCGCCTATAACAGAAACGGTTTCAAACATGGTGCATCCTCCTTATTACAGTTCTTCTTGTGCTATATAATATGAGTGTTTGATATTGAATGTTACATAATATACACAGCGGGAAATAAGGGCAGAAATAAAAATAAAGATTATTATAAAAAGTTCTTGACATTGTATGGAATATCTGTTATAATATTCAGGAATAAAACAAGCAGAACGCTCCGTTCTCACCGTACGGCGAAGGCTTTGCGGTAAATAAGCGGATTTCTTTATAAGAGATCAGTTTGTGTACGGATGCGGTTTGCAGCCGTTTTTTTGTAATTTTTTTAGGGAGTGATTAACCATTAGTAAGAATGATTTACAAATCAATGAGCAAATTCGTGACAGTGAAATACGCGTTGTCTCGGCAGACGGCGAGCAGCTTGGCATGATGAGTTCAAGAGAAGCTCAGGAGATCGCGTATGAAAAGGGCATGGATCTTGTTAAAATTGCGCCGCAGGCAAAACCGCCTGTATGCAAGATTATGGATTACGGAAAGTATAAGTTTGAGCTTAACAAGCGTGAAAAGGAGAACAGAAAGAACCAGAAAGTTATTAATATCAAGGAGGTTCAGCTTTCTCCGTCTATAGATACCAATGACTTCAACACGAAGTGCAATCACGCTATTAAATTCCTGAAAAAAGGAGATAAGGTTAAGGTTATTGTCCGTTTCCGCGGCCGTGAGGTAAGTCATTCGCAGATGGGATACGCGCTTCTTGAAAGATTTGCCGAGCAGGCAAAGGAAGCGGGCAGCGTAGAAAAGCCTGCCAAGCTTGAAGGCAGAAATATGACAATGTTTCTGGCACCGTTATCGTAACATAACTGCGCGGCCTGTTTTTGCGGGCGAAGCGTTGTGTTCATACACGCTCACAGGCGTAGAAAACAGTTGATTTTATAAACGCCGTGGGGTTATTTTAAGACAATTTTTATATACCGGAAGGAGTGTTAAAGCTATGCCTAAGACTAAGATAAAGACACATAGAGGCGCTGCTAAAAGATTTAACGTCACAAAAAATGGTAAGGTTAAGATGAACAAAGCGTTTAGAAGACATATTCTGAACAAGAAAACAACAAAGAGAAAAAGACATCTGAGAAAACAGGCTTACTGCTCAAAGGCAAACGCGGCAGTTATCAAAAAGCTTATTCCTTACAAATAATCTGAAAGAGAGGTAGAAACTAATGGCAAGAGTAAAAGGTGCTTTAAATACAAGAAAAAGACATAAGAAGATATTGAAGCTTGCTAAGGGCTTCCGCGGCGCTGAGAGTAAGCAGTTCAGAGTAGCAAATCAGGCTGTTATGCGCTCGATGCAGAACGCTTATGTGGGCAGAAAGAGAAGAAAGAGAGATTTTCGCCGTCTGTGGATTACAAGAATTTCAGCCGCATGCAAAATGAACGGTATGAATTATTCAACATTTATGAATGGTCTTAAAAAGGCTGGTATTGACCTAAACAGAAAGAGTCTTTCTGAAATTGCTATCGCTGACAGCGCTGCTTTCGCAAAGCTTGTTGAGACAGCAAAGTCCGCTCTTTAATATTGAGTTTTAAAATTAAGAACCCGAACGAGCCGTCGCTTATTCGGGTTCTTTGAGTGTTGCGGGCTATTCCATAGCTTCAAGGATAAATGACATTCCCATTTTGAAGCCTTTTGAAAAAGCGTGCATGTTCGATCTTACCGACATTATGTCGCGCGTTTCCAGCATATGATCTAAGGTATGTAATTCATTTTCAGTCAGCATGTGCTTTAGCTCTTCATAGAGCTAGTTTGAACGGTTTTTGGCGCGGGTGTACGGCTGATCATTTTTTATCTTCCACTGTTTTGGATTAATGTCTCCGTAATATAGCTTCTCTAAAATGTTCATAATTCCACCTCCTTTGTTTGTTATTTACGCGCAATAAAAATGCGCCGCTCCATTAAAGCAACGCATAAAAAACGCGATACTCTAAGAAGCTGTCACGCAAATTTCAATACACAGTATATATTTATTGTATACGAAAAATAGAGTATGCATTTTTATCAAAACAAAAACGTATACACAAAAATATACTGAAAAATATTTAATTTACGTGACAAAATTATTTTATCACAATAAATGTGATATTGCAAGGGAAATACCTCCTTTGTTTATTATTTAAGCGCAATAAAAAATGCGCCGCTTCATCAAAGCAACGCATGAAAATGCACTGCTCCGAAAAGTTGCAAAATAAATCTATCAACATACGATTAAAGTATGTGAAAACAGAGCATGCATTTTTTGCATATAAAAATACATACTTAATAATCGTATAATGATATTTAGATTTATTTTGCAAAGCTATTTTATCACAATAAATGTGATATTGCAAGGGAAAAATACCTCCTTTGTTTATTATTTGCGCGCAATAAAAAATGCGCCGCTTCATCAAAACGACGCATGAAAAACGCTGCTCCAATTGCTGCGACACAAGTTTTCAATACTTTTAATATAAGTATGTGAAACAGAGCGTGCATTTTTGCCGTAAACAAAAAAACAAACTTACACTAAAAGTATTTATATTAACTTATGTCGCAGTAATATTTTATCATATCAATAATATTTTGTAAAGAAAAATATCATATTGTATAGATAATTTATTTAAAAATACATTAATACGGATTGACAAATATTTAATTTAATGATACAATATCGGTAACTGAATAATAAAGGCAATGATGGAACAAAGTAGTCTGTATTCCGCCATGGAGAGAGCGCGGGTTATTAGCTGAGAGTCTGTGCGGTAAGGGTATATGATGAAATTTCATTCCGGAGCTTCGTTTGTGAAACAAATTTTACGTATAAGCATATTTAATCTGATAGTCGTTAATCTATTGTTATGTGTATTTCGGATTATCAATGTTTACGTGTAAATATTGAATTTGTGCGTAGCAGACGGCGGGTAGTGCCGTTATACATGACAGAGCGCCGGTTTTTGACCGGAAGTCGGGTGGTACCGCGGAGTTTGCACACTTCGTCCCTATAGGGACGGAGTGTTTTTTGATTTGATACGGTGGTATAAAGCCACATCAGTCATCACTTATCTTGCACAATATTCCGCGGGATAATCAGGCGGAATCTGTCCGCTGAAGTGAGTATATTTTAATTTAGTTATATTATTTAATGGAAAGGATCACAGGATATGAAAGAGAAACTGGAAGAAATTAAAGCTGCCGCGCTCGGCGTGCTGCAAAATGCGTCTGATATGGACGCTTTGGAGGAAGCGAGAATAAAATTTCTTGGTAAAAAAGGCGAGCTTACAGCCGTGCTAAAGGGGATGGGAGCGTTAAGCGCGGAGGAAAGACCGAAAATAGGCGCGCTTGCAAATGAAATCCGCGCGTCAATAGAAAATCATATTGACACAAAAAAATCGGAAATCGCCGCTAAATTAGAGGAGGCGAAGCTTAAAGCCGAGATCATTGATGTGACAATGCCGGGCAGAGCACAGGACGAGGGACAGCTTCATCCGCTTACAAAGGTTATGAACAACATAAAGGATACATTTATCGGTATGGGCTTTGAGATTGCCGACGGTCCGGAGGTAGAGCTGGATTATTATAATTTTGAGGCTTTGAATATCCCTCCAAATCATCCGGCCCGCGATACGCAGGACACGTTTTATATAAGTGATAATATAGTTTTGAGAACGCAGACGTCTGGCGTGCAGGTGCGGGTTATGGAGAAAACAAAGCCGCCGATCAGGATTATTGCTCCCGGCAAAGTATACAGAAGCGATGCGGTGGACGCTACTCATTCGCCTGTCTTTCATCAGATAGAAGGACTTGTCGTGGATAAGGGCGTGACGATGGCGGATCTTAAAGGAACGCTTGAAATGTTCATACACCGTCTGTACGGCGATGACACAAGGGTGCGTTTCAGACCGCATCATTTCCCGTTCACAGAGCCTTCCGCAGAGGTTGATATTTCCTGCTTCTCCTGCGGCGGAAAAGGATGCGGCGTATGCAAGGGAGAGGGTTGGATTGAAATTCTCGGCTGCGGTATGGTACATCCGAAGGTACTCAGGAATTGCGGTATTGATCCTGAGGTATACTCGGGGTTTGCGTTTGGCGTCGGACTGGAAAGAATTGCGATGGGTAAGTATGGTATTAATGACCTGAGATTATTTTTTGAGAATGACCTTCGTTTTCTGAGTCAATTTTAGGCCAGTATAAGAAAGGACAGTAAATGGACAGGATAATGATTTTCGGTTACGCAGGCGGCGGTAAATCCACGCTTGCGCGGAAAATGGGCGATATACTCGGTATAGAACCGTTACACTTCGACTCAATTCACTGGCTGCCGAACTGGGTGGAGAGTACAGTGGAATATAAAAAAGAAAAGGTAAAACCGGTGTTAGAACAAGACCGCTGGATAATAGAGGGGAATTACAGCAAGATTTACTGGGGAGAGCGTCTTGAACTGGCTGACACGGTGATTTTTGTGAATGTAAATCGTTTTACATGCTTTTATCAGGCATGGAGACGCAGCCGTATATATAAAGGAAAAACACGTCCGGATATGGGCGAGGGCTGCACGGAAAAATTTGACTTTGAATTTGCGAAGTGGATATTATTTGCCGGACGTAAAAATCATAAAAAGAAACTTGAGTTAATGGCGTTTTTAAAGGAACAAGGTAAAGATATCTATATATTGAAGAGTAGAAAAGCTATAAATAAATTTTTGGAAGGATTGAGTGAATAATGAATTTACCTATGAGTTGGTTAAACGACTATATGGATATAGACGTTACTCCAAAAGAATATTCGGACAGACTTACAATGACAGGCTCAAAGGTTGAGGGCTGGGAAAGTATTGGAGAAGCTGTACAGGATGTTGTGACAGGAAAGGTGCTTACATGCGAGGATCATCCCGACAGTGATCATTTGCATGTATGCACGGTTGATGCGGGAACAGGAGAGGTTTTGCAGATTGTATGCGGCGCGCCGAACGTAAAAGCGGGAATTATTGTCCCCGTGGCGCTTGTAGGTGCGGTACTTCCCGGCGGAAAAATAAAAAAAGGCAAGCTTAGGGGTGTTGAGTCATACGGTATGCTTTGTTCTCATGACGAGCTTGGCATAACCGAGGATATGCTCGGTTATGAGCCTGAATACGGTATTTTGATTTTGCCTGACGATACAGAAATCGGCAGGGATATAAGAGATATATTCGGTATGAATGAAACAGTTGTCGAGTTTGAGATTACGTCAAACCGTCCTGATTGCTTCAGTATTATCGGTCTCGCCCGTGAAACGGCGGCAAGCTTTAATAAGAAATTTACTGTTCCTGAGGTGAAATTCAGTGAGAACGGTGAGAATATAGCCGACACAGTCAGTGTGGAAGTGCTTGACAAGGACAAATGCAAGCGTTACTGCGCGAGAATGGTAAAGAACGTAAAAATTGGTCCGTCACCGTCGTGGATGCAGGAAAGACTGCGCGCGTGCGGCGTAAGACCTATAAATAATATTGTGGATATCACAAACTATGTTCTGCTTGAATACGGGCAGCCGATGCACGCATTTGATCTGCGTGATCTCGCGGATAATAAAATTATTGTAAGGCGCGCGGAGGACGGCGAGGTTATAAAAACTCTTGACGAGCAGGACAGAACGCTTACCGCGGACGATCTTGTAATCGCGGACGGTAAGAGAGCGGTTGCGGTTGCCGGTGTAATGGGCGGCTTTAACAGCGAGGTAAAAGACGACACGACAACCGTTGTGTTTGAGAGCGCGACATTTGACGACGCTTCTGTAAGGCTTACAGCGCAGAGAGTGGGACTTAGGACAGAAGCTTCGTCAAGATATGAAAAAGGACTGGATTACAATAATACGGTTCCCGCGGTTGAACGCGCGTGTCAGCTTGTTGAGCAGCTTGGCTGCGGCGAGAATGTAGGCGGTATGATTGACGTTATGGGTAATGTGAAAGATATGGAGACTCTGCCGTTCAGACCCGACAAAATCAACGCTTTCCTTGGTACAGACATACCGACAGAGGACATGGTGAAAATATTTAACGCTCTGGAGATTAAGGTAGATACTGATAGTATGACGGTTACACCTCCGTCTTTCAGACCTGATTTGGAGGGGGAAGCGGATATTGCAGAGGAAGTGGCAAGATTTTACGGCTATGATAAAATTCCTGTAACGCTTCTTTCGGGCGAAGCTACCTGCGGCAGGAAAACAGACCGTCAGAAAGCTCAGGACGAGGTGTGCGACGCGCTTACGTCGCAGGGTATGTATGAGATTTACACGTACACTTTTACAAGCCCGTCTGTTTTTGACAAGCTGAATATTCCTTTGGACAGTGACTTAAGGAATACTGTTAAAATTACGAACCCGCTCGGTGAGGATACGTCTGTAATGCGCACAACGACGATAGCGAGCATGCTCGATATTCTTTCAAGAAATTATAATTACAGAAACGCGTCTGCAAAGCTGTTTGAGGTAGGAAAAGTATTTGTTCCGTCACAGAATAACGAGCTTCCCGATGAGATGATAAAAATTACTCTCGGCATATACGGAGGAAAGACAGACTTCTATGATATAAAAGGTATATGCGAAAGCTTGTTCAGAAAACTGCACGCGGATAATGTCAGATATGAGGCTGTATCGGATAATCCGACATTCCATCCGGGCAGATGCGCCCGCATTACGGCGGGCGGT
>CAJTPP010000034.1:0-7733 GCA_910578235.1 uncultured Clostridia bacterium | reverse complement strand
CCGCCGTAAGCAGAAAATACGGACTTGAAACACCTGTGTATATAGGAGAGCTTGACTTTGAAAGCGTGTTTCTTAACAGCCGTACAGATATTAAATTTAAAGAGCTGCCTAAATACCCCGCTGTGACGCGTGATATAGCAATGCTTGTGGATAAAAATGTTCCGGTGGCTGATATTGAGGAAATAATAAGAAAAGCTTCGGGTAAACTGCTTGAGAGTGTTCAGTTATTCGACGTGTACGAGGGAGAACAGATACCCGAGGGTAAAAAGAGCGTCGCGTACAGCGCAGTGTATCGCGCCTCGGACAGAAGCCTTACGGGAGAGGAAGTGCAGAAAGCGTTTGATAAGACTGTAAGAAGTCTGGAGCATCGGATAGGCGCGCAGTTAAGATAGGCGCGGCGTAATACGAAAGGAATAATCTGTTATGAAAAAACAAACAAGAAGCGAAGCGCGGGACGCGGCTTTTACGCAGGTGTTTCAGATGAGCCTTCACGCGGACGATATGGACGTGATTATGGAGGAATTGCTTGAAGCCCGTCCTGAATGTGAAGCAAATCTCGGATATATAAGAATGATAATTGACGGAGTAAGCGAGCGCGAGGAGGAGCTTACCGCTCTCATAAGCGCGCATCTGAAAAAAGGCTGGTCTGTTTCGAGAATTTCAAAAGTGTCGCAGGCCGTTTTAAAGTTAGCTGTATTTGAGATGAAATATGTTGAGGATGTTCCGGCAAAGGTGGCTATCAATGAGGCTGTGGAGCTTGCGAAGCGTTACGGCGACGAAAATGATCCGACATTTGTAAACGGAGTCCTCGGCAGTATATATAAAGAGCTGTCATGAGTGTGCTGGGATTTGACACAAGCAATTATACCTCGTCTGTCGCATGGACAGACGGCAGCTCTGATAAAGGTATAAGACAGCTGCTTTCTGTGAAGAATGGCGAAAGAGGAATACGTCAGAGCGACGGTGTGTTTCAGCATATGAAACTGATACCCGAACTGTTTGAGGAGCTGTCGGAGCAGATAGAAACGGACAGGATAAAGGCTGTAGGCGTCAGTACCCGCCCGAGGACTGTAGAGGGATCTTACATGCCCGTTTTTCTGGCGGGAGAGGGCTATGCCCGATGCGTGAGTGCGTCTCTTGGCGTTCCGTTATATTGTTTTTCGCATCAGGACGGACATGTGATGGCCGGGATTTATTCCTGCGGACGGTTTGATCTGCTCGGCAAAAATTTTTTGTCGGTACATCTTTCAGGAGGTACTACTGAAATTCTGAAAAGCCGTTATGACGGATATAATTTTGTTCATGAAATAATCGGCGGAACAAAGGATATAAGCGCGGGACAATTTATCGACCGTGTGGGCGTAAGAATGGGTATGGCGTTTCCGGCCGGAAAAGCGCTTGAACAGCTTGCTCTGACGGCGGATAAAGGCGAGAAATTTCCTGTGTCCGCCGAGGGCGCGTACGTCAGCTTTTCAGGCGTGGAAACAAGAGCGTCGCGCCTGACGGACAGTGTTGAACAGTCCTCGCTTGCGCTCGGTGTGCTGGAAAATGTGCGTGACACGCTTGCGCGCGCGATAAACGCGGCAATTGCCGAAACAGGGATACATGATATTCTTATCGCGGGCGGCGTTGCGTCAAACAGTATAATACGCGATGGATTTTTGAAAAAACTTGACGGAGAAGCGTGTATTGCCGATAAGGAATATTCAACTGATAACGCGGTCGGTATCGCGTATCTTGCGTATCTTGCGGATAAGGAGGCGTGATTTTGGAGGCAAAAATTGCTACGGTTTCACAGATAAACGGTTATGTCAAAAAAATCCTTGATCATAACATAATATTGAATAATGTGTGGGTAAAGGGAGAGATCTCAAACTTTAAGCGTCATTATTCGGGACATTTGTATATAACACTGAAAGATGAGAGCAGTGTGCTGAAGGCGGTAATGTTTCGCGCAAGCGCGCAGTCGCTGAACTTTGATCCTTCGGACGGAATGAAGGTGCTTGCGCGCGGAAGAATAAGCGTGTATGAAGCCGGAGGATCATATCAGCTTCATATAGAGGAAATGATCCCTGACGGAGTAGGAGAGCTGTATATAGCGTATGAACAGCTCAAAAAAAAGCTTGAGGACGAGGGACTGTTTTCACCTGACCATAAAAAGCCGATACCTGCTTTTCCGAAAAGCGTGGGTGTTGTCACAGCGTCTACGGGCGCGGCGATAAGGGATATTATAAATGTGATAACACGCCGCTATCCGATGGCGGAGATAGTGATATATCCCGCTCAGGTGCAGGGCGCGGGCGCGGCGGAGAGTATTGTCAGAGCGATAGAGTATTTTAACGCTGTTAAAGAGGTTGACACATTAATTGTCGGACGCGGCGGAGGAAGCATTGAGGACTTATGGGCGTTCAACGAGGAAATCACCGCAAGAGCGATATTCGCGTCGGAAATACCTGTAATATCGGCTGTAGGCCATGAGACGGATTTCACAATAGCTGATTTTGTGTCTGATATGCGCGCGCCCACGCCGTCAGCGGCGGCGGAAATCGCCGTGCCGTCCATGCTGGAACTGTATAACAGGATAATCACGGATAAAAACCGTATTGTTCGTAATATGACGGGCAGAATTGAAAACAGCAGACTGCTTTTAAGGCGTTTTAAAATGAGGACGCCAAGAGACAGGATTGACGAATATAATCTGCGTATGGACTCGCTTGTAAAAAGGATGGCGGGAAGTGTTAAAATGCGCGCAATGTCACTGAGACGATCTCTTGCTGAACAGGCCGCAAAGCTTGACGCTCTAAGTCCGCTGCAAACGCTTTCGCGAGGTTATTCAATTCCGACAAAAGAGGACGGGACTGTTATAAGAAGCGCTAAAGATATGGAAAAGGGGATAGAATTTACCCTGAGGATGAAGGACGGTAGCGCGGAGTGTGTAGTTAAGGAATAAAAACGGTTTTGTAAAGGAGAAAACAATGTCAGAAAAATCATTTGAGAACTCAATATCAGAGCTGGAGGAAATAGTTTTGAGACTTGAAAACGGCGACGTGACGCTGGACGAGTCTCTGTCACTGTTTGAAAAGGGTATAAAGCTGTCTAAAAATTGTCAGAAAATGCTGGACGCGGCAGAAAAAAAGGTATCTGTATTGCTGACTAATGACGACGGCGAGATTGTAAAAGAGGATTTTATAAATAATGAAGAATAAACAGATGAAAGACGCGCTGGAAGAACAAGCGGCGTTTATAGACGGGTATCTTGACAAATATCTCGCAAAGAAGGATAATCCGCAGAGCGTTATATATGAAGCGATGCGCTACAGTGTTTTTGCGGGAGGAAAAAGACTTCGTCCGATACTTATGATGAACGCGTGTAAAATATGCGGCGGCGATGTGAATGAGGTTATTCCGTTTGCCTGCGCGATGGAGATGATACACACATATTCGCTTATACATGACGATCTGCCGGCGATGGATAATGACGATTTGCGGCGAGGTATGCCTACGAGCCATATAAAGTTCGGTGAGGCGACGGCTGTTTTAGCCGGCGACGCTTTGCTTAACAAGGCGTTTGAGGTGGTTTCGGAATACAGCGGAGATGATACGCGGCGGGTTATGAAAGCGATAAATATGCTTGCGGTATCCTCGGGCGCCGAGGGGATGATAGGCGGTCAGATAGTCGATATGGAAAGCGAGGGCAGAGAGATCACGCTTGATATGCTTCGGTATCTGCATCTTAACAAAACGGGCGCGATAATACGCTCCGCATGCGCGATAGGCGCGCTTATAGGCGGCGGAAGTGATGAACAGATTAAGGCTGTTGACGAGTTTGCGAAAAATCTCGGGATAGCGTTTCAAATTCAGGACGATATTCTGGATGTTACGGGTGACGAAAGCGAGCTGGGCAAGCCTGTAGGCTCGGACGCAGAGGAGAAAAAAAATACTTATGTCGGACTTTTGGGACTGGATAAATCAAAGGAGCTTGCGGAAGAATATTCAGATAAAGCCAAAGAAGCTCTTGCGTTATTTGGGGATAAGGCGGAGTTTCTTATTGAATTAACGGATTATCTGACAACACGGCGCAGTTAAGGAGAGCGTATATGGAATATTTACATCAGTTTGTGTCAAATTCGGTGCTGATAACGGCCATAATAGGCTGGTTTGCGGCGCAGATATTGAAGATTATATTTTCATGGGACAAAAAATTTGATTTTAAGAGAATAGTCGGCTCGGGCGGAATGCCAAGCTCTCATGCTTCGTTTGTGATGTCGCTGACCTTTGCGCTGGGTTTTGCAAACGGCTTTGACAGCGGTATCTTCGCTGTCGCAGCGGTTTTTGCGTTTGTTGTTATGTATGACGCGGCGGGCATACGCCGCAGCGCCGGACAGCAGGCGGCAATATTGAATAAAATTCTTGAGGATTTCCAGAAATCTGATTATTCGCATACGAATAAAAAGCTCAAAGAGCTTTTGGGGCATACGCCGATCGAGGTGTTTGCGGGGGCTATTCTGGGAATAATGATAGCGATAATAAGACATGCATAAAATACCGCATGCTGTCGGGACTGCGTAAAAGCAGTCCTTTTTTGTTTTACAGTGAATTACCGTTTTTAAGCTGTGATTTTCTGTAAGCGAAACGCCTTATTCCTGCGGGAGCGATTTTGTCCGAAGCTTTTTACATGTTTTATGTAATTTGACTTTACAATTATTTAAATATATGGTACAATATAAATGAGACATATAATATGAATAGACTCCATAATAAAATGTATGTAGTACAAAATGCATGCTCTGTTTTTCATGTATTCTTATGGAGTTTATAGAATATTATGTGTCTCACAAGTAGCAGAGCAATGTGTTTTTATGCGTTGCTTTAAAACGGCTTTGCCGTGTAAAAACAGCGCATTTTTTATTGCGTTAATTTTTATATGAAGCTGCCGCAGGGGGTGAGTATATGAAAGCGGCGTATATAAAAAAAGAAGCGGTGTCTTAATAGTACAGAGGAAACACCGCTTCAGTGAAAGCGCAAATCTGCCTGAAAGACAGACCGCATAAATATTATACACTATGCCGTTCTGTTTTTCAAGGGGTTTGCTTAAATAAACAGAAAGGATATTTGTTATGAATATAATAAGAGAGTTATTTTACGGAAATGTAGGCCCTGAACCGTTTATCGCAAAGCGCAGGCCTGAATACAGCGAGGTTATGAATATAGCGATGGAGCTGGAAGAAAAGCTTGAAAAAATGCTTGACGATGAAGAGAAGGAGGTTTTGCGGCAGTTCATGAGAGCGCATGATGATATTCAGGATATTGATTGCTGCGAAAGTTTTTATGACGGCTGGAAGCTGGGAGTTAAATTTATAATTGACACATTTGTGATCACATGATACTGTATGTTTTTGATTAATGCGTTAAAAGCGCGCGTTTGGGTTTTCAAAAGCCGTGTGTTAAAATGAGCGTTTTTATAGGCGGAGAAAAAATATAGCGCGGATTTTTAAATTCCGCGCTATATTTTTTGTTTTATCTGAAATTCAGACTCATTATTCCGAACGGAGCGCTGTATTGCAGCATTCTGTTCTGTATCTGAGTTTTTCTTTCTCCGCCGGCAATAGACGGCTGATAGTCGTTATATTCATCATGACCGGAAATAGTAGCGGGAATAAGCGTCATATTGTCGTCTTCCTGCATAATGCCGTCAATAAATGTAAATACCTGTCTGTATATAACGGTATCCTTGTCGGCGGGGTTATTGTTGCCGCCGAAACAGAAATTACCGAGACTGTATGCGATGTATTTGCCGTTATATTTTTCGATACCCTGTAAAACATGAGGATGAGTGCCTATTACAAGATCCGCGCCGAGGTCTACCGCTTTGTGAGCAAGCGCCTGCTGTTCATTATTCGCCTCGTTGGACTTTTCTTCTCCCCAGTGCATACTGACAATAACAAGCTGCGCGCCGAGATTTTTAACAGTGCCTATGGATTTTTCCAGCTTTGCGGCTTCTTCCTCATTCAGAGCGTCTATACCGACAAGTCCCACTGAAATTCCGTTTATATCTTTCATGGCTGTGTTTGTGCCGATAAAATTGGATATTCCGGCTTCATTAAGATATTTAATTGTGTCCGCTAAACTTTCATCTCCGTAATCCGCGCTGTGATTATTCGCTAAATTCGCCGCCTCGACACTTGAGCTGGTAAGTATCTGCACATATTCGGGTTTGCCGCGAAACGCGAATGTTTTATCCTGTCTTGAGCCTCTGTTCGACAGAGTGCCTTCAAAATTGACAATTGTAAGATCATCCTCGCCGAATATCGGAGCGACATTTTTGAAAAAATATGAATAGTCGCCGTTCTGCGCTTCCGCATATCCCGCAAAACTGCCGTCGCTCGGCGCGTTGACGTCTGTAGCGAATGTGCAGTCTCCCACAGCCGTGACAGTAACCGTTGAAACAGACGGAGTGTATTCCGCTTCCGCGCGTCTGTGTTCGGAAACTTTACCGTAAGCCCACATACCGCCTGATACCGCAAACAGAATTACAGCCGCAAAAACCGCTAATTTTCTAATACTCATTTAAATTTCTCCCGCCAAAATTAAATTTATTAAGATAATTTTATTCTAATACAACAATTTTGTCAATATCATTTTACAATTTCTTATCATTGCTTGACTATTTTTCATCATAGTAATAAAATGGTAGTATAAATATATAAAGGAGGGTTATTCAATATGAATAATTTGGAAACAATAGCACCGATAGCTGTGTTTATCTGCGCTGTTCTCGCGCTTGTATTCTCGCTGATGAATTTTTACAGCGTTAAGAAAAAGCCGGAAGGCACAGAAACAATGAAAGCTATAGGCGAAAAAATCCGCAAGGGCGCTATGGCTTATCTGAAGCGTCAGTACAAGACAGTGGGCATATTCTTCGCAGTCATGTTCATTATACTGCTCATACTCGCGTTTACAGGTTTCCTTACGCCGTTCGTACCGTTCGCATTCCTGACAGGCGGCTTTTTCTCAGGGCTTTCAGGCTTTGTCGGTATGAGAATAGCTACATATGCCAATACAAGAACGGCTAACGGCGCTCAGCAGGGACTTAACAAAGGCCTTAAAATCGCGTTTGCGTCAGGCTCGGTTATGGGACTTACCGTTGTCGGTCTCGGACTTCTTGATATAAGTATATGGTTTATGCTTCTGAAATTTGTGTTTAATCTCGGAGTTGACGATATTATGTCGGCAATGCTTACTTTCGGTATGGGCGCAAGCTCAATGGCTCTGTTTGCGCGTGTCGGCGGTGGTATATTTACAAAAGCGGCTGATGTGGGAGCTGATCTTGTTGGTAAAGTTGAAGCCGGTATTCCCGAGGATGATCCGAGAAATCCGGCGTGTATTGCCGACAATGTGGGCGATAACGTGGGCGACGTTGCGGGTATGGGCGCTGACCTTTATGAGTCGTATGTCGGCTCAATCATCTCCTGCGGTGCTTTGGCAGCCGCGGCGGGACTGGGCTTCAACGGCGTGCTTGTACCGATGCTGATCGCCGCAATCGGTATCATAGCTTCTATTATAGGCACATTCTTTGTTTCAACAAAAGAAGGCGCGGATCAGAAATCACTGCTCGGATCACTGAGACGCGGCACATACATAAGCTCTGTTCTTTCGGCAATCGGAGCGGCGGTTCTTATATTCACGCTTCTTCCCGAAAATTCAAATGTATTCTGGGCGGTTATATCAGGACT
>CAJTPP010000033.1 GCA_910578235.1 uncultured Clostridia bacterium | reverse complement strand
CGCGGACGCTCCCGCCAATGCGGATGCGGACACATACAAGATCGGCGTTTTGCAGTATGCGGATCATCCATCGCTCGACAACTGCCGTGAGGGCTTTAAACAGGGACTTGACAGCGAGGGTATTAAATACGATCTTGTAGAACAATCCGCAAAAGCGGACGACGCCACAAACACACAGATTGCTCAGCAGTTTGTTTCGCAGAATGTTGACCTTGTATGCGGCATAGCCACGCCGTCGGCGCAGGCCTGCTATAACGCGTCCTACGAGGAAAAAATCCCTGTAATATTCAACGCGGTTTCCGACCCTGTCGCTGCAAAGCTTGCGAAAAGTGAAACCGAGGCCATGGACGGCATCTCAGGCGTATCAGATAAACTGCCCGTTGAGGCTCAGCTAAAACTAATCAGAGAAATGCTGCCAGACTCAAAAAAAATCGGTATTCTTTATACAACCAGTGAAGCTAATTCTGTATCCACTATCGAGGATTATAAGTCACATGCGGATACATACGGCTTTGAGATCATTGAAAAAGGTATTACGAATGCCGCTGAAATCCCGCAGGCAATTGATTTACTGCTTACAGAAGTTGACTGTATCACAAACATGACAGATAACACTGTAGTTGATAATCTCCCTGTTTTGCTTGAAAAAGCTAACGCTAAAAACATCCCCGTATTTGGCAGCGAGGAGGAACAGGTTGGAAATGGCTGTATAGCATCAGCAGGTATCGATTACATTGAGCTTGGCAAAAAAGCCGGCGTTATGGCCGCAAGAGTGCTTAAAGGCGAAAATATAGCTTCAATACCCTATGAAACAATGACAGAAAGTAAAATCACAATAAACACAGACACAGCAAATAAAATCGGAGTGACAATCCCACAGTCAATAGCAGACAGAGCTGAGGTTAAAAACACTCCGTCAGAAATATGATTGAAGGGCTTATAATAGGCATACTTGAACAGGGACTGATATACGGCATAATGGCTATGGGTGTCTACATCACCTATACAATACTTGACTTCCCTGATTTGTCCGTTGACGGAACTTTCCCGCTTGGAACAGCTGTCTGCTTTATTATGATAAACCATGGATTAAACCCATGGCTCGCGCTTCTCGCGGCATTTGCCGCGGGAGGAATAGCCGGTATGTTTACAGGAATTTTTAACGTAAAATTGAAAATACGAAATCTGCTCTGTGGTATACTCACAATGACAGCTTTATATTCCATTAATTACGGAATTGTTGGAAAGGCATCTGATTTCCTCAGCATGGATACCAAGACTATCTTTTCACAGACGGCGTTTTTGTTCGGAAACGGTCACTTTGGGATGTATTCAAAGCTGATTATCATACTTGTAATTGCGTTGGCTGCTAAATTTGCGCTTGACTGGTATATGCGCACAAAATCGGGTTTCCTTTTAAGAAGCGCCGGTGATAACGAGGGACTTGTTATAACACTCGCGCAAAATCCCGGAACAATAAAGATAATCGGTCTTGCTGTCGCTAACGGACTTGTCTCACTCGCAGGCGCGGTTTACTGTCAGTACGGCAAAGCGTTTAATGTCGGTTCCGGCACAGGTACAGTTGTCATGGGTCTTGCGGCTGTCATCATAGGCGCGACAGTTTTCAAAAAGCTTAAATTTCTGAGAATAACTACAGGTGTTCTGCTTGGTATGATCGTGTATAAAGCATGTATTTCAGCCGCTTTGGCAATCGGTCTGCCGTCTCAGAATACAAATCTTATGATAACCGTTCTGTTTATCGTAACGCTTGCCGTAAACGAGTTTGCATTAAAAAAGAAGAAGGCCGGGGTGAAGACAAATGCTTGAGCTTTCAAACATATATAAAACATTTAACAGCGGAACAATTGATGAAAAAGTTCTTTTTTCCGGCTTCAACCTGACCGTCAGTGACGGTGAGTTTGTCGGCGTTATCGGATCAAACGGTTCCGGCAAAACAACTATGCTGAATATTATTTCAGGAGACATTGCCTCTGACAGCGGAAAAATCGTCCTTGACAATACTGATCTAAGCGGCATGAAAAATTTCAGACGCGCTCAAAAGATAGGCAGAGTTTTTCAAAATCCGTCTATGGGAACATGTCCGTCTATGACCATATGGGAAAATATGTCTATTGCAGACAACAAGGCAAAAACATTCGGCCTTTCCTTTGGACTGAACCGCAAACGCAAGGACTTTTACCGCTCACAGCTTGAGCTTCTGGGTATGGGGCTTGAAAACAGGCTCTCCACTCCCGCGGGATCACTTTCGGGAGGACAAAGACAGGCTCTCGCTCTTATTATGGCTACCATGTCATCTCCTGATTTGCTTTTATTAGACGAACATACAGCGGCGCTTGATCCAAAATCCTCGGATACCGTCATGACCCTTACCGAAAAAATTGTACGTGAAAAAAACATCACTACGCTTATGGTAACACATAATCTGCGTTATGCCGTTGAATACGGTACGCGCGCGGTTATGATGCATGACGGCGATATTATAATGGATGTGAGCGGTGAGGAAAAGAAATCAAAATCGATCAATGATTATTTGAAAATATTTAATGAAATAAGCATTGAATGCGGAAACTGATCAAAAAGATCAAAGCTAAAAACTTTGATCTTTTTAATTTTTCAAAAATTTACCTTTAATAATAGCCTGTAATATGTTATACTAATCATATAACATACTCAGAAACCGGGGTGATTTTTTGAATTTAGACAATGAATATATTTTTGACGGCAGCTTCGGCATAGAACGGGAAACACTGCGCGTCAATAAATACGGACATCTCGCGCAAACGCCTCACCCCTTTCCCAATAATAAATATCTTGACAAGGATTTCTGTGAAAATCAGCTGGAACTTATAACTCCTGTCTGCGGCAGTATTGACAGTCTTTTAAAAACGCTGACCGCTCTTGACAAAGAAGCTAAGGACAAGCTTTCACGGCAGGGGGAATATTTATGGCTTTACAGCAATCCTCCGCATTTTGAAACAACGGATGATATTCCGATCGCTATGTTCAGCGACGATAAGCTATTCAAACGCAATTACCGTCTGAACCTTGAAAAAAGATACGGAAAACGCCTGATGCTGTATTCGGGCATACATTTTAATTTTTCATTTTCAGACAAGCTTCTGCATTCATTATGCCACGGAACAAATTATAAAAAATTCAAGACGGAGCTTTATTTCCGAATGTCAAAACAAATATGCCGTTACAGCTGGCTTATTGTTTTGCTTACAGCGTCAAGTCCTGTCTACGATATATCACTGGACACAGATCATGGATACGGTGACGGCTTTGACGGCTACGCGTCGCGCCGCAACAGCGACAAAGGCTACTGGAACAACTTCATACCTGTGCTTGACTACAGCAATCTATATACATATATTAACAGTATAAAAAACTATATAAAAAACGGCGTGCTTTTTTCCGCCGGCGAACTGTACCTGCCTATCAGATTAAAGCCTTCAGGCAGCAACAGTCTTGACGCTATGGAAAAAAACGGAGTAAACCACATTGAATTGCGCATGTTTGACGTTAACCCAATCGCGCCGTTAGGTATATTCAGAGAGGATATAGAGTTTGCTCACTATTTCCTCATTTACCTGCTTAGTCTGCCCGACTTTGAGTTTACTCCCGCTCTGCAAAAATCGGCTATGGAAAATCACCGCGCCGCGGCAAAATATGACATTGAAAATATGAAAATAAACGGTTATAACGCTGTTGACGCCGCGCTCGGCATGCTTACGGATATGGAAATTCATTTCACCTCTTTTCCCCGTATTAAAGAAAATATTTATCTGCAAAAAAGAAAACTTACCGAAAATAAACGCTATTGTGTGGAAGTATACAATAAATTCGGCCACGATTATAATAAAACTATGCTGACAGCAATCAAAAACAGGAAGATTAATTATTAACATATCTGACTGAAAAGCCGTTTATCAGCTTTTTATTGCTAAAATTCAATATTTATAGTATAATACTTGACAGCAATGCTTTTTGCGTGTATAATAGCTTTAGCAATTTAGTGTAATAAAGCAAAACAAACTGAAAGGATAAAATTTATGTCTAACTGGAAACTGCACACACCAAACGGTGTAAATGATATACTTCCCGGTGAATGCGCCGTAAAAAAAGACATTGAGTCTACAATATGGTCGGTTTTTTCATCAATAGGATACAAAGAAGCGGAAACACCCACTTTTGAGTACTATGACTGCTATGAGGGAATGGGCGGTCAGATTTCACAGGAAACTATGTTTAAATTCTTTGACGAGCACGGCAGAATACTCGCGCTTCGACCGGATTTTACTACATCTATCGCTCGTATGGCGTCCACAAAAACCATTCAGGAGCCTATGCCCCAGCGTTATCTGTATACAGGTAATGTTTTCAGAGTTGAGGAAACTCAAGGCGCGCGGCAGAGAGAATTTACACAAAGCGGCATTGAACTGATAGGTTCATATTCTCCCGCGGCTGACGCGGAGGTCATTTCCGCCGCCATGGAAGCGATCATAGCTGTAGGGATTGAAGAATTCTCAATGGAAATAGGTCAGATTTCTTTCTTCAACGGACTGGCTCAACAGGCATGTCTTGACGAACAGTCCATAGAAAAACTTAGGGAAAGAATTGACTCCAAGGACTCCGTCGGCATTAAATCCATTACCGATAAACTGAATATCAATGAGGAAATTAAAAATCTTATTATTGAGCTTCCGTATCTTTTCGGAGGCGAGGAAGTTTTCAAAAAAGCTTATGTAAAGGGACTTAATGAAACGTCAAAAATCGCGCTTGACAACCTTAAACGTATTTATGATCTGCTATGTCTTTACGGATTTGAAAAATATGTGTCTATTGATCTCGGCATGCTGGAAAGTATTGATTACTATACAGGATCTATATTTAAATGCTATACTCACGGGGTCGGCTTCCCGATATGCGCCGGCGGAAGATATGATAATCTCATGGGACAATTCGGCGCGCCAAAAGGAGCTGTCGGAGCGGCAATAGGTATAAACCGTCTCATGTCTGTTCTTTCAGACAAAGAAGCGCGTGATATTTCCCCGTCGCTTGTCTTTGCCGAACACAATGCCGAAGGTATTGCTTACGACATAGCATATAATCTGCGGGTCAACGGATGTCTTGTTGAAATGTATATAGGCGGTGAAAATTACGAGGAGGCTCTCGCATACTCAAAAACAAAAAATGTCAGCGCAATAATGCGCGTATATCCCGATGGAGCGCTTATAATAGAAGACTTTGCAAAACATGAGACTATTAACACCAATGCTAACGAATTTTTAGGCTACTATGACAGCGAGCTTATGTTTGATGAAAATAACACATGTGACTGCGGTCATGAGCATCATCACCATGACTGCGGCTGCGAACATTGATTTGGGAGGATAAACATATGCGATATCTTACAGTTGCGCTCGCAAAGGGCAGACTTGCGGAGCTTGCCATGGAGCTTTTTATTTCCATTGGCATGGACTGCTCCGAAATGAAAGAAAAAACAAGAAAACTGATTTTTACAGATGAAATTAACAAGATGAAATTTATTCTTGTAAAAGCGTCTGATGTGCCTACATATGTTGAATACGGAGCCGCCGACATAGGAATTGTCGGCAAAGACACGCTTCTTGAAGACAGTAAAAATCTATATGAAATGATTGATCTCGGTTTCGGCAAATGTAAAATGGCTGTATGCGGCCCCATGCCGCTCAAAAACAAGCTTGACACAATGACAAATCTGCGTGTGGCGTCTAAATATCCGCGCATAGCGCTGAAATATTTTCAGGAAGATAAGGGACAGACAATTGAAATAATAAAGCTTAACGGCTCTGTAGAGCTTGCTCCGCTCGTAGGTCTTTCCGATGTGATTGTCGACATAGTGGAAACGGGGAAAACACTCAAAGAAAACGGTCTTGACGTGCTCGAAGACGTATGTCCGCTAAGCGCGCGCTTCATTGTTAATAAAGTAAGCATGAAAATGGAAAAAGAGCGTATCATGAGTATCGTTGAAAAATTTAAGGAGCTGATTACGGAATGAGAATTTATCCTGCAATAGATATCAAAGACGGAAAATGCGTCAGACTGTTCAAAGGACAGTTTTCCGACGTCACAGTATACGGTGACTCGCCCGCTGAAATGGCAAGAAAATGGGAGTCTCTCGGCGGCGAATTTATACATGTTGTCGATCTTGACGGCGCGCTTAAAGGACACGGAGTAAATGCCGCTCAAATAAAAGAAATATGCGAAAGTGTAAAGGTTCCTGTACAGACAGGCGGAGGTATACGCACAATGGAGGACATTGAAGAAAAACTCGCCTGCGGCATAAACAGAGTCATTATAGGAACAAAGGCTGTCTCTGACAGTGACTTTGTAAAACAGGCGGTTAAAAAGTATGGCAGCAAAATTGTAATCGGAATAGACGCGAAAGACGGTATGGTCGCTGTTGAGGGATGGGAGAAAACAAGTAACTTTACCGCCGTTGAATTTGCCAAAAAGATGGCAGCAATCGGCGTGCAAACCATTGTTTATACTGACATCGCAACAGACGGCACACTTGCCGGTCCGAATATACAGGCAATGACAGAAATGACAAAATCAGTAGATGCTGACATAATCGCGTCAGGCGGCGTCGGAAGCATTGACCATATAAAGGCGCTTGCCGGCACAGGCGTGGAGGGCGTGATAGTGGGCAAAGCTCTCTATACCGGCAATGTGAATTTAACAGAAGCCATTAAGGCGGTGAAATAATATGAAAAAAATAGTCAGTCTGACAAGGCGAGCTATTGAAGAATATAATATGATAGACGAGGGCGACAAAATTGCTGTCGGCGTATCAGGCGGCAAAGACAGTCTTGTGCTGTTGTGCGCTCTCGCTGAGCTGTCACGATATTATCCGAAAAAATTTACCGTCACGGCGCTTACGCTTGATATGGGCTATAAATCCGATTATTCCGGCATACAAGCTTTATGCGACAATTTAGGAGTTGAGTTTAAAGTTAAATATACTAACATTAAAGAAGTAATTTTTGATATCCGCAATGAGACCAATCCCTGCTCTCTATGCGCTAAAATGCGGCGCGGATCACTAAATGATTTTGCTATCGAAAATGGCTGCCGTAAAGTGGCTCTCGGACATCATAATGACGATGTGCTTGAAACCTTCTTTCTCAGTCTCATGCACGAGGGCAGAATACACTGCTTCTCTCCAGTCACATATCTCAGCCGTACAGATTTGTATCAGATACGCCCAATGATTTATGTTCGTGAACGCGATATACGCGGAGCGGCAAAAAATCATAATATTCCCGTTATTCACAGCGAATGTCCCGCTGACGGCTACACGCAGCGCGAATATATGAAAGAACTCATACGCCGGCTGGAAAAGGAAACCCATCCCGGACTGCGCAAGCGCTTATTCCGCGCTATTCATGACAGCAGTATTGACGGATGGAACACAGATATTTAAAACAGGAGCATTTAAAGCTCCTGTTTTAACTTATCCAAAAATGCTGTACATCCCTCAAAAATATCATTATATGTAGTATCAAAATCTCCAGTATACCACGGATCAGCAATATCACGTGGATTTTTTGAAAAATCAAGAAGCAGACGTATTTTGTCTCCCGCATCTTCCGGCAGCATGCGGCGCATATGACGCATATTCATACTGTCCATACCTATTATATAATCATATTTGTCATAGTCACTTTTCTTTAACTGCACGGCTTTTTTTCCTTCGGTTGAAATACCGTATTCCCCAAGCTTGT
Source organism: uncultured Clostridia bacterium (assembly GCA_910578235.1). Taxonomy (GTDB): domain Bacteria; phylum Bacillota; class Clostridia; order UBA1381; family UBA1381; genus Hominilimicola. Next base: position 17,774 of record CAJTPP010000033.1, on the reverse strand, counting down.
TACGCGTTCCGTAATGAACACCATTACCTATTTCTTCTGTGCTTGTAGCTGCCGAGGCAATATAAAACTTATCCGACAAGCCGCTTTTATTCACAAGATCCTTCATAACAAATTCCGCCATAGGACTTCTGCATATATTACCATAACATACAAAAAGTATTTTTATCATATCTTCTGTCTAATCCTTTCTCAAATATTATTTTTCCTTCTCGCTTATTGTGCCAAGTCTGTATGCCTTTATAAGTTCCTTTAAATCATCTATATTTTTTTTCATGCGTTTTCCGTTATCAGTATCACCCACAATTACTCTATTTGCATTCTGCTGTACGGCCACTTGATTTGACACTATATCCTTATCGTTACGGATAACCTGCTCAACCGATTCAAACGGCTCATGAGCGGTAAGCGTAAGTCCATAAGAATTATATGTCAAAGTATATCCTGCGATACCCGTCAGCTTGTGATAGGCCTTTGAAAATCCTCCGTCTATCATTATCATCTTCCCTCCGCATTTAAGCGGATTTTCTCCTTCACTCTGATGTACGGGAACATGTCCGTTAATTATATGTCCTGTCTCATCCAAGCCAAACTCTGACAATATTTTATTTGCGGTTTCATCGTCCTCTATCAGATTATAATACGCATTTTTTCCCTCGAGATGCGAATTTTCATCCTCTATAAAATAGCGTTCAAACGTGCTCATTTTCGTACGTCCGAATAACGGCGAATTAGGCCCGTTCCACAGATACCATAATATATCGCCGCCGTTTTTACGCTGCTCATGATCAAGAGACAACAACGCTTTCCGACAGTATTCCTCAAACACATCAAAAAGCGACTTTCCACTGTATGCGCGGCCGTCAATGATCATCTCCTTAAAACTGCCGTCCTCATTAAGCGGCATACAGCCATGAAAAAGAATATTTCCGTTATATGTCTTATACATACCTCCTTTTTTCAGTAAAAGCTGCGTATGCTTCTGCAATTTTTCACAGTGAATAAACGCCTCTCTTAATTTCTCCATTACTTCCGCTTCTCTATCTGTAAGCTCATACGGATTATCTTTGTTTACAGTCGGGAAATCAATATCTTTCATCGAATATATTATTCCGTCTATATTCACTGTCTTTTTTTCAAAATCAATCCTGTGCAAAAGACATCTGTTATCCATTTCAAATTCAGGATGCTTTGCGATAAGCTGCCCTTCAAGTTTTAACTGAATAATTGTTATTGCTTTGTGCATTTTCATTTCAAGATATATGTCCATATCATGAGATCCGCGTTTTTTCAATGCAAAACACCCGCAGTCAATATTTTCGTAAGTTGTCATTGCAAAAGTTGCCAGAGGAAGCATATTAATTCCATAACTGTCCTCAAGAACATCAAGATTACCATATCTGATACTGTTACGTATAATATTAGCAATACATGTGGTGTTTCCGGCTGCCGCGCCCATCCATATGACATCGTGATTACCCCACTGAATATCCAGAGAATGATACGAGCAAAGCCTATCCATAATACGCGCCGCACCGCTTCCCCGGTCAAAAATATCTCCTAACACATGCAGATGATCAACCACAAGACGCTGTATAAGCTCTGCCATAGCTACTATAAATTTTTCGGCAACACCTACCTCAAGGATCGTATTTACAATGCTGTCATAGTATGCGCCGCGGTTTAAAATCTCAGGTTTTTCAGCTATAAGCTCTTCTATGATATAAGCATATGCGGTCGGAAGCGCCTTTCTGACCTTTGATCGGGTATATTTTGAAGATACTACCTTACATATTTCAATAAGACGGTACAGCATAATCTTATACCAGTTTTTCATATCCGCTCCCTGACGCTTGACAAAATCAATTTTTTCTCTCGGATAGTATATCAGTGAAGCAAGCGAACACTTATCCTGTTTACTCAATGTATGGCCAAATACATCATCAATCTTTTTCCGTACCGCTCCCGATCCATTACGCAGAACATGAGAAAATGAAGCATATTCACCATGTATATCCGAAAGAAAATGCTCTGTTCCCTTAGGCAGATTAAGAATTGACTGCAAATTAATTATTTCCGTCGAGGCCGCATCTATCGTTGGATACATTTCTGAAAGCAATTCCAGATACCTCACAAACTCTGTATTCATAGTAACCTCTCTCCCCGTTGTTATATTAATTAAATTATATAATATCAGGTAGAATTTGTCAATTTTATTAGTTAACTTTCTACGTCTTCAAATTATAAGCAGAAAGCATAAATATTCTATACAAGAGCAATCTCTTGTTTCACTTTATAGCTTGTTGTATTCCACTGCTTATATTCCTACACAGCATCCTTATTCATACGGCATCCATTCAGCCATTTAACAAATGCTGTCATATTGCTGACACACTTATCACCAGTCGCCTTAGTCTTTTCCTCTAAGATAAGATGTTTTTAAAATTCCTTGATTTGCTTTAACATCAGTAAATTCCTCCATAATCATTTGTGCAGCTTTGCGCTTAATTGCGCCGTATTTGCGTCATTATCTAAGCTTACAGGCTTACCGAGCTTTTTTTCAAGCATTAAACCCAATTCTGTATTCTGCATACGGAGATTACACGAATACGCAACAATTCCGTCTTTATTATCAACCGTTCCCGGACAGCCAATACTGACAGACTTAATATCAGATATAGAACAGCTTGTGCCGTCTGCAATATCCACACACCAGTTCGCTACATCTTCAACAATTCCCTCAATCGGTCTTTGTGCCAAAGTCGAAACAGATGATTTATATATAATATGTCCTTCTTGGTTTACAACTCCGGCGGTTATATTCGTACCGCCTAAATCTATTCCTATATACAATTGAATATTTATTTCACAGCAACTATTTTATCAACATTTACAAATTACGAAAATGACACTATAATACTTCCTGTCATATTATGTACTGTAAAATCAATACTTGAAAGCTTATTAAAAATACCATACATTCGCCATCTTCCAGCAAAAAAATTAATGTAAGAGATGTTGTACTCATCTTGCTCTAAATATGTACTAATAAATTCATCCATACTTAAATTCAAATGCTCTGCATCCTTTATTTACATACTGCTATCAGCCTAAACTTGCATATCATCTTTTAATTCTTTTAAATTATTCAATAACATATATTAATAAACCTCCCTTTCCCTATTACAATCGTTTTTGACTATATACAGCCTCAGCAGGCGATGACTTCATAAATTTTAATTATTGCACCATATGTTCAAGAAAATTGCAATTAGCGAATTCTTTCAACAAGTAAATCAAAGATAATAGCTATACTTTTAATCGTTTTATATTCGTTTTAGGTGGGGACGAAATCACTATAATTTTAACCGATTTCGACCAATGGGGGGCAGGAGTAGTTTAGTCTACTTAAAATTCATCAAAAGCAGGTTAAAATTTTAAAGTTAAATATACAAAAACCGCAGTTTTACTGCGGTTTCGGTGTGTATCAAATTTATGGTACAATCGTGGTGGAAGAATCATAAAACTGGTCGAACATCGAAAGTGTTCGACCAGTAATTGAATTGGTGGAGCAAATACGCCTAAAGGCGAACTTGTATTTGTGGGTAATATTTTTGGTATGTTGATATATTTTTAATAAGCATTTGAAAATCTTAATCAAGAGTATCAAATCTTTGACACTCTTGATTTCGTATTACTTTATAAAAACAAATATTATTTCTTATCTTTTTCATTTTTTCATTAAATATTTTTAGCTTATTCATAATTAAAGTAACAAGTCAAATTCAATTTCAAACAATGTCAAAGTCATTCCAGATATCTGATTTGTGTTTGGAATAAAGTTTATTTTAATGCTGGCCACAAAATCATCATTTGTAAAGGGTTTAATTTCTTGGACTTGTTTTACTGTGTATTTATATACCTTTTTTTGTTTATCACCCCGCCTAACATATTGAAACAACTGTTTCATTGTATCATCAAACATATATACCCCTGTTTTTGTACTTTTAGAAGCATACTTCAGTGAATATAATAAGCAAGTTTCAGTAAATACTTTTAATAAAAAACGACTTACAACATAATTGTTATTAAGTGTTTCTATATCAATCCCTTTTGTGATAAAACCATGAAGTTTACCATTGATAAATTTGTCCATCGTATCATTAGAAAGCCCTATATACGCACAATTATTATTTGTGTCAAATTCAAACCTAGAAGTTTCTCCACTTATTAGAACCTCTAAAGGTGGTATATTATTCTTTCGGCTTGGTATAGTATGAAACGATCTTAATAACTGTATCGATTCCAATTCTAAAAATTGTTTTTCAATCTTTGTGGCAAAGTAATTATTGCAGCTATCACAAATTATACCACTTGGTATGATGTGAGTAGTATTGCCTAACGAAAAGGGGATTATATGTTCCTCACTATTTGATGTAGAGACACCATAAAAACAAGCACTTTTTGACAATATATTGCCACAATACGGACATGTTTTTAAATATACAAATGATTGCGGGGCGTGTTTAATTCCCAATTTATCAAGAGTAATGTTTTCAGGATAGCGATACACTTTTCCAAGAATATACGCATTAGCTTTTTTACTGTCAGCAAAATACTTTCGGTATTTTTCTCGGCTAATTCCTGCATGTGATTTTGTAGTCTCCCAAAGAGCCGTCTTGCTCATCGAAAGAGTTCCTTTAACCTCAACTTCTCCGACAACAGCTTTAATAGGATATGTGGAGTATATAATAATTTTATCTATATCATGATCTGAAAGACGTTTCCGATATTCAAATTTTTTGTCTCCCCTTAGAATTTTTTCAACATACTGTGGTCTAATAGGCAAAAGAATTACTTTCAATATTCCACCCCTTCTTCTTTATAGCACATATCGTATTTCCGTCTGTGAATCTCTTATTATTTGATCGTATTGTCCATCAGTCAATTTCATAAACGAACGAGGTCCGCTCGGAGCTGAAACAATATCGTGATTCCAAAGATATTCTAATGTCAGACGTTTAGTCAAACTCTTAACAAATATGAATTTTATAATTTTCAAGTTATTTCTATGTCTTGCCCAAAAGTTATTTAACTCATCGACAGAAAAAACGCTTCGATTTTGGCAAATATGAAGAAATTGGTCTTGTGATGTTATATTACTGATGATTTCATCTACTATAGCAACAGTAGTAACAACAGAGGTATATTTCTTATTTGACCCTTCCGGACCCATTCGGTAAAACAAAATAATATCTCCCGGCTTTGCTCCATTCATAGGTGCCCATGAAATATAAACCTTTTGCAGGGCATATCGATGCGGTTCTCTGCCCAAAAAATCAATCTCATTCTCATTGTTTAGTTTTGAATCGGGTAATAAAGTAGTGTGATACTGTGGGTATATAGGCAATATGTATTTGTTACAATTATATTGAATATTCGGAAAATTTTTGCGAAAAGAAAGGCTCGAATTAAAGTATTGCATTCTTTTTACAAGGACCTGCTCTTCCTTCCCGTTGCCAATCTTTATTCCATAATTAACAAATCCCCATCTTTTCAGTAATGCAGCAAGAGCAGAAAGCTCCTCTCTATCAGTATATAGTGTCACATAAATTTCATCGACATTTCGTTTTACGGCATTGTCAAAGATAATCTTAATGAAACGCTCACCCAATCTAAATCCTGTGGATTCAACCTTAAAAGTCCCTATCTTTAGCCGACGCATCGGTTGAAAAGAAGGAACAATATCAGAATAATTTTCTTCAGGACCTTCTGTTTTTAGATAGAGGAAACCAAGAATCTTCCCTTCATCGTTATTACATATATACGCCTCTTCATCACACTTACAAGCAAACCACTTATTAAATCCCGGATAGGCTGTCTGCAAACTGTCAAAAAATGAATCGTTTATATCGACTTTTCCAAAATATGTTTTTTTAACTGCAAGCATTTTATACTCAATAAGACTCGGATTTTCAGCGGTGGCAATACTGATAAAGGAATTTATAGAAAACACTTTATTTTTTAGTCCCAACTTTAAAGCCTTATTCCGTAGCTTGCGATCCTCTGTAATTAAAACATCTACTCTATTTGAATATACTTCGAATAAAAGGCAATCATCAATTCTATCATTTTCTGATTTATTGGGAGTATCAAGTAGCTTTATAAAGAATTCGTCAGGTTCTTTAACTGTTTTAATTACTTCATACGCTTCTAATTTCACAGAAATAGTTTCCTGTGTTTCAGGATCTCTATATTTTCTTATCTCACTTATGGAATAAGGATGTATTACTTTATCATATTTCAGTTTATCCAACCATCGATAGAGATGTCCAATACTATAATTGGTAACCATTTTGTTTTCTCTATGTATTATTATGTTAGTATCTAGCAAAGCTCTCATAACTCATTTCCTCCTTTGTAAATAGGATAAACAATCATCAACATCTGTCTCATCAAATCGCATACTATGTACATAAATATTACATTTCAGACTATCTGAAATCTCATGCGCTCTTTGTCTTTCTGCCCTTTGTAAAGCTACAATTTGATTTTTAGAATAATTCTTTTTATCACGTACAGATAAATTTTTAATTATTTGTGAAACTGGAGCCTCCAATAAAAGTATGAATTCTATTTCTAAATCATAGAATACACTGTCCGGCAAATAATCAACATTACCATTTGCATCAAAAATACAGAAATGTCCTGCAAGAAGGATTTTAGAAGTAGCTTTAAGTAGATGCTTGACTTGTAAAGCGAGAATGCTTTGGTTCGATGTTTTGTCACCAACAACTTTGTTTGCTCCATAGGTTTCACCATTAACAGCACTAATAAGATCTCCGGCAGAATAATCAGAAATATTTAATATCGTTGATAATTTGTGGCATAATGTGCTTTTACCGACTCCATAAGTGCCTGCTATAAAAATAGTACCCATAGAACTAATACCCCTCCCATATATTCGCAAATTCACCCAAATTATTATATCAAAAAATATTCCAAAATTTATGCGAATATTATTATTCTATTATTCGTTAAATAAATTTGATAAATAATTGGCTTCTTGTGTCTAAATCCCTTTATCAATCAATCGCTTAAGCATTTTTCAATCAATATTCTATACGACCATGCCACTTTTGTTCTTCTTTTTTGTTTCCATTCTCAGAATCAACTCCAATTCTACATATGTTTATATTATATCAACATTGGAGCAATTTGTAAATAGTCTGAAGCAACATATTATATAAAATCTGTATACATATTTTATGTAATGTGGCGAATCTCACTTAATGCAACTCTCTATATTTTACATGGATAATACTATCTCTTGTCCACTTATTCTTATTCATTGAAGATTTAATATCTTGTTTTAATAATTATTTTTGTATATCTTACAAGCTATAATTGTCCATTACCATATAAAATATCATTTTAGCTATTTATGTTTTTTTCGAGATTTATATATACCTAACCTTTCTTGTCCAATTCATAACAACAAAACACTCTTTCAAATAATCTTAATTGATGCAAATACAATTTACCGCTTTATTCTCCTACATATTATTGCATACAAAAACGGCAGCACCTTTTCATTGGTACTGCCATTTATATTATTTCGTTTCTTGTTCTTGTTTCCATTCTTCAAACTCTCTTTTTCCCGCTTCGCTTGCGTAAAATTCTTGTATCTTAGGTAAGATGAATTTTACAAGCGCCTCAATTTCGTGCTGCGGTATTCCGTATTTGTTGCGTATTGTCGTATGTAATGCCTCCTTTCCTATTGGTGTAAGTAAATTATATCAGAAATTTTAAATCAGATTGCTATTGTGCAGATGTATGAGATTTGGTAAAAACATCCATTAAATTATTGCAAATCTGCACCATTGATGATATACTAAAATTAGACAGGAGGTGTCGCTATGTACTTGCCGGGAACACCGGGTGAAATTATCGGTGATTTAAGAACTAAAATGGGCTGGACTAAATTGAAATTAAGTCAGACAACAGGAATACCGCAATCACAGTTAAGCCGAATTGAAAACGGGAAGATAACGCATATAAGCAATGATATATTGATAAAACTTGCAACGGCGTTTAATGTTTCAACAGATTATATTCTTGGTTTAACGACAGTGCGTTCACCTAAAAATTATGATATATCTGAATTGGGATTATCGGAGAAGGCTGTTAAAGCAATAGTTTCAAAAAAGATTGATGTTGACATTCTCAATCAGCTTTTGGAACACAAGAATTTTCCGTATCTGATTTATATGATAAAAGCGTATTTTGACAATAGCATTGCTGACGGAATTGCAGCAAGAAATGATATAATCAATATGGCAACCTCAACATTGGCGGATTTTATGAAAGACAATCCAAAACACAAATCGGAAGTTCAACAAGATATACGACTTTTAAAATCACAAAAGTTAGGCGAACACGAAGCCGAGCTTGATAAAATCAAAAATACATTTGTCGCAATATTAAAGGATATTCGGAAAAATGTTGATAGAGAAACTCCGCAACCAATGACAGCGGAAATGTTTAAAGAAATGAAAAATGAATTATCGGACAAGCCAATAAGTGAGATTACAACTGATGATATATCCAATGTTGTAATGAATATGCTGCAACAGTCAATACCTATGAATAATAATTCGGAAACTATGAAAAATATAATTAAAAGTATTCTTGAAAATAAATAATTAAATATAACTTTCAAATAATATAAAAAAGCAAATCACTTTAAAATTGAAGTGATTTGCTTTTTCTGCCCCGTTTATTGTCACGGTATTGTAGAAATTTTATCCGCATTTTAACTCTGGCAAACCGCATAAATGCTTACTTTTTCAGTAGTGAAAAATCTACAAACTCAGGGGGTATGTATAGTTATATTAAAACCCTTGAAAATCAGCTTAAAAATGCGGACGAATTTTGAGCCATAAAGGTAATCATTCAGGGGACGTTTTAACATTTACAAACCTCATAAACACTATGTTTTTTGACCTCAAAAACCGCAAAATCCACCATACCCATATACTTATACCAAAACTGACGAAAATGCGGTTCTAAGTGTCCTTTTTTCAAAATTTAATGAATCAAGTATATAGTGGAACGAAAGAATACTTTTAAACCACATAGAACCTACGTTTTACGGTTTAGAACTTTCAAGGGAATATCATTTCATTATGCCACTCATAAAATACCCTCTATTGTTCCACTAACCTCACAATTGCCATAAAAAATTTTGTATTTTAAATTACTTATATTGGCAACTAAAAATAGACTGCCCCATAAAATGAGACAGTCCGTTTTAATTTTAGTTTGATTTATTTTAATCTATACTGTACATATTCCTGAACATTGCTTATATTATCGCCGCTCGGTTCCTCTGTCGCTTCTTTATTCTCTGCTTTTGAATAATAATATGTGTAAACCGGCTCTTGATAGTACCATCTTGTTGAATAATTATTAGTGGTATACGTCCCATCTGGTAGCCACATATGATTTGCACCACATTTTGAACATTGATGATTTCCGTAAAACTGTAAATTCTCATAATATTTAGGAGATAAGGAATAAGTCAAATCACAAGTATGTCTTGCCCATGACGGCTGCCAACTGTCACTGCTCCAAGTTCTAGAGCCGTTCCATCTATGATAATACTTATAGTGTTTTGTTGTAGAGGCTACATATTGCTCGCTCCAGACATTTCTTGCGCCGTTTGATGGATTTGAATATACCGGACCTATCGTTCCGCCCCAACCTGTTCGCTTGGTATCGTATTTTGTCCAACCGCTTAGTGATGACGAATTTGACGTAGTATATGATGTTAGCGTATAATTCCATTTTCTATCCACAATTTCCGCATCGTTTGGCACATCTGAAACAAGCGTCCAAGCTGATACATCGTTTTGAATCCAATGCGCGTACAATGTAATATCGGTTAATGATGTCATCATGGTGTCTGCTGTAACTTTTTCACCACCGTCCGCCATAGTATACCAACCGTCAAAGGTGTAATAATCACGGCTGACAAGCGGCAATTCTCCCATTGCACTATTATAAGGAATTGTTTTGTAATCAACTTCTGTACCAAGAACACCACCGTTTGCATCAAATGTTACCTTTCTTGATGTAAGATAATTTACATATTCTTCTTCGGTAATATACTTAATTTCACCTTCCTTAAATGTAAGATTCTTGTCTCCGTCAACCGCCCCGCAAACCAAAACATTTCCGTTTGTTTCAATCGCTGAATATGTTTCTTCGTTTATTTGTACTATGTTCATGTTCTTTGTAATTATACTATTTGCACTTTCAGACCGTATATTAGACTCTCCCTCTAATGAAAGCGTTGTTTCATCTGCTTTCAGAACAAGTGCAAATCCATCTCCGTGAACGGTAACTCTCTCAAGCGTTACATTCGGCGAAGATACTTCTATAGGTATCCTATCACAGTCTGCAACAGTAATGCCGCTTATGATAGTGTTCTGAGCGTCTGATTTAATTGTTAGTCCTCTATATTCTTTATATCCGCCCAGTAGCTTAAATGTTTCTGCCTCACTAACATCAAATGACATATCGCTAAAATCGTCAGCTTCTATATTTGAAATATCCAAAGTAATGTTTCGGGCATTGGAATTTGCCACAATATTTGCAATTTCCTTTGTCGGAGCAGTGGATTTAATGGCAGGAATTCCGTCAAATGCACCATTGCCGATAAATTCTATCTCATTTGGCAGCGAAAACTCACTCAGAGACGAACAGCCCTTAAAGGCGTTTGCGCCAATGCTTATGACATTGGGACATACAATTTCTTTTAATGCCGTACAGCCTTCAAATGCCGAATTCGGTATTTCATTTACAAAATTGCCCAGGGATATGCCGGTTATACTTGTGTTGTTCTTAAATAATCCCGGAGCAATACCTGTAATTTTGTGGAATTCCGGCTCACCCGTAGTTGTATTGGTCTTTGTATAATACGACGGAATCAATACAACTTCATCATCTCCTTCTCCCAGATATTTTGTTACGATGCCGTTATCGTTAATTTGCAGCTTGGATGAAGCAATTCTGCTGTTTACATAATCGTTCACAAAACCCGGAATCTCGAAAGGAAGAACGCTTGTTTCATAATCGTTAAATGTTCTGTCATAGGAATAATCCAGATACTCTTTATATTCGTCATCATCCAAAAGGGTATATGTATATGTATAATACGATTTGTTTTTAATATCATAACCCACAACTCCGAATACATGTGCCATACCAACCTGCACCAATCTGTATGCGCCGTATGTATTGCCAGTCGATTCAAATTTCCGTTCCGATATATTGATTTCCGCTTCCGAATAGGTAGTAGAAGAGCTGTATAAATCTTCTTGCGCTTTTGAAGAAGCATACTCCTTTGATTCGCCTTCACTGCCTCCCGTGGTATAGGTTGAGTCCTTTGAATGTTTTTGGCTTATAAGCTCTGAAACAGCCTTTGATACAGATTGAGAGGAACTCGTTGATTGGCTTGAACTAAAGCCCTGTGAACTGTTCCATGTTTTTGTGGAAGTAGCTGTCGAAGATTTTGCGTTGGCAATATCCAGATTCTTCGACCAGCTATCGGTGCCGGTCTTTATATCTCGAGTATAATTTTTCTCATCATACCCGGCGCCAATTTCAAAGGCCGTAGTATTTGACATACCTACATTCGCTTCCAACCCTTCAAGCGGTATTCCGATTCCTGTTGAAAAATTAAAAGTATTGGACAACTTGCCATCGACATAAAAATCAGTGTATTTCTGCTTTTCGTTATATGTCGAGTCTGTATGTGCCTTATTTGCAGATATTCTGTAAGATGAATTGTCGCTATTGACCAAGCTCGAAGAACCGCCGGAAGAATTAGTCATATTATATGTATTGCTGTTGCTTTTGCAGAATTCTTCAGCTTCTGTAACTGTCATTCCTTGTTCTTTTGCCCATTCTTCGCTTACAGTTGTGCTTTCATTCCATTCTTTTGACAGAGTCCAAGTTGAAGAATTTGTTGTGGTATTTGCTATAGTTTTTCCGATTTCTTCTGCATTCCCCTTTGTTATAGAGGTTTGTTTTACGATACCGGTGCTTGTAATAAGACCGTTGGCAACAAGCAAATCCTGTGTTTCAAACAATGGAATATTTTTGATTTTACCAATTTCGTACACAAATAGAATTTGTCCATTGCCAGAATCTTCACAGATAATAGGATCTCCTAAATTTGCAACAGGTTCAGCCTTATTTCTGTCACTTGCCCAGTTTGCATATAACACTAAGTCTCCCATTGTGCCTTTTGGCAGTTCAGTGCCATACATTCTTCCGCTCTTATCAGACCAACCAAGGAATTTATATGTATCCATTTTGGGAACAGGAAGAATCTTTGTCTGCGTTGGTTTGTACGTGTCAGGTTCGTAGGTAATCGGTCTGTTATCCGGTCCCATCGGGACCATATCACATACATATTGAATTGAATACTCGTCTTTTTGCAATATCGGAATGATTTCCTGCGCTACAATAACAGTATTACATACAGAGCAATGTTTGCCTTCTGTTAAACCTGTTGTTTCATACGTCGGCTCAACTGCTTCATCAATAACAATTGTATGTCCATGAGCACATGGGTCGTTGGGATCTAACGGCTTTGACGGCATTAAGTCAACGCCATATCCGCCTGCTATGTAACGGCGGATTAAAATAACGTCTGTCGGGTTTTTCTTTCCGTCATTATTAACGTCTGCCGCTGTTTCATTTATAGTCTGTTCATAACCGCCGGCAATAAAGCGTCTTAGCAAAATAATATCTGTCGGATTTACTTTTTTATCACTGTTCAAGTCACCCGGCATATAATCTATAGCTATTACCGTACCGTTTTCAATTTCAACATCAATCGGATTTAACTCCATATTTACAATATCACCGCTTTCATACGAAGCCGCAATGTTATACCCTGTACCATTCTCTGCATTGTCGTTGATTGTAAATTGCAGCGTAAGAACAGTTCCGTCCTTAATATCGTCTGCGCTTATATTCTGACCGTCCCAAGTAAAATTACATGGTGATGTAAATTTGCCCGGCTTTGTCATTGTAAGTGCAGAAAACGCATCTCCCGATGTCGCTCCTGTTAAGGTAAGCCCATTATCGTATGTAAATGATAATGTCGCACCCAATATTCCGGGATTGTTTTTAATTGTTACATCAACATCAACAGTCGAACCGGGCGAACCCGATACCGATTGCACTGTAATTGTCGGGTTGGTGTTTTCCGCCGCAAAAACCGGCATTGCTAACGATAAAGTAAAGATTATTGTCAGCAGTAGAGAAGTAATTTTTTTCATTTTCTTTCCGTCCTTTCTTTATTTTAAATTAACTGTCTGCGCATTGCATACAGGCTTTAATGTATTAAGGCTTTCCCATACCATTACTTTTGCGTATGCTGCGTTTTGTGTGTTTGTAACTTTTATAGGAATGTCTTTTGCCGAATAACTTTTAACGGAAATCATTGTTCCGCTATTCTCGTAAAATGCAATAAGAATATTATTACTGCTGATTACTTCGGGTAAATTAACTTGCTTTCCGCCGATTTCAACAGTGATACTTTCTGCCGCTTCTACTTTGATTTGTCCCTGATTTATTTTCATATCAACAGGCGATAAATCCCCGTCTACAATATCTCCATCAGTATATGCGGCAGAAATATTATAGCTGCCGGTTTCTGTCGGTGCGGTAAATGTCAAAACCGCTATTGTTCCATTTGAAGAATCCGCGTCCAGTCCGTCCCAAACAAGTTTAAAGGGATTAGACGATATATTGCCCGGTTTTGTCATAACCAATGACGATAATGCCGCGCCTGCGGAAATATCTGATAGCACAAGCGCACTGTCATACGAAATTTCCAATGATGCGCCGCATATACCCGTATTTCCTGAAAGGCTTATCGGAACTTTAACCTGACTGCCCGCTTTTGCCGTTGCGCTTCCTATGCTGATCGTCGGCTTTTGTTCTGTTATTTCTCCAGATACAGTTATGCTTCCGTTTTCTGTGCTAACATTTACAGGAGATAGATTTCCATCAACTATATCTCCGTCCTCGCACGAAATTGAAATGTTATATATTCCTGTGTCCTGCGGAACGGTAAAATTAAGAGTTGCAATTACTCCGTTTGTATTGTCAGCCTCTAAACCGTCCCAAACAAGTTTTATCGGGTTATCTGACAATTTCCCCGGCTTTGTCATTGTTAAAGACGATAATGCCTCACCGTTTTCTATCTTAGTTAATGTCAAAGCCTTATCATAAGAAACAGTTATTGCCGCGCCGCATATTCCGCCTATGTTACCCGATAACCGTATGGGAACGCTGATATTTCTGCCGTCCGTTGTTACTTTATCTGCCGCTATTGTTACAGCCGTATCAGCTTTAATTACCGTTACTGATAGCGACATCATCATTACCATAGTAATCAAAAACGATATTATTTTATATTTTTTCAATGCTGCTCCTCCTTTCTTTTAATCATTTATTGTAATATATCCGTTTTCTATTTGCGGTGAAATACTTGTAAGGTTTTTATCCACAATATCACCATCGGAATATTTTAATGTGATTGGATATTTTCCTGCTTGTGCGCCGTTATTGATTTTAAAATTCATAATCAAGACTGTACCGTCTTTGATGTCATTCTCTGAAATATCAATTCCGTCCCAGAGAAAACGAGAACCGCTTGCGAGAGTTTGTGAAGTTGTCAAATCCAAAACATCTTTAAATGCCTCTCCGTTTTCCACACTTTGAAGCGTCAAATTTGCTTCGTCGTAATATGTTGCTAAAGCCATTCCCAAAATACCGGGATTGTTTTTCAATGTTATGCTTACCTGGATTTCATCTCCGACTTTTGCCGATACATCATTTATTGAGATTAACGGATACCCATTATTACTTTCTGTTTCAGATGAACTTACCGAATTTCCATTCGCAGAAATATTCCCGCCCTTGTTTCCTGAACTTGTTTTATCGTCCTTTGGCTGTTCTGTTGCAGAGTGTTCGCCTTTTGTTTCATTATCAATATTTGACGGAATAATTTGCTCACAAAAGCGTTTTAACATTGCTGCAATCTGACACCTCAAAGCATTACCCTGCGGTGATAATGTATCGTCTGATGTTCCTGTAATTATTCCGTTTGCATTTGCCCACTGCATAGCCAAAACCGCATAATCGCTGATTTGATTTTTGTCTGTATATTCGCTTAATTCTGATGTTTTAGAAATGTCATACTTTTTATATTCTGCATAGCGATATAGAATTGATGCTAACTGTTCTCTTGTGATATTATCATTTGGACTAAATACGGTATCGCTGTACCCGTTGACAATGCCGCATTTTGAAGCCCACGCGACAGCGTCATAATAATATGTATCACTTGTAACATCTAAAAAATCATTACCGCTCTCAATAGGCTCTCCGTCAAGCCTCCATAAAATTGTTACAAGCATTCCCCGCGTTGTCGGATTGTCCGGAGCAAAAAGCGTGTCGCTTGTACCCTGCATAAGACCTTTTCCGCTTGCATAACCGACATCATCATAAAACCAATCTGTTTCTTGAACATCTGAAAATGATTGTTCAGGGTTTTGAAATGCTTTGCTGCTATCATTTGCAAATCCGGCACATAATGAAACTCCTGTGGCTATTAGCAATGCACTCATTACCGAAATAATTATGATTTTCTTCTTTTTTAGCAAAATATCCGTCTCCTTTCGTCTTTTAATACTACATAATACTGATTATGTGGTATCTATAATTGAATTTATGATGTTAGTGTATAATTTACATCACGAAAAACAGACCAATATTTGAATTTTAATATCATTGGTCTAATTGCAGTGCATTTTTTTATTTTAATCGAGAGAATTTGATGTTTTTTTCTGAAAATTATTGCTTATTTTTTGGAAGTATGATAAACTATATGTATATTTGAGTTAATAATTTAATTGCATTACCACATAATCAGTATTATGCGGTAAGTCAACAAATTAAGTTCATTCGCTCAATTTGTTTGCGGTGAATGTCGCCGCTTTCCATTGTGTAAATGCGTGTTGTGTTGACGCTCGAATGACCGAGAATATCGGCAAGGCGCACAATGTCTTTTTGCAAGGAATAGAATGTTCGAGCGAATAGGTGGCGCAGATTATGCGGAAACACCTTGCTCCGCGCAACTCCGGCGCTGTTGCACAGCTTTTTCATATCAGACCATATATTTGACCTGTCAAGCGGTTTGCCAGTCTTTGTGATGAAAACAGCGCCGCTTTTTATATTTTGTTCCTTGATGTAGCCTTTGAGGATTTTGCATAGCTGCTTTGGTAAAATCACCGTTCGCATTTTACCTTTACAATGGATATTGGCTTGTCCGATTGCTACGGCTTCGCAAGTAATATAACGTAATTCGGAAACTCTCAAGCCCGTTGAGCATATCGTTTGCATAAGATAATATAACCGTTTATTATTCTTTGCCGCTTGCAGTAGCCTCATATATTCTGTTTTGGTTAGCTCCTTATCTTTGTCAGAAAATATCTGCTTTTGGATTTTTAATGTTTTCACCTTGCAATCGTGCCAGCTGAGATAGTCAAACAGGCTGTTGAGCGATGATAAAATCGAATTGACACTTCTCGGCGCGTATGTGGATATAAGATGTTCTTTATATTCCAAAACTGCTTTTTTATCTATGCCGCGACCGTTTATCCATTGACAAAAGGCGGTTATGTCACGAATATACTTGTCAATCGTCGATTGTGACCGTTCTTCCTCTGTTAAATATTCTTTATAGTTTTCTATGTCCTTTGGTTTTATAATTTGCATATCAACATCTCCTTTTGAGTTTATTTTATATATAATTCTAATTCATATTCAAAAGAATTTGTCAATAATTTTCAGGCAAGCAAAAAGGAAATGCTTGAAAACATTTCCTTTGGTGATTATTTAGTTTTGCGCTTGAAACAATAGCTTTCTTGCTACAGTGAATTTTTCCATTCCGACAGTGGGAATATCTCTATAACAGGTATCGAGTGCAAATTGCTCGTCATAGTTGAAATTCGGATTGACGGATTGATAGATTTTAGCGTATGCCTCTTTGACAGCCTCCATATAATCCTTGCCATTTTGAACATCAATAATTAGGTCAGCAAGCAATACCTTTAATTCTTCCTCCGCTTGCGTGTATGCGTCAGGTCGGAGCTGCATATCACGCATAACTCGGATTGCGTTCTGTGCGATTGGCGACAAAATACCGTAGCCGTTGCCGCCTGTCTGATTTGCCATAACTGCTTTTCGTATTCTTGTATTTGCATATCCGGCAGCTAATGTGTAACCAAGATTGCCAGTCTGTACCTCGTCAAGAATATCGCTGATAAGATTTTCAACGATTTGTATCTGCTGTTTGGTTGCGTTAAGTGGTGCGCTTTCTCTCGGAATTTCTGCGGCAAACGCTGTTGTTGTCGCTGATAAGGCGACAATTAGTGTTAGCGTAATAAGTTTCTGTTTCATAGTGAAAACCCCTTTCAATATTTTATATAATAATTATATCAAAAGAAGTTTTGCGCGCCCAGCCGGAAAAGCGTATGAAAATATTTGTGTCAGCCTGTATATTGCGCCTAAATGAATTATTCAAGCTCTTGTTCTCTTGTCGGTTCGTTCCGCTGCGGAGTTTGGAGCATAGCGTCAACATTTGATTTTATAATATCAATTTCCGATAATTCTTTTTTCGCCTTTTT
>CAJTPP010000032.1:11959-25877 GCA_910578235.1 uncultured Clostridia bacterium | reverse complement strand
TCAGCATCGGCATAATAGCACCTGAGTTTAGAGGTAGATGCTGCCGCAGGATTTTATCCAAACAACAAGATTTGCGGCAATATTACTAACCGAGCAATAAGCTATACAAAATGGAGACAGAGATGAAAAAGATACTCGCAAGTACGGTGAATATGCGGTTCTTTGTCAGTTCATATCTGGAAATACAGAGGTAACAACCTTAAATTCCGTGTCTTATTGTGCCGATTTTGAGGAAAGGACTATAATGAAAAATACATACAAAAATTTAGAGGTACAATTCAATAAGCTGTTCCACCATTTAAAGTTAGGCAGCTTCAAAACGCGTGAACGGTACGCCAAAGCGTTCAAGAGATTTATGGTGTTTCTTGCAAACAGATATAATTTGCAGAAGCTATCCAATATCTCAAAGAAGCATATTTTTGCATATGTGGAGTATATGCAAAATAATGGATTGTCAGCGTCAACTATCAAGACCGAGCTTGCGGCAATACGATTTTTCCACGATAATATGCAGTACATTCGGTCGGAATTACCTACTAATGATGAATTAGACTTAAAACGTCGCACATTCGGTGGTGTTGACAGAACATGGACAGACCGAGAGTATAATTTAATGCTTGCATGTTCTATGGAGTGCGGACACAAAGACTACACAGCGATATTAGCGCTTGCGCGTTATGCCGGACTTCGTCTGGAGGAATGTTTTCGCATTGATACCAACGATGCGAACAACGCTCTTGACAGCGGAAAGCTATTTGTGAAGGGAAAGGGAGGTCTTACGAGATATGTTCCGATTAACGAATCAATTCGTATTTCCTTAACCGATATTCTAAAAGAAACCCATGTCGGACAAAAGCTATTTGTCAAACCGGAGGATAAAACACATCTTGCAATGAAACGCCTGCAATGCTTTATTGCCTACCATAGAAAAGAATTTACGGATAACCGTATTACTTTTCACGGGTTAAGACACAAATTCGCACACGAACAGTATGAGAAGCTTATACAAACAGGCTTCTCTGATTTTGCCGCGCGTAAAAAAGTATCTGAGCTTCTCGGACATCACCGTGATGATGTAACGCGGATATATTTGTCGGAGGGTGAATAATATGCCCGAAGCTACTGATATTATATT
Source organism: uncultured Clostridia bacterium (assembly GCA_910578235.1). Taxonomy (GTDB): domain Bacteria; phylum Bacillota; class Clostridia; order UBA1381; family UBA1381; genus Hominilimicola. The sequence goes on along the minus strand of CAJTPP010000032.1, from coordinate 24,742 downwards.
AAACAATTCATTGTTCATCTTCAATCCGCATAAGGATAAAAGCGGAGGTGGATATATGAGAAAATACGAGTACAGCGGAACGGAATATATTGTAAATTCTAAATACACCAAAGAACACACGCTTAACAAGCTTTTGGAGGAAATTATATTAGACAGATACAAAAAAAATCACAGCAAAACTTGCAGTTTATGACGATTTATGCTACCATACAATTGTAATAATCTCGTTTTGCTCGGAAAGGAGATATGATTATAGATAATGACAGAGCAAAATTATATTGCGGCTTGCTATTGCAGGCTGTCAAAGGAAGATGAAATAGACGGAAGCAGTATCAGCATAGAAACACAGCAGAAAATTTTAGGCGACTACTGCAAGCGTAATCATTTTCTAATATATGACTACTATATCGACGATGGCTGGAGCGGTACGAACTTTCAAAGACCGTCGTTTAACCGAATGCTTAATGATATTGAGATTGGCAAAATCAATATGGTGGTGGTAAAGGATTTATCGCGTTTCGGCAGAAACTACATTGAAACAGGTCACTTTCTCGAAAATTATTTTCCCGAAAAGAATGTGAGATTTGTCGCTGTCGGTGATAATGTTGACACTTGTAACGAATATGATTATGACGATTTAATAATTCCTATACGGAATTTATTTAATCAGGCATACCCTGCGGATATTTCCAAAAAGATACGTCAGGCGTTTAAGACAAAGGCGAATAACGGTGAGTTTTTCGGCGCGTATGCGCCTTATGGCTACAAAAAGTCAGAAACAAACAAAAACATATTAGAGATTGACGATGAAGCGGCAGAAACAGTTGTACATATATTTAAGCTTGTCGCATATGAGGGCTACGGCTACAAACGGCTTTCCAAAAAACTGCGTCAGGATAAAATACTTATGCCGAGCGCATACCGCGCAAAATGCGCAAACAAACCGCTTGGCGATAATCCGTATAATTGGAATGCGATATCGCTTAAGCTGATACTTAATAATCAAGTGTATCTTGGGCGAATGGTGAACGCGAAAACGAGAAAAATATCCTTTAAGAATAAAAAGATTGTAAAGGTACCTCAGGAGGATTGGATTGTAGTTGAACACACACACCCTCCGATTATATCTATGCAGTTGTGGAATGACGCGCACAAAAAGCTAAATGAGCGAAAGCGCGTATGCAATACAGGCGAAACGCATATATTTGCGGGGCTTGTGTACTGCGATACTTGCGGAAGCACGCTGTCAATGGCGCATAACGGAAGTGGTCACAAGGTTTTAAGCTGTACGCGCTATAAACAGAAGGGCAAGGATATGTGTACCTGCCATTACATACGGTATGACGATTTATACAATGTTGTTTTAAATGACATAAAAGCACATATTGCACAGCTTAACATTGATGAAAAGACATTTACAGCAAAGGTGAAAAAACGGTATGATACGCAGAATGGCACGGATACGGACAAAATAAAGAAACGCATACATGAATACCAAAAACAACAGGAGGAATACGATAAACGCTTTTACACGCTCTACAATGACCGTCTGAGCGGTATACTGCCTGAGGATAAATTCACAATATTGTCCAAGCGGATAGAAAGCGAACAGCAGGAAATCAAAACGCATATTGACGCTTTAAATTCACAATTAGAGGATTGCAGAAAAGAAGAAAACAGAATACAGCGATTTCTGGATATACTTCGTGAAATAGAGGATTTGCAGTCGCTTGACAAGGTACTTTTAAATAAGCTGATAGACAAAATAATTGTAAGCGAGCGTGAAATCGTGGATGGAAAACGCTTACAGAGTATTGAAATACATTATAAATTTGTAGGAAATATTGGTTAAAACGGTTCCTTATGAATAACTTAGCAGTTGATGAATTTTTCCCGCCGGAGAGATGCGAGTTTTTAGACTGCGGTCAGGATGATCCGTCAGTTCCGAAAGATGATGATTGCGACTGTGATTGCGATTGTAACTGCGGTTGTAGATAAATAATTAATAAAAAGGCATCATTTTTATAAATGATGCCTTTTTTGTTTGACATATATAGTAAAAATATGTTATCTTAGTTTTAGATAAAATCCTATTTACTGGCGGCTAATGTTATTTATTAAAGGATACTGACAGGAGGTGCTTCATACAAAAGACAAATACTCAATAATATCGTATTATGCTTAAAATATGAGACAAAAGCACTACAGAAACGACAGAATTTTTTACCATGATATTATATAATTATAATAAAGGAGGTAAAAAATATGAGTAAAGAAGTAGAGTTTAAAAACAGAGACAGATTTATTGAGATCGGACTGGTTATAGCCTCAATAAGAAAAATGAAAGGCTTGTCACAGGAACAGCTGGCAGCCAGAGCGGGTATAAGCAGATCGCATTTAAGCGCGATTGAAGCGCCGAATATTGTACGATCATTTTCGCTTGAAGTTTTGTATAATATTGCGGACGCTTTGAATGTCAACCCGGGAGATTTGATAAATACAAAGGTTTTGTTTCGCAGCGCGGTTTAAGAGAAAAAATATGAGATGGTTAAAACAGTGGAAGGCGGGAGGAAATTTTGAAAGATAAAGCATCTTCTTCGGAAGATAGAATGAGATACGTATTAAAAGTTGAAAACGCATATATGAAACATGCAAAGCATATGAAAGCCACAGCATTGTACATGCTGAAGGATGAGCATCATGCGGAGGACGCAGTGCATAATGTTTTTGAAAAGCTGATCAGGAGAGGGAAATGCAATTTTGATCTTGAAGGGCCCGAGGCGGCATTTTATCTTACCACCTAGGTTAGAAATGAGGCTCGGAAAATATATAAGAAAATATATAAGCACGGGTATCCTGAAAATATAGATGACAATCAGTCACTGTCTGCGGAATTGGGGACGGAGGATATAGTTTTTAGGAATGAAGCTATCAGAATAGTGACAGATTTTGTCAAAAAGGAAAGTCCTGTATATGCGGAAATGTTCATATTGTATTATACTGAAAAGAATACTATATCCGAGCTTGCGGAAAACTCGTTAATGAAGGAGAGCACGGTCAGAAAAGGGATTTATCGTCTGAAAAAGAAGGCGGCGGAATTTTTGAGAAAGGAGCAGTGATGATGAATAAAAACGGTATGGATGACTTATTTGAAGAACTACTTAGAAAAAGCGCTGCGCTTGCTGCTAAAGAGCTTGGAGAGGAGGCAATGGAGGGCGAAGAATGTGAATTATCAGAAGAACATAAGAAAAAGATGAAAAAGCTGTTTGACTCGGAAAAACGTAAAATACGTATGAATAAATTTGTAAGATACGCTTCAAGAACAGTTGCTGTATTAGCTGCTGTGACTATAGTATCATTCGGAATTAAAGGGTTTGACGCGGGTGCGCTGCGTGTCAGATTGATGAATATGTTTACGAGCACCGAGCCGACTAATACAGAAATATCATTTAATGACGGCACTTCTTATTCAAACGGATATATTACAGTGGGATATGTGCCGGATGGGTTTGAATTGGATATTGAAAAAGTATTAGAATCTTTTTCTTCATTGAGATTTAAAAGAGATAAAGAATATTTTACTATTACCGTAAGAAATATTGACAGAGGTATAAGCGTTGATACAGAAAATACTATCGATGAGAGGATGAACATAAACGGGATTGAAGTATTTTATAGTAAAAAATCAAAGGATAATATTTTTACCTATAATATTAATGAGTGTACTGTTAATGTTATGGGTAATATTGAAAAGGAAATTCTTATACAGATTATTGAAGATATCAAGATAAACTAAAAATCTTATCTTTGGACTGGATATTTTTGTATTTTTTGTCGAAAATTGTAGAATAATGTCTAATATTCCTCCTTGAAAGGGTTTTATATGTGTAAACTATTTTAAGGAGGGATTTTTTCTATGAAAAAACCAGTAATTACAAAAATACTCGCGCTTACATTGGCGTTAAGCGCATGCGCGGGCAGTATGAGCATATATGCTCAGGAAGAAGCAGAGACAGCAGCAGTTGTTGATACGGATATTCAGCCGAGATATACCGGTATCACATCTACTTCGGTTTATCTTAAAAATCTTGGTTCGGGGAATCTGAATTGTCAGGGTTCTACGGTTGTGCGTAATGGATATAATGCTGGAGTAACTGTGGAGTTGCAAAAAAATAATAATGGTACATGGAATACAATTAAAACATGGTCAGACAGTGGAGATGGTGTTGCTGCAATTGAAGTAAACTATTATGCAGGAAGCGGCACATACCGTTTAAAGGCAACTCACCGTTCGTATACAAGCGGCTGGGCGCTTGTTGAAAGTGTTACAAAATATAGTAATATAGTCTGATGGCGGGGATGTAATTTAACGCAGTATGACAGATGAAATTCTGTGATGTTTGTATGATCTTTTTAATACTGCATAATAGCAATGAAAGAAAGGATAAACGATGTATAAGGTAACAGAAGAAAAAACGACAATAGACAACAAAGAGCATACCACTTACGGTATATGGTATAATGATGAATTTCATGTGAATGATATATCCGTAAACAGAGAATATGTTGAAAATTTACTTCAACTTTGCATTGCGGAGCAGCTTAGCCCGATACATTTATATGATGTGGTAACTGATTTCATTGGATCATAAAAGCTATATTTATGATGATCAGTATAAAGCGTTAAATGTTTTTTAAACGGACATGAACGGCAGAATTAAAAATGAGCGTATTATCTCAGAATAATACGCTCATTTGCGTTTATATATATTTATTGATTATAGATATCAGCTCGTCCGATTTTTCAGACGCGTATTGTTTATAGCTTATGCCCGAAGCTGTGACCGCTTTTCCAAGCTCCACAATGAATTCGGGAATATCATCGGCGGCTATTACGCCTATTTCTTTTCCAAAATGTTCGTGTCCCTGTCTGTCACAGCCATTTATATTAATGGTAAAACCGGGCACAGGCTTTTTGTCTATCATTTTCACCTTGCCGTGTAATCCGATTGATCCGATCTGGTGTGTTCCGCATGACGACATACAGCCGCTTATATGCATTACAGGCAGTGCGTCGGGAGCGAAGCTGTGCGGCTTTACGGCGTCAAGAATGGTCTGTAAAAGCGCCTGGGAGTCTCTGAGACCCTGCTGGCATATGGAGGCTCCGATACATGATACGGACTCCTCAATGTCCGTTTCAGCGCCGCCTGCCGTGACTGTCAGAACTTTTTCAGCTTCCTCGCCGTTACAGTTGATAATATATATTGTCTCGTCAGGAGAGACGCGCAGGGAAACAGATTTCATATCTTTTATTGTCTCATAAATATTCTTTAGCGTATGAGGTGTTATATTACCTCCGATGGGATGGAATTTGACCGCGTATAAGCCGTTCTGTTTCTGTTCAATAATCCGTCTTGAATTGAATTTTACCGTAACTCCCTGTTTTGTAATTTCTTCCGCTTGGACTTCTATGTCAAGTCCTCCCTCCGAAAGAGCTTTTTGTAGAAATTCATTGTATTTTTCGGTGAGTGTGTCTCCAAGCGTATCCTGCAAATATCTTGTACGCGCTCTGGAACGGTTCTCGTAGTTGCCGTATTCACAGAAAAGCGCAATCATAGCTTTTATATAGTAAAGAGTCTTGGAACCGTCCGCGCCTTCCGATACCTTTACTCCCATTTTGGGGTTAAGTCCCATGCCGCCCGCGCAGTAAACATCGAATTTACCGTCAGTACGGGAAACGAAACCTAAGTCTCGGAATGTTGCATGCACATTGTTGACAGGTGAATTAGAGAAGCATACTTTCAGTTTTCTCGGCATTTTTACCGCGTCAATTTGTGTAATGAGATATTCGGCTGCTTTTTCAGCGTAAGGGAGCACGTCAAAATTTTCTTCTTTCTCAATGCCTGAAAGTGGTGACACCATGACATTTCTCGGGAAATCACCGCCGCCGCCGAGAGTGTAGAAGCCGTTTTCAACAGCATCGGTCATGAGATCCGCAAGAACCTCAAAGGGAATATTATGAAGCTGTATTGTCTGGCATGTCGTGCAGTGCAGACGCTCTATGCCGAATTTGCCGCACATATCAATTATGGCTTTCAGATGTTCCTTGGATATGCGTCCACCCGCCATGCGTAAGCGTAGCATTGCGGACTGCGCTCCGCGCTGAGCATAGCTGCCGAATTTGCCCGAAAAGCTTTTGTAGTCTTTGACGCTTATTTCTCCCTTGCTGAACCGCATGGCTTTTTCACGAAATTCGCCGATCTGCTTTTGTAATTCTTCTGTCATTCGCTTCGTCTCCTTATATATAATTATTTTACATCATATTTATATTTTAACATAAAAAAGAAAAAAAATAAATATAATTTCATTATTTCATAAATTAAATATACTGACAAAGTAATTCGATTATGTGCCGGGGGTATATTTTGCTCCCTGATATGTGTCCAGCTTAACCATCAATTTGTCTATTTCATTCAGTACTACAAACTTTTTCAGGCTCCATTTCGGACCGATCAGAGAGTCTCGCCCGCCGTCGCCTGTAAGCCGCTGTATAACGGTTTCTTCGCTGAACAGCTCAAGCTGTCCGACAATGGTGCGGACGTAGTCTTCAAGCGTCATAAGCGCAAATTGACCGTCATTGTACATCTGCGCGAGACGGGTATTTTTCAGTACATGCAGCAGATGAAGCTTGACGCAGTGCGGATTGAGCGCCGCAACGGCTTTCGCGCTTTGGAGCATCATTTCAGTCGTCTCATGTGGGAGACCGTTTATGAGATGAACGCACACGTTTATACCACGCTTTTTGAGCTTGTTATAGCCTTCCAGAAAATCCGCGTATGTGTGACAGCGGTTTATAAACTCTCCGGTACTGTCAAAAATCGTCTGTAAGCCAAGCTCTACAATAAGATATGTGCGCTCGTTAAGCTCAGACAAATATTCCAGGACGTCATTCTCAAGGCAGTCCGCGCGCGTCGCTATGCTCAGGCCGACAACGTTATCCTGCTCCAGCACGCCCTCAAAGCGTTCGCGCAGTACGGGAGCGGGAGCGTAAGTGTTGGTGTGAGCCTGAAAATACGGAATATATTTTGCTTCGGTCCACTTTTTGTGCATACGTTCCTTGATCTCTTCGAACTGTTTCAGAATACTGTGCGCCGGATTACCCGCAAAATCTCCGCTGCCGTCCGAGCAGTATATACAGCCGCCTTTTCCCTTGCTGCCGTCGATATTCGGACAGGTAAAGCCGCCGTTTAAGGCAACCTTGAACACTTTCTGTCCAAACATATTATGCAGATGATAGTTCCATGTGTGATAGCGTTTATTGTCATTTGAATATTTGAATTTATTTTCCATAATAACGAACCGCTCCTCCGCAAAGCGGACGGAGCGGTTATTCCTCCTGTCGGTAAAGGATTTATTTAGTCGTTGTAATTATTATAAAGCACCATGTCTGTCGCTGTGCCGTTTACAGTTCTCACAAGCGCGTAGTTGTAGCTGTAGTCTCCGTTTAATTCGGCTGTGCCTGTCTCGGCAAACGCGCTGCGGGGTATAGTTGTCTGAATATCGCCGATATCTCCTATTTCAGGCTCGTAATCTTTCGCGCTGACGTCACAGGTATACACAATGGTATCTTCCTGTATGTCGACTTCTATGCCTTTGTCTTCACTGCCTTCTTTATTTATAAGCATAAGCGTGCCGCCTGTTTTTTGTCCTATAATACCGAAGGCGTATTTGTATTTTTCTGATGACGGTTTTTCACCGTATTTCATGAAAGACCATTTTCCCGCGACCTTTCCGTCTGAAACAAACAGTTTCTCAAAGTTTGTTCCGTAATCTGCCGTTCCGGTGACAATGTCCGTATCTGTCGGTCTGAAAATGAAATCGACTGTCCTTACGGTATCTCCCGAAACATTTGCGGTTAGGCAGATAACATCGCCTTTTTGGAGCGAACCGACGTTTTGTCCCCGCATATATGAGTATTCCTCCGAGGCTGTTGAAATTGCGAGATCCGCTTCAATACCTATCACGGCTTCTTTGCCGTGCTGGAATACCTTTACCGCGTATATGTTCTCGTTGTCGCCGTTTACGCGCGTTTCAACGTCTGTTACAAGCGCGGGCGCGTAAATAGCGTCTACGGCTTTTTCATAGATTGACGGATATTTTGAAGCAGAGGACGAGGGCGTCTTTGTCGGCTGCGGAGCGGCTGTCTCTGACGGTTTATCTGTCTCTGACGGAGTATTTGTAGGAGCGGGTGAAGCTGTCATGTCAGGAGCTTCGCTTTCCGATATGTCCATAAACTTCTTTGTGTCAACAAAGTAAAGCTTTTTCTTTGTGTTTTCGTACTGCGCGGGAACGTTCGCCTTAAAGCTGCCGTCATCTGATTTGTAAAGCCCGCTGTATACAAGCGTCCCGTTATTGTCATAGCACATAAGGATTGCTTTTGTTTCGGACGGCTGTGAGAATTCAAGACCATTTCTGTTTACCGCGTTAATAGTCTCGGCAAAGGCTGTGACGCTCATAACCGCCGAGGCTGTAAGTATAAGTGATATAATCTTCTTTTTCATTAAAAATCTTCCCTTCCAGAATTTATTTAGAAATATATGAGGTTACAAACTGCTTCGCGCAGCGCGCGCTTCTTCCTCCGTAATTCATCTGCCAGACTATAGCCCGCTTTTCTATATCGCCGTTCATTTCCATATTGTGCTTTTTCAGCATTTCGGAGACGATATTCAGATATTCCTTCTGTGTCGGAGCGGAAAATACAAGACTTATGCCGAAGCGTTCCGAAAGTGACAGCGTTTCCTGCATATGATCGTTCACATGAACGTCCCCGCCCTCTCTGTCAGACCAGTTCTCACGTATGAGATGCCGTCTGTTCGAGGTCGCGTATATGAGCACATTGTCGGGATTTGCTTGAAGCTGTCCCTCCATGGCCACCTTTAAGTCGCGGTATTCAGACTCATGCTTTTCAAAGGTCAGGTCATCAAGGAAAATTATGTACTTGCCCGGACTGTCCGCAAGCTGTTTAGAAAGTTTTGGAATGTCCTTTATAAAGTATTTCGGCATCTCAATCATGCGCAGGCCTTCGCCGCGGAACATATTTAAAAGCGCTTTGACCGAGGAGGATTTGCCCGTGCCTCTGTCGCCGAAAAGCAGTACGTTATTTGCCGCTTTTCCATGTACAAACGCTTTTGTATTTTCGATAAGCGTCTGTTTCTGATGCTCAATGCCGACAAGATCGCCAAAGGTGATGGCGTCTGTCTCGCTTACGCCGGCAAGCGCGCCGTCATATTTGAAAGCGGTATATTTGGAGAGTATTCCGCTTCCCAGCATCCTGTAATGATTTATCAGACGGTCAAGAAGCTCTCCCGCGGATGTCGCTTCTGTTATAGCCTTTATGGAGTTTATATATCCGTCATAAAAGCCGGTTTGATTGCCGGACGGAGAGTACTTAATCTGAATTGAAAATAGTTTTTTGTAAATCTGTTCAATATCAAGCAGAGCCAGCTTGTACAAGTCATCTCCTATCTGCTTGTCCGACTGGGCAAGACGTGACAGAATGTTGTCATCATTTGCAAGACGCGTCGCCACGTATTCCTTTATTGCGCTGCTGGTAACGCCTTCCGTCTCGGAAAACTCTATAATACCGCGAAGCACAGCGACATTGTTTTTTTCCAGAACTCCTTTTATGCAGGAGTCGTTCTCTATTTTATTGAATATAAGTAAATCCACCAAAGTCACCTTCCACAAAGCTATATATGTATTCATTATAGCATAATACTCCTGAAAATGCAACCGGCAGATTGCGGGAAATCAGTTAAAATCGCTTTGCGGGCCGGTTTTCCGGTTTTCTGTTCGGTTAGCCCGCAGTCCGCGCAAAATTTATTATAAATTTTGCCGTTTTATATTGCTAAATTCTTCAAAAATGTTATAATTAAAGATAATATAAACATTAATTATACGGAGGGGAATTATGGATAGTATAAAAGACGTAATTGAAAACGGCAGAACGGTTCTTGGTATTGAGTTCGGCTCAACGCGTATTAAAGCTGTGCTTATAGATGACAGCAATAATCCGATAGCCTCGGGAAGTCATGACTGGGAAAACCGTCTTACAGACGGTATTTGGACATATACTCTTGACGATATATGGGGCGGATTGCGGGATTGCTACAGCAATCTGGCAAAGGAAGTAAATGAAAAATACGGAGCCGAGATTACAACGGTTGGCGCTATAGGGTTCAGCGCTATGATGCATGGTTATATGGCCTTTGACGAAGGCGGAGAGCTGCTTGCGCCTTTCCGTACATGGAGAAACAGTATCACGGGACAGGCGGCAAAAGAATTAACAGAGTTGTTTGGTTTTAACATACCGGAGAGATGGAGCATAGCGCATCTGTATCAGGCGGTTTTAAACGGAGAGAAGCATGTATCTTCTATAAAATATCTTACAACGCTTGCAGGATATGTGCACTGGAAGCTGACAGGCGAGTTTGTGCTTGGAGTGGGAGAAGCGTCCGGCATGTTTCCTATTGACAGTACTACAAAGAATTATAATGAAGGTATGCTCGGTAAATTTGCGGATATTGACGCGGTTAAGCGGTATTCATGGAGTATTTATGATATTCTTCCGAGGGTGCTTACGGCGGGGGACAGCGCCGGCACACTTACGGACGAGGGCGCGAAACTGCTTGATGTTTCTGGAAAGTTGAAATCCGGTATTCCTATGTGTCCGCCCGAGGGTGACGCGGGAACCGGTATGACCGCGACAAACAGTATAACAAAGCGCACAGGTAATGTTTCTGCCGGCACGTCTGTGTTTGCCATGGTTGTGTTAGAAAAACCTCTCGAAAAAGCGTATCCTGAGATAGATATTGTAACCACTCCGTCCGGAGATGATGTGGCGATGGTGCATGTGAATAACTGCACTTCGGATATTAACGCCTGGGTAAATATATTCCGTGAATTCGCGCGGGAGATAGGCGTGGAAATAAGCGTGCCTAAGCTGTATGATACGCTTTATTTCAAGGCTCTTGAGGGTGATGCCGACTGCGGCGGTCTTTTGTCCTATAATTATTTTTCGGGTGAGAATATTACGAAAATATCTGAGGGACGCCCGTTATTTGCGCGTACTCCCGACAGTAAATTTAATCTGGCGAATATGATGAGAACGCATCTGTATTCCGCGCTCGGCACGCTGAAGCTGGGGATGGATATTCTTGCGGATGAAAATGTGCGTATTGACAGAATGTTCGGTCATGGCGGGCTGTTTAAGACAAAGGATGTCGGTCAGAAATTTATGGCCGCCGCAATAAATACGCCCGTATCTCTTATGGAAACAGCCGGCGAGGGCGGAGCGTGGGGTATAGCGCTGCTCGCATCGTATATGCTGACAAAGGAAGACGGTGAAACGCTTACAGATTTTCTGAATAACAAGGTGTTCGCGGACGGCGATGTGTACACGCTTGAGCCTGACAAGCGGGACGTTGACGGATTTAACGCTTTTGCCGAGCGTTACGCAAAGGGATTGCCGATTGAAAAAGCGGCGGTTGAAAATATGGAGTAAGAAATGGGAGGACATAATATGTTAGAAGAACTGAAAAAAAGAGTTTATGAAGCTAATATGCAGCTTCCCCGATACGGACTGGTGACATTTACATGGGGAAACGTGAGCGAGATTGACAGGAAAGCGGGTTACTTTGCAATCAAGCCGTCAGGTGTGGATTATGATAAACTGAAACCGGAGGATATGGTTATTGTCGATCTTAACGGAAATAAAATAGAGGGGGAATATAATCCGTCATCGGACACGGCGACACATGTCGAGCTTTACAAGGCTTTTCCGAATATAGGAGGTATTGTGCACACACACTCGCCGTGGGCGACGAGCTGGGCGCAGGCGGGACGGGGAATTCCGTGTTATGGCACAACCCATGCCGATTATATGTACGGTGAAATTCCGTGTGTAAGAAATCTTACAAAAGAGGAGATTGACGCCGGCTATGAAAAAAATACGGGAGTGCTGATAGCCGATTTCTTTAAGGATAAGGATTATGAGGCTGTACCTGCCGTGCTCTGTAAAAATCACGGTCCGTTCACGTGGGGGAAGGACGGTATGGACGCTGTGCATAACGCGGTTGTTCTGGAGGAGGTCGCAAAAATGTCGGTGCATACGGAAGCTATCAATCCCAATGTAAAGCCCGCGCCGCAGGAGCTTCAGGATAAACATTATTACAGAAAGCACGGAGCCAACGCGTATTACGGACAGGGTAAATAATTTAATAATGACTATTTCACGCCTTATCGCCCGTAATAATGCGTCGGAATTTTTAACTATTGTTTGCGGGCGGAAAGGTTAAGGTTATTATGATCAGAAATATATATACAAGAGCTTTTAATATTCTTAAAGCTAAACCGTTTCGTCTTTGGGGACTTTCTTTACTCGGCGGTTTTTTGTCGGCGCTTATATTGATCGCCGGGCTTTTACCGATTATAACTATACCTGTTGTCGCGGTATTGAACGCGGGACTGGCGGTTGTTTATCTTGACGGCTACAACGGAAAAGAGGTTTATTCCGATCAGCTGTTTGAAGGATTTAAAAATTTTTTGCGTGTGGCGGGAGGTATGTGCTGGAAAAAGCTATGGATACTGTTGTGGTTTCTTATACCTATAGCGGGACCGTTTATAGCTGTGGCAAAGAGCTTCGCCTATGCGTTTACGCCGTATATTCTTATGCGTGAACCGAATGTAAGCGCTACGGAGGCGCTGCGACAGTCTATGATTGAC
>CAJTPP010000032.1:7356-11942 GCA_910578235.1 uncultured Clostridia bacterium | reverse complement strand
ACAGGCTGAATATGTTCGGCGCGGTTATAATCGTGCTTGCCGCGTATTTTATTGTCAGCCTTGTACTCAGTCTTTTGGCGCTTATTCCTTTTGCGGGTGTTGTATTTAGAATTATCGCGGTAATTGTGGCGATTGCTTACAGCGTGTTTGCTCCTTTGTTTATAGGGCTTGTCCGCGCGGGTTTTTATGAATACGCGAAGAAGCCTGTGTCATCCGCTTACTCATATAAACCGTCTGTCGCCGCCGCGACAGACGGCGAGCAAATAATATGCGGAGTATGCGGAACGGAAAATACGTCTGATAAAAAGTTCTGCGCTAAGTGCGGCGCAAAACTGTAAAAGATAAAAATATAGCATGTGTATATACACATGCTATATTTTTTAGGAATAATTATTCTCTTATTTGTCCTTCTCCGTATATGATGTATTTTATAGATGTAAGAGCTTCGAGCCCCATCGGGCCTCTCGCGTGCATTTTCTGGGTACTGATACCGATTTCCGCGCCGAACCCGAATTCGAAGCCGTCGGTAAACCGTGTAGACGCGTTGACATATACCGCCGCCGCGTCAACCTCGTTAAGGAATTTTTGCGAATGCTCATAATTATTTGTAACAATAGCCTCGGAGTGCTTTGTGTTGTATTTGTTAATATGAGCTATGGCTTCTTCAATACCGTCAACTACCTTTACCGCGATAATATAGTCGTTGTACTCGGTGTAGTAATCCTCATCGGACACGTCGCTAGCATCGGCAAAAATCGCCTTCGCCTTTTTGTCCGCCCTTATCTCGACATTCTTTTCTGTTAATGCGTTAAAGACAATTGGAATAAATTTTTCAGCGATTTTGCTGTCTATAAGCAGTGTTTCCGCGGCGTTGCATACTGACGGACGCTGTACCTTGGCGTTAAGCACAATGCTGAGAGCCATATCCAAATCGGCGTCACCGTCCACATATACGTGACAGTTTCCCGCCGCTGTTTCAACTACAGGCACAGTGGCGTTGTCAACCACGCTTTTAATCAGTCCTTTGCCGCCGCGCGGAATAAGCAGATCGATATATCCGTTCATTTTCATGAGCTGTGTTGCCGTTTCACGGGAGGTGTCCTCGATTATATTCAGAGATCCCTCGGGAATACCCGCTTCATACGCGGCGTCCTGCATGATTTTCATAATCATTTTGTTTGAGTTTATGGCCTCGCTGCCACCGCGCAGAATGCACGCGTTTGAGGTTTTAATACACAGCGCCGCCGCGTCAACCGTCACATTGGGACGGGCTTCGTAAATGATGGCTATAACTCCCATAGGCACACGCTTTTGCCCGATCGTAAGACCGTTTGGACGCTTCCACATTTTTATTACTTCACCTATAGGATCTTCAAGCGATTTTACTTGTCTGACACCTTCGGCTATATCATTTATTCTGTCCTTTGTGAGAGTGAGACGGTCGAGCATTGCCTGACGCGTTCCGTTATTTTTCGCGTTTTCTATATCTGTATTGTTCGCCGCTATTATCTCGTTCGCTCTCTCGGTAAGAGCGCGGGCGATTGCTTCAAGCGCGTTGTTTTTTGTCACTGTATCAACAGATACGAGACGCACCGACGCTTCTTTTGCTTTGGCGCATTTTTCAATCAGTTCACTCATTGATGGTATTCTCCTTTATTCGTTAGATTTTTCAAAGTTCTTGGAAACAAAAAGCGTTCCCACAGGCTTTCCTTCCAGTATGTCGTATATGGCGTCCACGTTGTTTCCGTTGGCAATAATCATATGAATACCTACATTTGTCGCATACTCGGCCGCCTCCAGCTTAGTCACCATGCCGCCTGTGCCGCGGCTTGTCCCCGCGCCGCCCGCAAGTTCCTTTACCTCGCCGATATCATACACTACGGGGATTAACCGCGCATTTTTGTTTTTATGCGGATCATCGCTGTAAAGACCGTCAATATCGGAAAAAAGTATAAGCAGATCCGCGTCCACGAGATCAGCCACAACTGCCGACAACGTGTCGTTATCGCCTATTTCAATCTCATCATAACTGACTGTGTCGTTCTCATTTACAATCGGGATTATACCCATTTCAAGAAGTGTTGTGACAGTATTCTGAATATTCCTTTTACGGCGGGGAATAGCGATGTCGTCACGGGTTACAAGTATCTGAGCGACGGTATTGTTGTATTCGGAAAACAGCTTGTCGTAAAGATACATAAGCTCGCATTGGCCCACCGCCGCGATAGCCTGTTTTCCTTTTGTATCCTTCGGCTTTTCCGCAAGACCGAGCTTGCCCAGAGCAATACCCTGCGCTCCCGAGGAGACGAGAATTATTTCCTTGCCCTGATTGCGTAAATCTGAAAGTACCATTGACAGACGGTCAATCAGTTTTAAATTCATTGTTCCGCTTTCGTATGTAAGAGTTGACGTTCCCACCTTTACCACAATACGCTGCGCAAGCGAAACGTCTTTTTGTATATCGTTCATAGCAATTATTATCCTTTCGCGCTGTGCCGTTTAAAGGAAATGCCCTATGCATTTCCTTAGACGGCATAATAAATTATAATTACTATTTATTATATAACTTTATATTGTTTTTGTAAAGATATTTTCTTATATTATTCTTACATGATAATCTCTCAGCAGATAATTCATTTGCAGAATATAGCCGATAAACTGGGGGCCTGCCATAAGCTGACCAAAGAACGGCTTGCCGTAATCGGATGAACCGTTAAGTAGGGCGGAAAGCTTTTCCTTGTCGCACAGGGACAGGATAGGAGCGTTCGGATCAGAAATGACGCCGTCGAGCAATGTCTTTACGGACTCCTCGTAATGCGGATTGTGCGTTTTTGGATACGGGCTTTTTCTTCTTACTCTCACATCCTCGGGCAAAATACCCTTTGCCGCCTCGCGCAGTACGTTTTTGGAGATATTGTCCCTGTTCTTCATATCCCACGGAATATTCCATACATATTCCACAAGACGGTGATCACAGAACGGCACGCGCACTTCCAGTCCGCTTGCCATACTCATTCTGTCTTTTCTGTCGAGAAGATTTGTCATGAACCAGTTTATATTCAGATATGAAATTTCACGTCTGCGTTTTTCCTCCGCGCTGTCGCCGTCAAATACCGGTACTTCAGCTATACTTTCCTCATAGCGCATACTTGAATATCCGTCAAGATCAAGCGTTTCGCGCACGCTTGGGAGCAGGATGTTATTGCGCAGCGACAGATCATAGCACCACGGGAACGCCGGCGTTTCAAACGCTTTCTTTTCACGGAACCACGGATAGCCGCCGAAGATTTCGTCCGAGCATTCGCCCGACAAAACGACTGTATGATTTTTCTTAACCTCACGGCAGAAATACAGCAGCGACGCGTCCACGTCCGCCATGCCGGGCAGATCCTTTGCAAGCAGAGCCTCTTCCAGAAGCTCTGTGAGCGCGCTGTTGGGGCATACGAGATATGTATGATTGGTGCGGAACTCATCCACCATTCTCGGCACCCACTGCGTGTCGCTGTCGGGCTGGAAATGAGACGCTTTAAAATATTTGCTGTTATCCTCGTAATCAAAGGAATATGTAGAAAGTCTTTCTCCGGCTTTCGCTTTTTCGATAGCTCCTATTGCGGTAATCACGCTGGAGTCAAGTCCGCCGGAAAGAAATGTCGCGACGGGAACATCAGATATAAGCTGGCGTTTTACAGTGTCGCTGACAAGATGGCGCACCTTCTCTATCGTCTCCTCATAGCTGTCGGTATGCTCCGCGCTTTTGAGCGACCAGTAGCTTTGAATTTTTGCTCCGTGACGGTCTATTATCATATATCTCGCCGGACGAAGTTCCAGCACATCCTTAAACACGCCCACGCCCTGCGTTCTTGCGGGACTTAGCGCGAATAACTCGCATAGTCCTGTTTTGTCAAGCGCGGGTTCAACGCCCGGATATTCAAATAAAGATTTTAACTCGGAAGCAAAAATTAACGCGTCATTTTTATATGTATAGAAAAACGGCTTTACGCCGAAGCGGTCACGGCAGGCGAACACGCGCTGACGCATGGAGTCCCATATGGCAAAGGCATAAATTCCGTTAAGCATTTGAGCGCATTTTTCGCCGTAGTGTATGTACGCGTACAGAAGTACCTCAGTGTCAGAGTTTGTGGTAAAGTCGTATCCGTAGCCTTCGAGATCGCGTCTGAGATCGGCCGTGTTGTAAAGCTCGCCGTTGTAGGTGATTACAAACTCGTGTCCCTCAACTGTTCGCTTCATGGGCTGAAGCCCATTTTCCACGTCAATTACGGCGAGACGGCTGTGAGCAAACACCGCGTGCTCGCCGGCCCATTCGCCCCACGAGTCGGGACCGCGGTGACGCAGCTTCTCGGCCATTTTATACGCGATCGCTTTGTTTTCCCCCTCGTTTTTTACAAGGTTTGTCTTAAAATTTATAAATCCGCATATTCCGCACATATCAATATCCCCCCTGATAGTTTTATTGTAGTATATGCGCCCGGGTGGGTTTGTGTGAATTTGATGTAAATATTTTATAAAGGTATTGACAAAAACAGAATGGCGGTATATTATATAAAGGTTATTATGTATTCCACAGT
>CAJTPP010000032.1:4656-7244 GCA_910578235.1 uncultured Clostridia bacterium | reverse complement strand
GATTATTCCTGCCATAACAGACAATATAAAAGCGATAAAATATTCCACAGTTTCCACCTCCTTCCAAGCGGAAGAAGCCGACAATGTAATAAGTATATCATATTTTGTCGAAAAATCAATATTTTAGCAGGGAAAAATATTGTTAATTGAACATTTGTTATAAATATTTTGTCAAAGTATTGACAAAAATAGAACAGCGGTGTATTATATATATGACAATAAAAGTGATAATGTGTTTCCACAGTGACACACAAATGAAATCCCGAGAGCGGCAACTCTCGGGATTTTTTTTGTTTTTTTAATTTTCTTCCTCATCGGGAACATATGTCAGGATATCCGATACCTGACAGTCAAGTGTTTTGCAGATTTTATTTAAAACATTATAGCTTACCATTGTAACTTTATCGTTATATAGTGAGTTTATGGTAGTTTTTGAAATTCCTGTCGTATCTGCAAGTTTTTTCTGCGTTATTCTTTTCGCGCCCAAAACAGCCGAAAGCGTGCTGTGTATAGCCATAAAATCACCTCTCTTAAATGTAGTATACCACGAGAAAAATATGCCGTCAATGGTATAAAATTGCAGGTAATTGATATAAAAACATTGACAAAAGATAAATATAATGTTACAATATATCAAAATATTGATATATTGTTTTAAAATATAGTAATGAAAAAGGAGAGAAAATTATGGAAGAAAAAATTTTTGAAGAATTTATTGAATGGGTTAAAGATTTGGTTGACGATAAAATTGGCCGCTCTGCCGAGTATAAGGCAATGCTCAGGAGTCAAAGCGAAATATCAGAAAAAATTTCAGAGCGTCTCGGCGGAAGTCAGATGCTTGAAGAATATATAAATTTGTACGCTGTAAGCAACGGCTATTATGAATATATTCTCTGTGAAACAATGCTGAAGCTATTTGTACAGCTGCTTTCTTTCAGCGGGGTTATAAAATAAGGTGGCTTACTGTGATACAATATTTTTATGTTGAATTTTATATATAAATATTGTATAATTAAAAATAAGAAGCAATTTAACGCCTTGTCCGCCCGCGGCAAAGCGTTAAGGTTTTAAATTACTGTTTGCGGGCTGAAAGGCTATGGTGATTATTATGTTTAAAAAGATTTTATCTCTGATAGCGGCTTCGGCTGTGCTGTCGGTATGCGCTTTGCCGTCAGCCGGAGCTGACGGCGGACAGCTTTATTTTGAAATCTTTGATATGACGAAGGTTAAAGCTGATAAGGACGACGGCGTTATCAAGGAAATAGAAGTCCCCGACGGCGACTATACCGTAACCATAACCACGGGCGGCAAGACGGAGACAAAAGCGAATATTTACATAAACGGCGGCGAGCGTGTGCGAGCGTACACACTTGAAGCGGGACAGTCGCAGGATAACGAGCAGCCTGTCGTTCCGAAGGACGGTAAAATTACCGTGCAGGTAATAGGAGAGAACCCGAATGTCACAGAAATTGAGGTAAAGCAGCTTGCCGACAGAACGGAAAAGGGAGAGAAACCTACCATATATATAGCGGGCGACTCGACCGCTCAGACATACGACTATGCGAAGGTATATCCGCAGACGGGTTGGGGACAGGTTTTCTCTGATTACTTTACGGACGGTGTTGCTGTGGAAAACCGCTCAATGGGAGGAAGAAGCTCAAAGAGCTATAATAACGACGGCAGATTGGACAGAATTTTGACGGAGATGCGTCCCGGTGACTATGTGTTTATTCAGTTCGGCATTAACGACGGCGCGGAGAACAAGCCCGAGCGTTATATCAGCGTTGAGGACTACAAGACGCTCATAACGGAAAAATATATGGGAGAAGTCACAAAGCGAGGCGGTACGCCTGTGCTTATGACGGCTTCCGCCGCTTCGTGGTGGGACGAGGAAAACGGTAAATTTTCCGAGTCGCGTCAGGACTACGCTGATCCCACGCGTGAAATCGCAAGGGATACAGGGTGCGCGTTTATCGACGCGAACAGAATTATGACGGACGCATGGAACGCAATGGATAAGGACGATGTGCTTTCGGGATATTTTATATGCGAACCGCTTGAAAGCAAGGCGTATCCGGCAGGCACGGATGATCATACGCATTTGAAAGCGAAAGGCGCAAAGGCTGTCGCAAAGCTGATCGCGGAGGATATAAAAACGAGTGTGCCCGGGTTGGCTCAGTATTTAAAGGGTAAGGAAGTTTTTACAGATATAAGCGGTCATTGGGGAGAGGAATATATTGCCGCTCTTGCCGATAAGGGTCTGGTTGACGGAATGGGAGACGGTAAATTTGCTCCCGACGGCACGGTTACACGCGCGGAATTTTTGAAGATGGCTATGGACTCGGCGGGTATTGCGGGTCACGCGTATCGTGACGGCGAGTGTCTTGACGCGATGAATGACGACTGGTATTGTTATTACTTGCAGGGCGCGTTGGATAAAGATTTAATTCCGAAAAAAATGATTGAAAATTGTAGTGCTGAAAAAGTTGTAAAAACGCTTGCGGAAGCGACAGAGGATAAAGATGCGGTGACGGCGGAAGTAAATATTTATACTGGAAAATTTGGCGGTAATACCCCGATATCGCGTG
>CAJTPP010000032.1:2907-4635 GCA_910578235.1 uncultured Clostridia bacterium | reverse complement strand
GATACTGGCGGAAATAGCGCTTTCGCCTGTCGGAGCGGTTACTATGGCGCCGGATTTTACAGACTATAACGATATATCAGCCGATTATCAGAAAAGCGTTAACGCCTGCGTAAAAGCGGGACTTCTGAGCGGAATGGGTGACGGCACATTCGCTCCCAAATCTAATCTTACACGCGCGCAGGCAGCGGTTGTAGTGAATAAACTAAACAGTTTCAATAAGTAATTACTATCCGGCGGCTTTTTGGCAATTATGTTATTGCATCGGAAAATCATTGCGCAGCAAAGGAGAATGAGAATGAAATTAAAAAGAATAATTATACTGTCCGTACTTGCGTCAGCATTGTCTGCCTCTTCCGCGGGAGCGGCGGGGTTTGCGGATACAAAGGGACACTGGGCGGAGGAAATTATTGATACTCTCGCCGCTGAGGGAATAGTAAGCGGTGTGAGCGATACGGAATTTAATCCTGACGGTACTGTGACGCGCGCTGAATTTTTGAAGATGGCGCTCGGCGCGGCGGATATAGACGAAATGTCTTACAGAAGCGGCGAATGTCTTGACGTCCGCGCAGACGATTGGTTTGCGCCGTGCGTGCAGAGCGCGCTTGACAGAGGGCTTATCCCCGAGGCTATGATAAGAGATTATGCTGTCAGTATTGTCGGAGAGGAAAATAATCCGCGGGCTGTCTACAGCGGCTATCTTGACGCTGACACGCCTGTTAAGCGCGAAGAAATGGCGTATATAGCGCAGTCGGTTTATCAGTACAGTCTTGACGGTTCGGAAGCGTTAGCGCTTAAAAAGCCCGCGGATATGTATTTTACCGATTTGAGCAGCATATCGCTTTGGGCGCTTGACGGCGTGCGTCACGCGTATTCAAACGGTCTGGTTTCAGGTATGGATGACGATACTTTCCGTCCGCAGTCAACCGCCACGCGCGCGCAGGCGGCGACGATAATTTACCAGCTGCTTGAAAAAATGAAATAGGAGTGATGGATATGTTCAGTAAAAAAACAATGAGAATTATTTGTATTGTGATAGCTGTTGCTATGGTGATACCTATTTGCATAGGCGTTGTGTCTATGTTTATGGGACTAAATTGATATTATATTGGGGTAAGTTAATTGAAAGAATTTATAGGGATAATAGCTAAACTTGATTTTAACATGTTGTTTCGCGCGGAAACTGAAAATGTGTTTATACAATTTTTCAGATACATATTTGTGGGCGGATTTGCGTTTTTGGCGGACGCCGCTGTTTTGTGGTTTTGCGAAATGTTCATGAATTATATGATAGCGGCCGCTATCGCGTTTGTTGTCGGACTGACGGTAAATTATATATTGTCGGTACGGCTTGTGTTCAGCGGAAATGAGCGTATTGCGGGTAAAGCCGCGGAATTTATTATATACGGAATTATAGGAGCGGCAGGGCTTGTTATTACCGAGGCCGTGATGTATTTTTTTACGGATATATGCGGTTTATATTTTCTGCTGTCTAAAATAGCGGCGGCGGCTATTGTTCTTGTCTGGAATTTTGCGGCAAGGAAGAAGATATTGTATTCAAAACAGGGGGACTGATAATGAAAAATGTTGTGGTAATAGGAGCGGGACCGGCGGGGCTTACCGCGGCTTACGAGCTTCTTGAAAAGTCGAATGACTACAGTGTCACCATTCTTGAAGCGAGTGACAGGATAGGCGGGATTTCACAGACAGTAAAATATAACGGCAACAGAA
>CAJTPP010000032.1:0-2768 GCA_910578235.1 uncultured Clostridia bacterium | reverse complement strand
TCCTGAAAAGACAAATGACGTTATGCTTAAAAGAAACAGGGTGTCGAGGATTTATTATAAAGGTAAGTTTTTTGATTATCCTGTTACAATGAAGTGGGAAACTATTAAAAATATGGGTTTCCTCACAACGGTCAGAGCAGGTTTTTCATATATGGCGGCATTGTTTCACAAGCTTCCGGAAAGCTCGCTTGAAAATTTCTATATAAACCGTTTCGGAAAAGTTTTGTATTCTATGTTTTTTGAAGGATATACGGAAAAACTGTGGGGCAGACATCCTGAATATATTTCGGCGGACTGGGGTTCACAGAGAGTTAAAGGATTGTCGATAAGAGCGGTAATTGCGGATATGTTTGGCAAGGTGTTTAAGAAAAAACGTAAAGTCGAGACTTCTTTGATAGAGGAGTATATTTATCCGAAGCTTGGTCCCGGACAGTTATATGAAAAGGTATGCGATAAAATCAAGGAAATGGGCGGTACCGTGAAAATGAATTGTCCCGTTGTCAGGATTAGAGAAACAGGCGGCGCAGTAAGCGGCGTGGATTATATGGAAAACGGCGAGTCCGTAACACTTGACGCGGACGTTGTAATATCGTCTATGCCCGTAAAGGATCTGATCAACGCTTTTGAAAATCCGCCGGCGGAGATGAAGGAAATCGCTGACGGACTGCCGTACAGAGATTTTATAACTGTGGGATTGCTTGTAAACAGGCTGAAAATTCAAAATAAAACAAATATAAAAACTGTTAATAACATTGTTCCCGACTGCTGGATTTATGTGCAGGATACATCTGTAAAGCTTGGCAGAATACAGATTTTTAACAACTGGTCGCCGTATATGGTAAAAGACGCTGAAAAATATGTGTGGATCGGTCTGGAATATTTCTGCGACGAGGGTGATAAGTACTGGAATATGAGCGATGATGAATTTATTAAGTTCGCGGAGGATGAGCTGGAAAAAATCGGTGTGATAGACAAAAATGATATTGTGGACGCTCACAGAGAAAAGGTGAAGAAGGCGTATCCCGCTTATTTTGACACATACAGCCGCATGGACGAGCTTATTGAGTATCTGAACGGATATGAAAATCTGTATTGCGTCGGAAGAAACGGGCAGCATCGCTATAATAACATGGATCATTCAATGGTTACAGCTTTTGAAACGGCGGATGCTGTTATAAATAACAAAAAAGATAAAATGCCTATTTGGAATGTAAATACCGAGGAGGAATATCATGAAGAAAAGTAGCGTGAAGGCAGAAAATATATTAATATGTATTTTGCCGATTATATGCTGTGCTGTATTTCGATTGCTCAAACTGACTGACGAGACCGACATGCGTGTTATTATGCGTCTTGCTCTTGCCGGGATTTTTGTGTATGGGGCGTATTCAGTGTATAAAAAACAATTTAACGCTGAAAAAGCTGTATTCATGCTCATTCTTGCCGGATGCGTAATTCGTATAGGATATACGCTTTATACCCATGCCTTTACAAGAAGTTATGATGTTGGCATGAATAATGCCGAAGGGGTAGGTCATTGGGGGTATTTTTATCATATTATAAACGGCAATTTGCCGCCGGGTAATGAGTATCAGTTTTATCAGCCGCCTCTGTATTATATTGTCGGAGCTTTTTTTGTTAAAATAATGATGCTGATAAAGGGTACGAACGAATGGGGAGGTCTTGAATATATTCCTCAGATCGTGTCGTGTGTCTGCTCAATTATTGTCATGATTACAACGGTAAAAATAATG
Source organism: uncultured Clostridia bacterium (assembly GCA_910578235.1). Classification (GTDB taxonomy): domain Bacteria; phylum Bacillota; class Clostridia; order UBA1381; family UBA1381; genus Hominilimicola. Next base: position 1,014 of record CAJTPP010000032.1, on the reverse strand, counting down.
GACAGGCTTAATATAAAGAAAACTGTTCAGGTTATCCCTATAGCGCTTTTGGCTTTTTATCCCGCGCAGATTTTGGCGGCCGGAAGAATGAATAATGACTCAATGGTGCAGATGTTTATTATTTTGTCGTTATATGCAACATTAAAGTGGCATCAAAGTCAAAAAATGAAAGATATTATATTTATTGCTTTCGCAATAGGACTTGGAATGATGACTAAGATTAATTGCGCGATAACTGCGTTTATAGCAGGTCCGCTGATGATATATCATTTTGTACAGGCAGTTAAGAAAAAGGATGCGGAAGAAAGAAAAAAATTGGTGATACAGTTTTCTGTATTTGCTATTATTTGTTTTCCGTTGGGGTTATGGTATGGTATAAGAAATTATATTGAGTTTGGACAGCCGCTTAATTTTGTTCACGAACTTCCTGAAGGTTTAGCAATTTATACAGGTCACGAATCATGGGTTAAACGATGGATTACTTTTCCGCTGTTTCATTTTAAAGCTGCGCCATATTCTGATATGCCAAATGATGCTAATATATGGATGCTCCTTATTAAAAGCGGTGTGCACGGTGAGTTCACATGGGATAGTATATCATTGTTTCTTGCGTGGGCAATTGACTATATTCATTTAATGTTGATGCTTATGGCATTGTTTGCGGTGCTTTTTTCGTTGATTAAGGATAAATCATTAAATAAAACCGCAAAATTTGCTCCTTTATGGGTTTGGGCAGTTATTGCCGTCTCTTATATTCAGTTCAATATATCCTATACATTTTCTTGTACAGCGGATTTTAGGTATGTATTGCCCGCGCAAATAGCGAGTTCATTTTTTATAGCATATATGTGCGAGTATTTGTATAAAAGAAAGGAAATGAAAGTGTGCCGATATGGACTTTCTGCGTATGGATTGGTTATAATATTATTTTGCGCTATGAGTATATTTCATTTTTGTTGAATACAATCAGGTATAAATAGGATAAAAAAGTGAGTAAAGCATACAATATATAGT
>CAJTPP010000031.1:21921-26291 GCA_910578235.1 uncultured Clostridia bacterium | reverse complement strand
TCTCGCCTGCATAAAATTAAACAAAATATACGCCAGCACAACATTTACTATCATGCTCAGTATAGAATTTCTCATAGGTATTTTTGAGTCCCGCATCGAGAAGAATGTTTTTGACAGCACTTCATTTATTGCAAGTCCCGCCATACCGATAGAATAGTATTTCAACAATACCGAAATTGCGCTTACATCCTCTGCCGTCATTCTTCCGTAATGAAAAATTATTGACGTAACAGGACGCGACAATATCATAAAACCTGCCATAAGCGGCAGTATCACGAGAAACATTGCGCGTATTGACACAGTAAATAATTTTTTCGCGTCATCGTCACGCTTGTCCGCAATCGCCTGTGCCAGCTTGGGAAATATCAAATTTGTCACAACAAAGCTGACTACTCCCGTAACAATAAGATACAGCCGGCTTGACTGCTGTATATACGTTACCGCATTGTCTATATTGGATGCAAGACGCTGATTTATAACTGTATACAAAGGCTGCACCCACGTGGCGATAAGCATCGGCCCCGCAAGTCTTATCGCCTGTACGATATATTTATCTCTAAATTTGAAATCCGGTCTGAATTTCACTCCGAATTTCTTTATCCACGGAATTTCAATAAAGAACTGTAGGCTCCACGCAATAATCATCGTTACTGCCAGTCCGTATATTCCAAAGGTTTTTCCGAGCGTTACATAATAAATTATAATCGCCACATTTGATACAAGACTGATAATTGAAGGTATGTTATACTCGCCAAATGACTGAAGCAGTCCCACAAAAGAAAATGCCAGTCCTGTAAATATAATCATAGGAAACATAATCGCTGTCAAATTTGCTGCCAGCTGCTGCTTATCCTCGCTATACCCCTCCGCCATAAATTTTACAAGAGGTACTCTAAGCAGAATTCCGGCTATTGATATAAGCACCGTTATGCATACAATCATTGTGACAAACTTATTCACAAACCCCATCGCTTCATCTCTGCCGCGTTCCGACATAATATTATTAAAGACAGGAATAAATGTCGCGGATATAACTCCGCCTATAACCACATCAAACAATGTGGTAGGAATTGTAGACGCCGTGTAAAAAGCGTCAGACTCTATTCCCGCGCCGAAAAAGGCAGTAAGAAGCGAGTCTCTTGCCTGTCCCAGAACTTTCGAAAGCAGCGTCGCTGCTATCATAAGCACCGCCGTAAAAAGTATCCGCTCTCCCGCATGTTTTTTACTCAAATAGCAACACTTCCTTTTTCATAAAGTTCAACGGCAAGTGATCCGTTTAACATAGCTTTTTTCTTAAGCTCACTGTAATTCTCGAGTAAATCCTTTTTTAATTCATCATAATTTGCCACACACTCATCAAGCATTTTTATAAGATTGTCACTGCTTAGTTTGTCAACCTCAATATAGTGCTTCTGATGCGTATAATCCATAAAACTGCTTATTTTGGGATCATATACAAGTCCTATGACAGGAATGGCGTTTACTACCGCGTAAATCAACGTATGCAGTCTCATTCCGATACATAGATCAAAGCAACTCATAACCGAAATCATATCTTCCACACAATACCGTTTTTTTATCACAGATGATTTATACTTCATTTTTCGTCCGATATTTTGCAAAATCGCCATGTCACGGCTCGCCTGCATAGGAAGAAATACTGTATAATAACCATATTTCTCGTGAGCATAATCACATACCGCGGCAATTTCATTTTCAAAATCCGAACCAAGGTTTTGCCATCTCCGTACCGATACACCAAGTATTTTTACCCCTGAGGGGACTTCTTCACGGGAAAGTATTTCTAAACCCCGTTTTTTATCCGCAACATCAAGATCAAGCGCCGGGTCAGCTGTTATAATAACATTTTTATTATCAACGCCTATATCCCTCAATGCTTTTTCCGATTTTTCATCACGCAGCGTAATCAAATCTACTTTATCCAGTATTTTTTTTGTAGCCTTAATATTTTTCTTTTTCTCCAGCGGACCTATTCCGTTTGAATAAAGCATAACTTTCAAGTTTTTTTTCAGCGCTGCGGAAATAATCATTAGATAATACCACAAAGACTTTGTGCTTGTTCTATCCTGAATAAGCGTGCCGCCGCCGGAAATAAGCATCTCCGCCCTGTTCATATGCCTTAATATTGTTATAGGCGCAAGCCTGTTTATAGACTTTACTCTGTAATTTTCCATTGTTTCGCGCGGATTTGCGCTTAATACTACAATATTCGGGCTTTCTCTGCATACCTTTAAATCCTGTATTATCGCTTTTAAAAGAGCATCATCTCCGCTGTTCTTGAAGCCGTAATAGCCTGAAATAAGAATTTCTTTATTCTTTTGCAGCGCCCAGTCATATACTTTTATACTATCCGCCGCCATACGGCTTACAGAATACTCTTTTTTTATAAGCTCCCGTCCATATTCACCCAGCGCTTTCCGGGCGTCAGTATCCATCTCAAAGAATGACAGCACATCACGCTTTATAAGCTCCGGATCTGACTGCTCACAGCCACGGCAGCAGAAGTTAGTATCTATGCCAACATCAAGCTTGCTTTCGTCAAAAAGTCCGATATATCCCTCATTTCCTGCTATAATTACAGGCTTATCTGCAGCCATAGCCTCAAGCGCCGCGCGGCTTACGCCTATAAACAAACTGCACGGAGCGATTAATTTGTTTATATCTGTTCTTGCGCCCGTAAGAATTATTATATTTCTTCCGGCAGATTTATTAACATCTTCCGCCATGGCTTTTACATTTTCAAAATCATCACCCGCTCCTACTATAATCACCCTGAGACTGTCTATCTTTCTGTCAAGCTCGGGAATAATGTCTATAAGCTGTTTGGCGACAAGGCTCCGCGACTCGTCCAGACGGCTTACATAAGTTATAACAGTTTCGTTCCTGTCTATACCAAATTCGTCCATAATATCGGCATAATCTGTATCAGGAGAAAATTTATTTGTGTCTATACCATTTATCGTAACATTAATATCTCCCTCCGGCACATGATAATTGTCCATAAGATATGTTTTTATATCTTCAGACACTGCTACTGTTTTTTCGCCCCAGTCAGTAATATACTTTAATCCATATCCTGTGTTAAACACCCAGTGCGCCGTCGTGACAAACGGAAATTTCATGCGTCTTTGCAGTCTGCCAAGTATAAAGGACGGTATTCTCGCATGAGAATGCACTATATCTATTTTTTCTTCTTTTATAATCTTTCTTAAAAGACGAAACGCCTTAATCATGTTTAACGGATTTTTATTCTGAAGCGGCACATTATAGTGCTTGATGCCTTCCTCCTCCAATTCTTTAACATAAACGCCGCCGTTCGATGTGACAGTCACATTAAAACCTCTGCGCTTAAGTTCCTTAGCCAGTTCAACAACATGTGTCTCGGCGCCTCCTATATTTAACTGCATCAGTGATAACAGTATATTTGCTCCTTTTTTCAAAGCAATCACCTGCTCTTTCATAGTTACTATCCTTTATTATACATAAAAATACAGAAAATAGCAAGGGTTTTAGATGAATATGGAATTTTTCGTTTTTGTAACACAGATAAAACAACATATTGCAGAACAATTATCCGCATAAACACAAGCCTTTTTACATTTTATGGGTATGCAATATATATTTTAATACTACCAATTTTTTTGTTTTCCGCTAATGTGATTTTGTGATTTTAGTTATGAATATATTGACATTATTTTAAGGAAATGTTATTATATAATCAATAAAATAACCAGCATGTAATGCGGAAAGGTATGGTAAAATTATGCAAAATATTCCAAAAGTTAAATTAGGCATTGTTGCCGTAAGCCGTGATTGTTTCCCTGAAAGTCTTTCAGTGAATAGAAGAAAAGCTCTTGTCAAGGCGTATACTGAAAAATACAGTGCGGAAGATATTTATGAATGCCCCATATGTATAGTCGAAAGTGAAATACATATGCAACAGGCTCTGGCTGATATCAAGGCGGCAGGCTGTAACGCACTTTGTGTTTATCTCGGTAATTTTGGTCCTGAAATATCCGAAACAATGCTTGCACAGCAGTTTAACGGTCCTAAAATGTTCGTAGCGGCCGCCGAAGAAAACATCGGAACACTTTCAGACGACCGCGGCGACGCTTACTGCGGTATGCTTAACGCAAGCTATAATCTTAAATTAAGAGGTGTAAAGGCTTATATTCCGGAATATCCCGTAGGAGATGCAGAAGAATGCGCAGATATGATTAATGAGTTTCTTCCTATAGCAAGAGCTGTAATAGGTCTTTCAGATTTAAAGATAATCTCATTTGGTCCCCGCCCGCTTAACTTCCTCGCATGCAACGCTCCTATCTATCAGCTTTATAAGCTTGGCGTAG
>CAJTPP010000031.1:18787-21909 GCA_910578235.1 uncultured Clostridia bacterium | reverse complement strand
AAAACTCTGAACTTGATTTGTTTGAAGTGTTCAATAAACATAAGGATGATGACAGAATACCATCAGTCGTTGCCGATATGGAAAAAGAGCTTGGCGAAGGCAATAAAAAACCTGAAATCCTTGAAAAACTTGCACAGTATGAATTAACTTTGCTCGACTGGATAGACGAGCATAAAGGTTCAAAATCTCATGTCGCTATAGCCGGAAAATGCTGGCCGGCATTCCAGACACAGTTCGGCTTTGTGCCATGCTATGTGAACAGCCGTCTTACAGGACGCGGAATACCCGTTTCATGCGAAGTGGACATTTACGGCGCGCTAAGCGAATATATTGGAATATGCGTATCAGAAGATGCAGTAACATTGCTTGATATAAACAATTCAGTTCCGAAGGAAATGTTCGACGCTGATATAAAAGGTAAATTCGACTATACTCATAAAGATACCTTTATGGGCTTCCACTGCGGAAATACCTGCTCTACAAAACTGGCGGCATGTTCAATGAAATACCAGAAAATTATGGCTAGAAGTTTACCTGTTGAGGTTACAAACGGTACTTTGGAAGGAGATATCGCTCCCGGAGATATCACTTTCTTCCGTTTACAATCGACCTCTGACTCTAAGCTTCGCGGATATATCGCTAACGGTGAGGTACTGCCTGTGGCAACGCGTTCTTTCGGATCAATCGGTGTATTTGCCATTCCTGAAATGGGACGTTTCTATCGTCATGTATTGATTGAAAAGAATTATCCTCATCACGGCGCAGTTGCTTTCGGGCATCACGCAAAAGCATTATATGAGGTATTCAAATATATAGGCGTGCCTGTAGACGAAATCGGCTATAATCAGCCCAAAGGTGACAGATACCCTACCGAAAATCCATGGGGTTAATAAAGCACGACAAAAGCGGTTACAGCCTGTAACCGCTTTTATTAAATCATTTTAATATTGATAAATCATTCGCTTCGCAAAGACTGCTTATACCATAAAGCACAAGAACCTCATCATAAACATTGTTTTCCGCAAGTTTTGAAACTCTGTCAAAATAATATCTCAAATCTACCATGTCAATCTGCGAACAATTTTCTGCCATAAACGGAACAAACGCGTGAGCATACGAATCCTTTATCACAAGAATTTTCTTTCCATTGATATTACTGTTATTAATTATTCTTTCAAAACCATGATTTCCGTCAAGAAATACAGGATATTTATCCTGCTCGTTCAAATGCTCCCTGAAGAACATACTGTCATATTCTTTATTTTCTATAAACACTCTCACATTCGCAGGATATTCCCATATTTCTATTTTATCAGATTTTTCATTCCACAACGCGCTCTTAGTGTACGCAGTACCGTAAAAATCGTATGCTGTTTCTATAGTATAATCTGATTTTCCCCTAACGTCAAGCCCTTCTTCTGCCGCCCATAGACGGTAAGCTATATATGCCCCTTCGGATGTCCAGTGATGGTCGGTTTTATAATACAGCTGCGCACTGTCTTTACTCCGCTTAAATTCCTCAACCAAATCTATCATCTGTCCCGACTCAAGCATTTTCTCCGTTTTTGTATATATAATCTCTGCATCGTTATATTGTTCATGTATTGTCGGCAGTTTATCCTCCATTACATATCCTGCTGACGGAACAATCATCAACTTAGTTTTAATACTTGTTTTTTTTGCAAATTCATTGACCGCCTGTATATTCGCGCAAAGCTTCTCATCATCACATTTAACAGGAGTATTTAAAAGATAACCGTCCTCACCTTTATATACTCCTTTTGAACCGTTTCTGCCGGTATAGAGCATATAATATGAATCTATAGCTGTAAACAAATTCCTTGCGGGGAAATGATCAGATATATAATTTTCAAATTCTGTCTCCCATGTTCCTTTAAACATCTTTCCGACAGAAAATGCCGGAAATTCTGCAAGCGATCGTTTTTCATTTTCCGAAATCGTTTTTTTAGGCAAAAACGCCATACAAACAGCCATAATACCTATAAATCCGCAAAACATAGCAGTAATAATTATATCTTGTTTTTTGAGCATATCGTTCCTCCGGTTAAAATCTGAAATACAAAAACGGATTATAGCTTTGATTTACAAGCGATGCGCAGCACAGAATAAGCAAGATCAAGCAGAACACCACCTCAAGTACAGCAACAACCTTCCTGTTTTTTATTTTTATATAAACCGTTTGCCATACAGGCAGAGAAGCTACTGCCGCGCTAAGTAAAACAGGCAAATACGACAATATAATACTAACCGCGTCAATACTTCCAATGCCGCCGTCTCCCAGCGTGAACATGCTTTTAAAGCACTGTATAAGTTGTTCCCAATCCTCAAAATAAAATATAGTCCAGCCTATTAATATGAAAAACAGCGCGTATATACGCCGCAGACACACAGGCGCTTGTTCCAGATATTTTCCATAGATATACTTTTCCATAACAAGCAGCGCAAAATAATACAAACCCCATATCAAAAAATTAAAGCTTGCGCCGTGCCACAGTCCCGTAAGTCCCCATATCACAAAAAGATTAAATATCACCTTCGGATTTTTGCATCTGTTACCTCCAAGCGGAATATAAACATAATCACGAAACCATGTACTGAGCGATATATGCCATCTGCGCCAGAATTCGGTTATACTTTTTGAAATATACGGATAATTAAAATTTTCCAGAAACTCAAATCCGAACATTTTCCCTAATCCGCGCGCCATATCTGAATATCCCGAAAAATCAAAATAAATCTGGAACGCAAAAGCAATTATACCTGTCCACGCACCTAAAACACCGCCGGTATGTAATTCAGCACGTAATAAGTCCCAAAGTACTCCCATCTGATTAGCTATAAGCACCTTTTTGGACAAACCTGCAATAAACAGCTTTACTCCATCCGCAAACTGATTTAAATTTTCTTTGCGGCTTTCCAGCATACCTGCAATATCTACATATCTTACTATAGGTCCCGCTATAAGCTGAGGAAAAAATGATACATATGTCCCGAACGACACTATATTCTTCTGAGCTTTTGTACTTCCTCTATACACATCTATTGTATATGAAATCGTCTGAAATGTATAAAAAGATATTCCTATAGGCAACGGCAGGGTT